>JALOQS010000363.1 GCA_025459355.1 Pirellula sp.
GGCCAGCGTCAGCGAGCGAACTCGCGAAATTGGAATTCGTCGAGCCTTGGGTGCAAAACAATGGGACATCATCATGCAGTTTCTGGTTGAGACGGCCGTTCTGTCCTTGATCGGAACCATTATTGGCTTGGGAATTGGCGTCACGTTTCCGCAGTTGGTGACGTATATAACGGGCATGAAGACTTTGGTTACCACGAGCTCCTTGTTCATCGCTAGCGCCGTATCGTTGTCGGTCGGAATCGCATCAGGAATCTATCCCGCTCGAAGAGCGGCCAAACTCGATCCAATCGAAGCCCTACGCTATGGATAGACGCTCGTTACCGTTAGCCATGTATCCGAGCTAGGAATTGGTCGATGTGGGTCTGCTGAGTATGCGGGTTCATGAAGACCGCTTTCTCTCCAGGGATCGGGACCCATTGCCCCTGCTCATCGTAATCCGAATGGGTCACGTACTGAATCCAGTTTGTGTATAGTCCGACCTTGCCACGCTCGAGAAAGACCCGTCGATGATAGGCGGTGTTTTCCGCTAAATGCTTGCGTCCCTCTGCTGTTCCGGTCGACTGCTTTTCAATCGCTAATTCTGCCGCCGGATCAGTAATCCCAACTGGGTCGTAAAGTCGAAATCCAACACTTGGTCCGCAGTTCTCTGGGGCAACCGCGATAGCACCACGAGTCTTTTGTAAACGGCGCCTGAGATAGTCCGCATTCTGTAGGCCATGAGCAATCAGAATTTGATAGCCCTGTTTACCCATCGAGTTTAATGCAGCATAAGCTCCGAACAGGCCAGCCGCTCCCCGTGAACATTCAATGGTGGATTGCAAATGGGTCTGCCCTTGTACGTTCTTTTCGAAGTAAGAAAAATTCTCTGGATCATGCTCGAGCGCTTGCATGGAGGCTCGATCTTTAACCATGACCAAGCTAGAGGTGTACGGGACATAACCCCATTTCTGAAAGTCGACCGTAAACGAATCTGCGAACTTCAATTCGCGAAAGAGATCGACATTCTTTCGTAACCCTTCTAATGTTTGCGGCATGATCTGAAGCGGGTTACGATCGAAATCATAATCCAGGAAAAAGATCAACGGCCAACCGACCGCAGCATCGACATGGATATGGGGCTGAGGGATGGAGAATTTCCTGGCGAGTCGGTCCGCAAGATCTCTAACTGGTTTCACTTGGTCGACGGCAAACGTGTCGGTCGTTCCCATCGTGAGCATGATGGTGGGCACGATGCAGCCTAATCGGAAACAGGCCGTGAGTTGATCCTCAAGGTCCTTTAAATCAATGTTGCTCGCTTGGGTCAATTTGATACGAATCGTCTTCTTGGAAATGTTGACACCGAGCAAGGATAGATTCGTCGTGTTCGAATAATGACCTCCTTGAGAATTGATCATGCGATAATCTTGACCGTACTCCAGGCCCAGATGCAGAGACTGCGGCATCGCTTTCCGGATACCAAACAGGTAGCCGTACAAATTGCAAAAGGTTCCGCCTTGAGTAAAGACGCCTGTGGCAAGGTTCGGATCGTAACCGACCAAGTTCGCGATCTGCCGCACGACCACACGCTCCAGCTCCTCGGCCATGCCCGCGTATTCGCTGTACACGAGATTGGGGTTCGCAAGTATCCCCATGGCTGCACCTTGAATCGCAGCGTCACAAGGTGTTGTTATGACGTTCTCAACGCTGGCCGGATCTTCCCAGCACTTGGACAACGCACCGACAAAGACAAGCCGGCGACTGACTTCGGACAAAGGTCGGCCGGTCTCAGGTACTGTGCTGTCCTGTCGAAGCTCATCGTATTCGGTCATCCCATTGGGATAGGCTGCGAGTCGGTCGTCAGGAGGCAGATGGCTACCACGGAAATGAATGATGTCCGCGAGGGCCGGATCGGCGAAGATTGGCCAACGACGGGCATCTCGTGAAAAGAATTCCTTACGGATCTTGGCGATGTGTGAGGCGAATTGCGGAGTTTGGCTTGATTTGGATGCGGGAGAGGCAGTTGACATAGTGGATGCTCAGCGAAAGGCACGGGTAACGCGATCTTGATAGTACTTTAACACAAAGTTCAAGGGGCGAAACGGCAGGTTTGTAGTACCTGCAGCGTTCGAGGCTGTAAAGATTTACGTTAGCGAGGAACGGCGACTGTACCGGCGAGCACGTCTAATGGAGTTCTGCGATACCAAATGAGCGTTGTTGCCAAATAGGCAATAAGAAGGATGAAAAAGACTCGTTTGAGAAGGGTCCCCCACCAAAGGTACTCATAGCCCTGCGTGTTGCAGTAGGAGATTAGGTACGCCACGAGCAGTAGTGGCGAATAAAGCAGTATCGCTCGCCAAAAGCTTCGAAGAATCCCCATGCGTTTTCCATTGCGTCGCATGTAGCTGATGCCGGTGATGTGCTTCGTAATCCCACCAAACGTCAACGCCGTCCATAGCATGCATACCCCCATGCCAATACTAACGACGAGGAAATCCGGAAACTGCTTATCGCTTTGGGGGGACTGTTTACTATTTTCCACACTCTGCATGATCGATTGCAACAACTCCGTGTCCATCTGCTCCTGCCCAAAGTTCACTTCAACAACATTCATGGGACCTGCACTGATTTTAATTCGTTCGTTGGATTCCTCGCTCGCTTCTTGCTCATCCTCCGCATCGACTGGTATCGTATTCGGTGTTGTGCCCTTGGGCCCATAAATCGGGGGGGACTCTAGGTTTATCTTCGGAATATTCGTGATGATCATTCTTTCAAACGAACCGACTTGGTTCAATGCGTTTTGCATGCGATCTGTTTGGAGTTCTAACGCTTGTTGAATCTCGGCGCGACCGTTCGAGCTGGTCCAGTGGTCTTTCTGTTCCTTGGATGCAAACTGCCATGTGTTTGCAAAGAGTTCTGGCTGTTCCGCATACATGGCCATTGACTTAAGTTTGCGAATCTCTTTGTACAGTCCATCAACAATAAGTATCACCGATGGAACAATGAGCATGATAACTGCAATAAAAATCAAGGGGGACATCAGCCCCATTGACGCAGCAGCCGACACGAATCGAGACCTAGGAGTCAGCTCGTGCGATTGTTTATCCAGTTTCTCCAGCGTCTGTTTCAACGCGGACGGCGATGGCGGACGAACGCCGGTTGCTACCCTTTCCAACATTTGCACGGCTTGTAATGGCGGCAGGCACTCAATAGGTAGCAATGAACTCGCGGAGTTGACGGATTGAAGTGATTTTCGGAGGCGATGCTGGCGCGGTAATCCTAGTTTGCAAACCAACGGGACAATGCTTTCGGGCCGATCCGAAGAACATCGAAAATCAATTTGAGTTAGCCGACCCGAAGAATCGATCCACAGTTGATTGGCATCGAGACCGCTGTAAGCATCGTCTTCTCTGTGTGATTCGGCCGGGGGAGCAAGCGTTTCAGCAACCGTCACGCTAGCTAGCTCCGTAACTTGTTCGAGTACGGAACGAGTGATCGGCCAGGGGAGTTGGATTCCTTGCTTTGCGCATTCGATGAGAGGAAGGCCATCTGGTGCAGCGAACGCAAACCACCGACCCTCGGGCGTAG
>JALOQS010000364.1 GCA_025459355.1 Pirellula sp.
GGCACCATTTGGCTTCCAAATTCGTAATAGTTACTCTGAATCAATGAGCAACAATTGCGATTTTCATCTACCACGCACAAGTAAACCGTATCACCCGTAACTAACTTGGAATCTCCAGCCTCTACATTGGTCGCTGCACGATTTAAGTCGATGCGTGCAGCTTGCTGTTTTCCGTATTGGATCGAATTGAGTTGCTCGACAGGCACCTCTTCAAAAGCCATATCGGCATAATAGCGAGCGCGATCTGCGTAGGCCAATTTTTTTGCTTCTACGAGCAAATGCAGATACTCGGCTGATCCCCATTTCATCTCAGCAACAGGAAATTGGCTTAGAACATTCAGCATCTGCAAAACTGCGAGCCCTTGCCCATTGGGTGGAATCTGCCAAACATCATAGCCGCGATAGTTGGTCGATATGGGTGCGACCCATTCATTACGGTGATTAGTGAAATCCTCCTTGGAAAAATAGCCGTTATTGCTATCGCTGTACTGAACAATCGTGTCGGCGATTGAACCTGTATAAAAGCTGGGTAGCCCCTGCCGAGCAAGTTGTTTATAAGTTTTGGCTAGATTCGGATTGCGGAAGACTTCACCCATCTCTGGTGCTCTGCCTTGAGGGAGAAACGTAGCAACTGAGTCAGCATGCTTACTTAACTTCTCTTCCATCTCCTTCCAAACTTCGGAAATCGTAGGCGCAACGGCGAATCCTTCTTCCGCCAAACGAATGGCAGGTGCGAGCAACGTATCGATCGGCAGCTTGCCAAACTTTGTATGGAGATCATGCCAACCAGCCGCACAACCCGGCACGCTCCATGACAATGGTCCGTAGAGTGGAATCTCGCTTATATTCTGTTCGGCAAACACGTTCCGCGTTAGCTTCGCGGGGCTGCGACCACTCGCGTTAAGCCCGTACAACTTTTCCGTTTTGGCATCCCAAACGATGGAGTAAAGATCCCCACCGATACCGCAGCTCATCGGTTCTACGACCCCTAGAACGGCATTCGCTGCAATGGCCGCATCGACGGCGCTACCACCTTGCTTCAAGATTTCGATCGCGGCTTGTGTGGCACGGGGGTCGCTTGTCGAGGCCATTCCTTTCCGTGCGGTGACAATCGACCTGCTTTGATGAATCGGACCGAAAGGACGGTCATAGATACCAATCGACGTTTCTTCTCCGACGATTGGATTCGAATCTTGCCCTAGGCTCATCAACAAACCGTAATTGGCAAGGAAACCAATAGCCAGTATACGACATGTCAACGAGATCAAGTTATTCATGGGTTCAGCCACCTACATCATCAGCCCGATAATCATCGAGTGCCTCTTGCCAAAATGTTTGAGCATCGCCGATCAAACGAGCACCCACTTGAGTGATCACTTTCATGCAAAGAAAGTTAGCGGCTCTGGCAGCCACAGCCGGAGCGTAGCCGTGAGTAATACCGTAAAGAAATGCACCAGCAAACATATCACCGGCACCAGTCAAATCTTTTGGCTGACACACAAAGGAAGGTACATGGCACTCGGTCCCTTCGTAGTTGACAAAGGCACCATTGGGTCCATCAGTCACAACGCAATTCGGAACAATCGTCTTCAGTGCGTTAAAGGCCTTGGTACTGTCATCGGTTTTGGTGATGGCCATGGCTTCTGGGGCATTGCAGAACAGTAGCGTACAATCCTTGAGGGCTTCATGTAACGCATCACCGAAGACTTGTGGGATAAAGCCATCCGAGCAAGTGATCGCAATCTTGGTCCCTGAATGTTTCGCACATCGAATGGCTTCGCGAATCGCATGTTGGCCCGTTTCAGGATTGGCAAATACGTAGCCTTCGATAAAGAGCCACTCCGACTGAGCGATTCGATCGGCATCAACGTGTTTGGCAGCTAGGTGACTCGAAACGGCCAAACAAGTCCGCATGGTTCGCTCTGCGTCTGGAGTCACTAGCACGAGGCTCGTACCTGTCGCTTCGGAAACGATCACGGGGTTACCGATATTGATTTTGAGATCGGAGAATTCTTCAACGTAGTGAAGGCCATATCGGTCGTCACCAACGCAGCCAATAAATGCCCCTTTGCCGCCCAACTGCGACATGCCAATGATCGAGTTTGCCACCGATCCGCCACTTACCAAGCGGAGCTCGTGCCCTTTTGTGTTGAGTTGCTCCAGCAGAGCCTTTTGCTCAGCAGCATCGACCAAACGCATCGTGCCACGTTCGAAGCCCAACCCCGCGAACTCTTGGTCAGAGGTTTCTAGAAAAATATCAACAATCGCGTTGCCGAGACCGCAGACGTTATACGAACGCATCAAAAACACCTTGGGAAAATTCAGTAAGGAAAATCGTAGCAAAAGCCAGCATGAATAAACCTCAAGTTTTATCCAGTTGTGAGTAACTGTCGATCCAAAACCGGCTCTTTCACCCTCCGTTTAGGCTGAATTCCCTGATCGTTACCACAGTCGTGGATCGCTCCGCCGAGCCCCATTCAAAAAACGATCCCTTTCCTACGATTCTCATCACATCACTTGCCCGAGGTCTCTCCCTCCTTCGATTCTGCAATGGGTTTGAGCGTTGCAAATTGACGTGACGCGGGCTGCAGGCCAATGACTTCAATCTCGTCTGTTCCCGTTGTTGTCGCGTCTTGGCTCGCTGCCGTGACCAACTCATATTCGATAGACGTTTCGCCATTCGTCACAATCCGGTACCTAGACCACAGAGTTTGACCTGAGACAGCAAAATGGAAATGTAGCGAATCCTCAAACAACGTCGCTGGAAGCTTGATACCATTTTTCTCGTCAAGAACGTACAAACCCTTTGACTCATCGATCGCGACCAATTCGTAATCTCGGACGCTCTTGCCAGCCGCTCCTGTATAAGTGATTTGCCACGTCCAGCGATTGGGTGTTTTGCTCGGAGAAACAAACAACTGCACCGTGAATTTCTGATTGTCACCACCGGCCACCTCGTTAGAGGCTTCTCCGATCCACTTCCCAACCCAGGGTTGTAGTTTGGTAGTGACTACTGGGGGTGGAGAGGTTTGTTGCTCTTGCGCTATAGTCACAGCGAGAACCGAAACAAAAACTGAGATGGCGATTACAGCAGCGATTCGCATTGAATATTCCTTGGTGCAGAAATAGGGATACCGGCCCTTATTTTGATAGAAAACGAGTGATCTTGAAAGACTTACGGACGAGTCTAAATCGGAGCTTTTTACGCAAGAAGCCCAGCAGCTCAGCTAGAGAAATGTTGATTCGATCAACGAATTGCCTGGTTTTGAGACAGAATGGAGCCTCCTGTAACTCAATCTGTTTACAGCTCTTTCCATAGTTGTTGCGGCCCTGCCATGCATTATACTTCATCCGAAGATTGTCCGATGTCTTATCCCCAGTGAGTTCTTAGTATGAAGAAGAGTCTGTTGCCGCTGTTCACGGCATTCACATTGTTTGGTTCGATTGCATCGATTAATGCGCAGGAGAAGCCGAGTCGCTTTCAAAATATACCGGCCGATTCCATCGCGATCGTCTCGGTCGATTTGGAAGCAGTAAGGAACATCAAGGAGCTAGAGTTT
>JALOQS010000365.1 GCA_025459355.1 Pirellula sp.
CGCTTTCCAGTACTCACTATGAACACCAAACTTCTCCAATGACTCTCCACCGAGCAGTTTGCCTGAGTGGCAATCGGCGCAACCAACTTCCATAAACAGCCGTAGGCCTTGCTTCTGTTCCCCATTCAATGCGTCTGCTTGTCCGTTCAAGTAGCGATCAAACGGAGCTGGCGTGCCCAGCGTTGCCTCGTAAGCTTCGATTGCTTTGGCATAATTGACTGGAGTCATCGCATCGGGAATCGAAGAAAATGTATCCTTAAATCTTGATTCATAGCCGTGGAGCTTCAACAGTGCGATTACGTCATCGGCGTTTGTGAATCCCATTGAACCGGTGAGCGACTTCTCTGCTTGATGCGCCCCTGACTTTCGATCGCCCGTCCACCGGAGATGCGGCTGCAGCATCGAATTGAAAACCGTTTGCGAGTTACGCTTGGTAAGCTTGCCCTTTACATCCAGCGAGAACCTTTCCACATCCGCTCCCCAACTGCTGGCGGCATGGCATGACGCGCAAGCAATCTTTCCATTGGCTGAGAGTCGCTCGTCCCAAAACAAATGCCGCCCAAGTTCGACGATCGGTTTATCGAGTTCTTCCTGCCTAGGAGCAGAAACAATACCGAACGTCGTCTTTGCATCGTCCAGCAATTTGTCTTTTGATTCTTGCCCATACGTCAACACGGTCAATAAATTGACCGTCAATGCAATTGCAAGAACCGTAACCTTATATGACCTAATCTCAGCGAATGCTTTCACTTTGTCGTCCATCCTAGTGGATTGATTTGTTTACAGTTCAGGCAATGCGTTTGTAGACACCGAAGAAGAATTGCTGGGGCTTGCCGGTTGGCGTGGTGTGCAGGTACTCGCTGCATTCTACCGGTTCGAATGCTGGCCCCAACTCCGTTTGCATCGTGGCTGCATTGTATTGGCAGATCGTCAGACCGCTGCACTTTTCGGGACCGCCTTCGGCGAACGTTCCTATGACGAAGTGCCCGCCGATCGGCAGCGATCGCTTCAACAATTCCATGTAGCGCTTTCGGTCGACTGGATCGGTTAAGAAATGAAACACCGCTCGGTCGTGCCAGATGTCGAACTCGCCCAGCGACTCAACTTGGGTAATGTCGGCAACCATCCATTCCACTTGCGACGCTCGTTCGCCTAGTCGAGCCTTGGTCGCCTCGATGGCGGCGCTGGAAATATCCAACACAGCCACCTGCTTGAATCCCGAGTCGAGCAGACGATCGACGAGAAACGATTGCCCGCCACCCACATCGATGACTCGGCCACGCTTTTCGCCGGCAGCCTCGACGATCAAGTCCAGTGATTGCTTTGGATCAGGCTCGTACCAACTGACTTCGGTCGAGTTCTTCGTTTGGTAGACGTTTTCCCAGTGCGCTGTCCGGTCCACAAAAAATCCCCTGCTCGTGTGAGGCTTCGAAGGCGGTAAGAATGTGTTAGGATAACCTGAAATATGCCGATGTACGCACCCTATTTTCCACCAGAACGATTGGTTGAGGCAAGAAAGTCATGCGACGCCGCGAGTTTCTAATTCGTTCAACACTACTCAGTGCGTCGTATGTTGGCGTCACGCGCAAGGCCTGTGGCCAAAATCCGCTTACCGGAGTTAAGACCTTGAGAGACTCTTGGTTTATGCCTGAAGAGGGTGAACCGCATGAACGTACCTGGATGGCTTTCGGAGCAACAGAAGAAATCTGGGGCCGCAAGCTAATTGGCGAAGTTCGCAAGAATATAGCAACCGTTGCTCAGGCGATTGCCAAATTTGAGCCAGTCGTGGTGTGTGTTCGTCCTACCGAACTTGAGTTAGCGAAGAAGCAGTTTTCGAGCCTTGCGAACATCGAATTTGTCGAGTGCCCTCTGAATGATCTTTGGATTCGAGACTCTGGGGCCGTCTATGTCTTGAATGAGGCTGGCGACAAAGCAGCAGTGGACTTCAATTTCAATGGCTGGGGCGAAAAGCAAGAATTCAGGAGCGACTCTCGCGTTGCTGCGATGATGGCTGACGAGTCTGACGTCGAATTGATCGAGACCGACATTTGTTTAGAGGGCGGTGGCGTTGAAGTCGATGGCGAAGGAACTGCAATCATTGCGGAGAGCTGCGTGATCAACTCCAACCGCAATCCCGATTGGACTAAGAAGGACTGCGAAGAAGAACTATTGACAACGCTCGGTATTAAAAAGGTAATATGGCTTCCAGGAGTACGCGGTGCAGACATTACAGACGGCCACACCGATTTTTACGCAAGATTTACAAGCCCAGGTGTCGTTGTCGCACATTTCGATCCGGACAAAGACTCGCCCGAGAACAAACTAACGCTGCGGCAAATTGAGATTCTTGAACAAGCCACCGATGCTCGCGGCAAAAAGCTGAAAGTCATTCCCCTCGAATCTCCGTCGGTGGTTCGAGAGCGTTTTGAGAACGACGACTTCTGCGCGGGGTACATCAACTTCTACGTCTGCAACAAGGCAGTTATAGCAACCGAATTTGGTGATCCCAAGACCGATGGTCTGGCAAAGGAAAAGCTGCAGGACTGTTTTCCGAACCGCGAAATCGTGATGCTCAACATAGACGGAATTGCAGCTGGCGGTGGCGGAATCCACTGCGCCACGCAGCAGGAACCAAAGGGATAATCGGAGTTCATTCCGTTAGCTTGTTCACAAGCCTGAACCGCCTGATGATCCCAGGAGACCAGCGATCGGCGTATGTTGAGTCCTTTCGGTTGTCAGTAAAGTCTGCTAGAATCCCTGCTCAGTAACCGTGGTTACATCACCTTTTAGGCGGATGTAGGCCTTTCGAAACACCAATACGGCACCCGCATGGAAACGGCAAGGCAACCCTACTCTCTTGGGCAACTATCGGCCTACGCCTTCCGATTAGGAACAATCGGATTCGGCGGCCCCGTAGCATTGGTGGGCTACATGCACCGCGACTTGGTCGAACAGAAGAAGTGGATTAGCGAGTCAGAATTCAAAGAAGGAATGACGCTGGCTCAACTCATGCCCGGGCCGCTTGCTGCTCAGTTGGCGATCTATCTTGGGTTCGTGCACCATGGAGTTCTAGGTGCGACAGCGGTGGGAACGGCTTTCGTTCTGCCTTCGTTTGTGATGGTTGTTGCTCTTGGCTGGGCCTATGTGCATTTCGGTGGGATTGGCTGGATGCAAGCGGTGTTCTACGGAGTCGGCGCTTCCGTAATCGGCATCATTACCATTAGCGCGTACAAGCTTACTCTCAAGACTATTGGCAACAACCGGCTGCTATGGGGCATCTTCTTAGCCAGCGCCGCCGTTACCATCATCACAGAGTCCGAAAGCATATGGTTCTTTCTTGGCGCGGGCATTTTGTTTTGGGCAATTCGCACAACAGCGATTAGGAAGGCAACTTCGACGACAGGTGCCTTCGAACCATCGTTGTTGCTGGCAACGGCCCCCATCGCTAAAGTTTCTCTGAATGAGTTGTTAACGCAAATTGCGATCTTCTTCGCGAAGGCAGGCGCATTTGTGTTCGGAAGTGGATTAGCGATTGTTCCTTTTCTTTACGGTGGTGTGGGCGATTTTTGGAGCGGCTTTGCGGGCGCTTCCGTAGCTGCACTGGCCACCTTTCTTCCTTGCTATTTGCTAACGATTCTTCCAGCCCCTTACTTCAAGAAGCATGGAAAGCGACCAGGAATAGTTGCCTTCGTAGATGGCGTCACAGGGGCTGCTGTCGGTGCGATAGCGGGTGCTTGTGTGGTACTCGGCCGTCGGACCATCTTTGAAAACGGATACACACCTGACGTCCCCAAAGTCATCATCTTGCTCGCAACTGTTGGACTGTTGCTGAAGTTTAAAAAACTTCCTGAACCAGTTATCGTGCTTGCTGCCGCGATCATCGGGCTGATAATTTTCCCTTACGTGAAACCATGATCCGAGAGATAACGTGTCGTCCAACTGGCTATTTCTGGTCTACCGCATACCTCGAGAACCGAGCGCTGGCCGCGTTTTCGTTTGGCGCAAACTGCAGCAACTCGGAGCAATCTCCTTGCAGGATGCAATCTGGGTCTTACCCAAGACTCAGCGGACACAAGAGCAGTTTCAGTGGCTGGCGTCGGAAATTAAGGAACTTAAAGGCGAATCGACACTATGGGAAGCACAAGCATTATTCACCGCCGACGGAAGTAGTCTTCGTCAACAGTTTATTGACGCTGTGGATCGCGAGTATCACGAGGTCATTGCAGCTCTCAAAAGCAAAGACAGAGATCTCGACATACTTTCGAAGCGATTTCAAGACATACAGATCAAAGACCATTTCGCTTCTCCGCTTGGCAAACAGGCTCGTGAAAAATTGCTTGCAGCAGGAGGGGAGTAATAAGCCATGAAATGGGTAACTTGGGAGAATGTTGGAATCGATCGAATTGGATGTGCTTGGCTGATTCTCCGCGAGATTGATCCGCAAGCGGAGTTTGTATTCATCAAGCGTGAAGACGAATTGCCGGCGGATGCCGAGCCATTCGATGTACCGGAGGTTCGCTTCTCGCATCATGGTGGTCACTGTTCTTTTTATGCATTAATTCACTTCCACGAGTTGATTGATCCCATTCTTCATCGAATCGCTCGGATCATCGACGAAGCCGACACCGTCCAACAAGTAAAGTTAGAGCCTTCTGCAGCAGGACTTGATTTGATCTGCGAAGGTTTGAGGCTAATCAGCAAGGATGACTCAGAAGCAATTGAACGCGGTCAAATCGTTTACGATGCCCTGTACGCAAGACTTCAACTAGAGAGTTCACTCTTGCCATAAACAAGTCACCATTACGAATAGTCGATTATCTCTTTGGCATTTTTCCCATTTCAAAGGACCATACGATGAGCGTCACAAATCGCAGGAATTTTCTATTTGCTTCGTCAGGAGCCGCTGCTGGATCGTTACTAGTCCCAGGTTTACTTGAGGCGCAGGATAACTTGGAAGCCACCCAAAGTGCTTTAGCGAAAAGTGGTCTCGTCACGGGGCAACTCAAACCTCTCAAACACAAGGAAATTCCTGGTTTCCTTTCAGCTGCTCAGATCGCACCCCACCACACAGCCCACTACGGTGGTGCATTGAAAGCAGTCGTCGCGGCCGATGCAAAACTCGAAGAGGCAACAAAATCGGGGACAGTAGGTAATCCCAATGAATTTGCTCATCTCAAACGCTTGATCAATAGCCGTGGCAACAGCGTTGTTCTTCATGAGTCGTACTTCGATGGACTTTCCCTCAAGGCAATTGATCCTCCGAAAGAAATCAAAGCCGCTATCGAGCAACGCTTTGGCTCTTTAGAAAAGTGGTCGAACGACTTCATCTCGTCAGCGAAGGAGGCTGCAGGTTGGGCGATGCTTGTGAAGCACCCTGTCAACGGAAAGCTGTACAATATCGTCAGTGACGAGCACGCAATGGGAGTGCTCTGGATGGCCAAGCCCCTCGTTGTCATCGATACATACGAGCACGCTTTTTATATCGATTATCAGAACCGAAAAGCTGAATACATAGAAAAATTCATGGAACACATTGATTGGCATGAGGCCGGGCAGAGGTTGGTTTAACAATGCCGCTTAGAGTTCTTCTTGGCTACGTTGCTATTAGCATGTATTGTGCCGCACTCTGCATGGCACAAGATCGACTCGTTGACCACTTTCCAGATTCAGCTGCCTCTGGTTGCATGGCATGTCACGGAGAGATTGAGCCAATTCGGGAGATTGGTTCCGAAATGCTGAACCAAATCATGCAACGCGGAAAAGAACGTGGCGACCCAGCGGGATGCGTCGTTTGCCATAACGGCGCCCCAAAAGAACGAACCGACAAGTCGATCGCTCACGGAGGCAAAAACTTCTTTGCTGATCCAGGAAGCCCTTGGGTTAACGCGGAGACCTGTGGGCAGTGTCACAAGGAGCAGGTCGATGTTCAGTGGCACAGTTTGATGATGACTGAAGCTGGCAAGATTCAGGGCGTTTGCTGGGCTTTCGGTTCGCTCACTGGTTACAAGCATCAGTACGGCAACTATGCCGTTGAAAACCCGAAGGACAAGAGCAAGCGACTTGGGACCAGCGAATATCGTGAGTACATGGAACGACTCACAAAACTAGAGCCCAACGTATTTGTGGATAAGCATGATCCGTTGCCGGACGCATTGCGAGTTGATGAATTGCACCGACTGAATGACGATCCGTCACTGGCTGCTTACACCTACATTCGACAAGAATGCCAGCGATGTCATCACGCCGTGAAAGGGCGGGAGGTTCGCGGCGATTTTCGCGGCATGGGCTGCTCGTCTTGTCACGTTCCTTACGGTAATGAAGGCTTCTACGAAGGACGCGATCCATCGATCCCGAAGGACAAGCAAGGCCATGCGTTAGTCCATAGCATTCAAGGCACCCGTGAAGCAAAGGTGACCGTTAATAATTTGAGCTATCACGGAATTCCAGTCGAGACCTGCACGACCTGTCACGACCGTGGAAAGCGCATCGGAGTTTCCTTTCAAGGGCTGATGGAGTCTCCGTTCGCCGCACCCTACACGGAGGAAGGCAAGGACCAGCCAGCGTTGCACACCAAACACTATATCGCCATGGAGCAAGACATCCATTATCAAAAGGGGATGACCTGTCAAGACTGCCATACTTCCATTGACGTGCATGGTGACGGGTTTCTTGCTGCGTGACGGGTTTCTTGCTGCCGCAAATCTCGCGGCTGTCCAAATCGAATGTTCCGACTGCCACGGCACTGTGGACAAACTCCCTTGGGAGCTTCCGCTTGGGTATATGGATGAGTTCGCGGAGCACTTCGCAACCGGCAAGCCAAGAGGTTTAGCCAAAGAGCAACTTGCTCACACCTGGGCTGGCTCGCAGCACGACAAAAAGGACGGGTACGTTTTAACCGCTCGTGGTAACCCTTATGAGAACGTCGTAAAGGATGGCAAAGAGATCATCGTG
>JALOQS010000366.1 GCA_025459355.1 Pirellula sp.
GTGCGCGGACTTGATGCTCCGAGGCTGCTTTAAGCCCTGGCCGATAATCCCCCAAATCGTCAAGATTAGTCCCCGAGACCAAAGTGCGATATCCGTTTTCTCGTGCCCATGCACCGATCGTTCGGTACAATGTACTCTTGCAATAGAAGCATCGGTTAGAATCGTTCCGAACGTAATTTGGGTCTTCTATTTCCCGCGTTGTTACGACAACGTGTCGAATACCAATCTGCTCAATAACACGTTGGCAGTCCGCTAGTTCGGATTGAGAGACCGCCTGCCCGATACCCGTGACCGCGATGGCTTTATCGGCCAAGGCTGCTTTTGCGATCGCTGCGACGACTGCGCTATCGACTCCGCCGGATAGAGCGACCACTGCGTCTCCATATTGACGAATATGATCACAAAGTCGTTGTATGTCGTCTTTCGTTTGCTGATCGCAATCTGAAGAAAGCTCCGAGCCGAGCATTGTGTTTTGAATCTGCTTAAGTGCAGCGATTTGTTCAATCTGGGATTGGCGTGATTCCGTTGTAGAACAGCTTTGGTTACTCACGTTCTTGTCATTTGTCCTATAGAGCAACAACTCCTCAGGGTGAGGAATCTCCCTTGGATGCTGCTTCAGGGCCTTTGCTGGCGTCCCCTTCGGACTTGCTGCCTCTAGCTTTAGGTTGGGGGAGGGGCATGGGGCCACCAAACGCATCAAAAATGACAAGCAAATTAAGAAGTCCAGCGACAGCCGTAAACAAAGAGCCCAGTTCGAATCCTGCCGAGGCATGATGGTGCCATTGGGAGAGTTGCGTCCTGTCTTTTGGTGGAGCCATGAATTCGGACCACTTCCATTCCGGCGTTGATTGCGTTTCAAAATCATTTTCGGCTGCGGTCTGCGACATTTTTTTGCCTAGGGCAAAATGATAGACGGCGGGGAACGCTGGAAGCCCCACGCAGACTTGGGCTGGAAAATGAAGTATGCGAAAATCTTCGGCTGCGGTCGACGCATAGACCACTCGACCTTTGCCCAGATATAAGCCGAAGAAGAAAAGTCCCAAAATGCAAACCGAGAACAGATAGGCCTTGTTCGTTCGGCCTTGGTAAAAGTGCCCTGCCCCTGGGATCAAAAACGCCAGCAACGCGGCGAAATACCTATTCTTTAGGTCGATTTCGCATTGGTCAGCGTGAACAATGTGACCGGAACCAGGGGATGCGTTCATTAAAATCTCTATTAACTTGGGCTGGTTTTGAGGTGGGAGCTATTTAACCAAATGACTTGGCTTAGTTATGTGTCCTTGGCTCTCACAAGTTTAACCGATAGGGGGAGATCGTCACTACGGCAAATTGCAGGCAAATCTCGGGTTGTCGGTTGGGTTGTCGGTTGCGTTGTCGGCAAATTGGAGTCGTTGTCGGAGGATTGGCCCCGAACAATGGTCGTTTAGGGCATGGCGTAGTAGATGGGTTTTTATCGCGAATCGGGGCTTTTGGCGGGCAGAAACACGGAACGTTTCGAAATGTCTGTTGACAGTCATCAACACAAGGGAAAACATGATGTAAAATCCTCAGGATGCGTTTCTCTTCTCAAGAACTAGTCGTTGATGAAGCAACTAAGTCCCGTCGCCTCGCTAATCATTCTCGCTGCTTGTTCCGGACTTTTCGTTGCCGGGGCATTGTTCGTTTACAAGAAGGATAAGCCAAAAGTTCGCGTTTCCTCGGGTGAGCCTGTTTCTACGGATGAGAAAGAGGGGGCGAAAGCTGTGAGCGACGAAACTGTTTTGCAGGGTTCGTCGCAGATACCAAGCGAAGCCAAGGCTGATCAAATTCCGGAAAAGGAGAACTTGGTTGAGCCTCCGTTGAGCGCGAACTATGTCGCTCCAGGGCATTCTGATCTCGTCGGCAGTGAGTCCTGTGGTAAGTGCCATGCGAGCATTTTAGAGTCTTACAAGAAGCACCCGATGTATTTCGGCTCGACTAGGTTGGTTGAAAGTGATTCTCCTTCGCCTCCCGATTCGGGTGAAATCAGAGGAAAGATTAAAACGCTTTCGGCTAAGTCTAACGATGGCGCCATGAGCCATTATGAAGTCGTTTATGATTCGAAGGGTGATGAGCTTGTTAGCAGGCAGCATCGAATGAAGTACGTCGTTGGTTCGGGGCGGCGTGCAAAGGCTTATGTCGAGCAGCGAGAGGGGGTGCTTTGTTTGTCACCTCTGAATTGGTTCGGTAAAACAAATAGCTGGGGATTGAATCCTGGTTATAGCGTAGACGACCCACGCGGCTTTGATCGCAAGGCTCTAGCCAATTGCCTGCTTTGTCACACCGGGGTGATCAATACTCAAGGTCCGAATTCAGACATGTACCAAAGCCAGCCATTCGGCGAGCAGTCGATAGGTTGTGAGCGATGTCATGGCGCAGGAAAATCGCACATCGAGTTTCACGAGCAAGGAAAAAAAGGTATCGATCCCATCGTCAATCCTGAAGTGCTCGATGAGCCGGCTCGGCAAGCAGTCTGTTATCAGTGTCATTTGCAGCCCTCGACTGCCCGTATCTTGAAAGAAGGGCGGTCGCATCAAGATTTTAAGCCCGGGATGCGGCTTGATGATGTATGGTTGGTGCTTGATACCGAAAGTGGTGTTGATCGGGATGGACGCACCAAATCGGTCCGTCATGTTCAGCAGATGCACGACAGTCAATGCTTTAAGAAATCCGGTGCGATGCGTTGCACGACGTGTCATGATCCTCATTCCGTACCGCGTGAGGAAGAGCGAGTTGCCTTTTATCGTGACGCATGCATCAAGTGTCATGCCGAATCGACCGGCGCAGTCGTTTGTTCAGAGTTAAGTGAAAAACGTGCGAGGGTAAGCGATTCTTGTTATGAGTGCCACATGCCGAGTCGCGACCTGGATCTCTCATCGCATGCCAGTCAGAGCGACCATCGGATTGTTCGCAGGCCAGATGAAGTCCAGGAAAGCGGCAATGCAAGAACCACGGAGATTCGTTTTTTTGGCGAGTTGTCCGAATCTGTATCGGAAGACACGCGTCGCCGGGCCAAAGCGATATTTAAGATTCGTAACGTAGGACCGTCGGAGGATTTGTATCAAGAGTTACGGTATTTGGCAAAGAAGTTCCCTGATGATGGGATGACTCTGCTTTCTTTTGGATTAGCAGCCATGTCGCAGAATGAGGCCAAGACTGCGATTGACGCATGGACCAAAGCGGCTGATTACGAAGAGTCAAAGGAGTTTGCCTTGGAGGCGTTAATTCAGATGAGTCAGCGCGTTGCAGCGTGGGACAAAACGGTAGAATTTTCCGAGCGTCTGATTCGAATGAATCCCAGTCATCCGTCAGCCTACACGCATTTAGCGGACGCGTTGTTTCGAGAGAAGCGATTGAGCGAGTCGATACAAGCCGCCGAGAGAGGCGTCCAGCTCGATCCTCTTTCCCTGGTCGCCTATCAAGTCTTGATCGATGCGCATCGTCTGCAGGGGGATTTAGAGCAATCTGCGACATGGGTTGCGATCCGGGAAAGGATTTCCGAGAAGCTCCGGCAATCCAGATAGCCTCGCTCTCGATCCTCCCAATACGTACTACCCAATGTTTTTTAATAGGTGACATCCACTGTATTTTCGCCCCAGTAGGTGTGGGCATGAAAATGAAGAGCTTGAAACATCTTCTTGCCCCCATTTTCTTGCCAATTCTTAGTTTGTGTGATCCTGGGCAAACGGCGATTTGAACAACGGGTTCAACGAAAAGGGGAAGGGAGTTTTACTGCATGTCACACATAGGGGTGGCATGAAAATGTGGGCATGAAAATGAAGAGCATGAAACATCTTCTTGCCCCCATTTTCTTGCCAATTCTCATTCTGTGGGATCTTGGACAAACCGCTCCAATTAGGACAAAAGGTGCCAGCCAAGTATTTTGGCGGCGGGGAGTGGGGACCAGTTCTGGTTTCCGTGGTTCAACGCCGTAACCAATCGCGTAGAGATCTGCCTAGATCCAGTTTGAGCTGCCAAGATGTGGCGATTTGCGACCATTCAGGGGGATTCATGACAATTTCTTGGCAGTCAAGCCATGCAGCGATCGCGGCGGACGATTCTTTTAGAGACCGTTCGCGTGGTTTTTCGACTGTCGGGGTATCGTGGCGATGCTGTTTGACAGCGGGCTGTGGCTAGTTGAAGCAAGCCGCGGCACTTCGCTGGCCTCGGTGCCAACGACGACCAATTCGCTCCGCGTCACTCGACATCGACTCAGAACCGCCTACGCATCGACTAAAGTACTTCTTAAAGTTCCACACCAAGTCCGATAACATCTCCGGAACAACTCCACATGCGATCAAGGCATCGCTGAGCGGCTTGGGCAATGCAACGGTTCCAGAAGCTAGCGGTTTGTTCTCCGCTACCCATGCAAGCAGCTTCTTGTAGCTGCTCCAGTCGATTCGTAGAAATCCCTTGTTGCTTGCTCTGAGCCCCTCTCTGTGCACTTGCGGGTCACTCGATTGCACCTCGGCATCCAAGCTCAGCGGTGCAAGCCAACTGTCTTGCAGTACTCGCTTGCCTGTGGCTTTTTTCTTGGCTTTTAGATCCTCACGCTGCTCTGCCAGCGATTTGCTCCGCTGAGCCACTGACTCTTCGTGACTGATCGGTACCAAGTCGAATGCGGCCGAAGGAATCTGCCTGCCCTTTTCCGCTTCGATGCGATCGTAAAACGACGTGTGTCGATAGTCCTCGAGCGCTTCCGCCATAGCAGCTCGAATGGGATTCAAATCCACATACATGGCACAAGCCAACAAGCCCGCATCATCGACAATTCGTTGAGCTTTAAAACGGCCTT
>JALOQS010000099.1 GCA_025459355.1 Pirellula sp.
GGCGTAGTCGATGGCTGCGAGGATGACATAGATATCTCGAATTTGTGGGAAGCGTCATAGGCGGTCAGCTGATTTGTCGTAATACTTTACACACGGTTCGTGAAACCGCGAACCACGCAACCTCGGTTTTTGCTTCGTCAAGCGGTATTTCTGTGTCGAAAATTATCTTAGTTACGGGTTACGGCGGGTTTCTGGGAAGTGCCATTTGTCGAAAACTCATCCAGCAGGGGTACGCCGTGCGCGGAGTCGCTCGGGGAGATTATCCAGAACTGAAATCCCTCGGGGTGGAATGTTTCAAGGGGTCGATAGCCGATCGAGACTGTTGCCAAGCCGTGTGCGCGGGGGTTTCCGGAATCGTTCACACCGCTGCGTTGGCTGGTGTTTGGGGGAAACGAGAGTGGTTTGAGGAGATCAACGTCACGGCGACCGACCATCTTCTTCGCGAAGCGACCGCCCAGTCTATTAACGCGTTTGTTTACACGAGTTCGCCATCTGTCACGTTTGATGGTTCGCCACAGATTAACGTGGATGAATCGGCCCCTTATCCAACTAACTGGCTGTGCGACTACCCGCGAACCAAAGCCATTGCCGAGCAACGAGTATTGCAAACGGATTCGAGTCGGATAGCAACCTGTGCGCTACGGCCTCATTTGATTTGGGGCGTCGGAGATCCTCATTTAATTCCGAGGGTTATAGCGAGATGCAGGCAAGGGCGATTGATGCGTGTAGGGGATGGGAAAAATTTAATCGATACAGTTCACGTCGACGCGGCTGCTGACGCCCACTTGCTCGCCTTGCAAAAGATGCTGGATCGAGACTCCAACGCCTCGGGGCGGCCGTACTTTATCACCGATGGGCAGCCGATGGAGTGTTGGGAATGGATCGCCGATATTCTTTCCTTTGCCAATTTAAAACCACCCAAAAAATCGATATCGCTCGCGAACGCTTACAAAATTGGAGCTGTGCTCGAATGGGTTTTTCGGCTGATAGGCAGGCAATCGGAGCCCCCCATGACCCGCTTTGTCGCCAAGCAGTTAGGGGTGGCTCATTACTTTAACATTGAGTCGGCCAGAGAGAGGCTCGGCTATCGACCGCCTGCCAATCGGCAAGAACTGGTGGAGCTAATGCGGGGGACGCTATAGGATTTTGGGCACTAGGATTTTGGGCCGTTTCGCCTAAAATTCGCCCCCATCATGGCAAGAGATCTAAAATCGATACGAAACATTGGAATTATCGCCCACATTGACGCTGGGAAAACCACCGTAACAGAGCAGATGCTCTACATGAGTGGAACGAAACACAAAGCCGGCGCCGTCGATTCCGGCACGACCGAGACCGATGACGACCCGGAAGAACAGCAGCGGGGCATCACGATTTTCGCGGCTTGCGTGACATTTCGTTGGAAAGAATGCTCGGTAAATTTGCTCGATACTCCCGGGCACGTCGACTTTACGGCCGAAGTGGAGCGTTGTTTACGGGTGCTGGATGGTGCCGTCGTCGTTTTTTCGGCTCGCGAAGGGGTTGAGGCGCAGAGCGAAACGGTTTGGCGACAAGCCAACAAATACAACGTTCCTCGCATTGTTTTCATCAATAAGCTGGATCGCGAGGGAGCCGATTTCTACCGTGTCTTGGAGGAAATTGGTCCGCGACTAGCAGCCGATCCGGTCGCTATTCAGATTCCGGTCGGTCAAGGCCCGGCGCACACGAGCGATCCATTCCGAGCGGTGATCGATTTGATTGACATGAAGATGCTCACGTTTAGCAAAGAGGATTTTGGACGCACGGTGAACGTGGCCGAGATTCCGGAGGAATTGGTCGAAGATGCGCTCGGTTGGCGAAGCGAATTGCTGGAGAAGCTCTACTCGCACAGCAGCGAAATGATGGAACTGGCGATGGAGGAAAAGGAAATCCCCGCCGCCATGATTCGTGAAACGTTGCGAAAGGCTTGTATCGAGATGAAGCTGCAACCGGTCCTTTGCGGCTCGGCATTACATGGAGCGGGCGTTCAGCCTCTACTCGATGGAGTTGCTCATTATTTGCCATGTCCGCTTGATCGGCCGGCTGTTGTCGGATGTGATCCGAAGAAAAAAGATAAAGCGTTGCAGAGAAACCCCGATCCCAAGGAGCCGTTCTGCGGGCTGGTCTTTAAGATCTTGCCAGCCAAAACGGGCGACATGTTTTGGATCCGTGTTTACTCGGGCCGGCTCGAATCGAACTCCCGCGTCTTTAATCCGAATCGAGACAAGAAGGAGAACGTGGCGCAGCTTTGGCAAATTCACGCATCGAAAAAAGATCGTCAAGGACAAATCGATGCACTGGAGTGCGGCGATATTGCGTGCGCGATTGGTCCTAAGGACTCGATCACGGGCGATACCCTTTGCGATACTCGCGACATGATCGAACTGCCGTCGATTCAATTTGCGCAGTCGGTTATCTCGATGGCGATTGAGCCCGAAAACACAACGGAACGAAAGAAGTTGGCCGAAGTGCTCGATATGCTCAAGCGACAGGACCCAACTTTTCACGCGAGCGATAGTGCCGAATCGGGGCAGACACTTATCAGCGGCATGGGTGAGTTGCATCTCGAAGTGATTAAGAATCGTTTGGTCCGCGATTTCAAGCTAGCGGTCAAGTTCTACAAGCCACGAGTCAGTTATCGAGAGACAATCGGCTCTACGGTGGAAGTGTTAGGGCAATGCAACCGCATGGTCAATGGTCAGCAACTCTTCGCGCGACTCAAAGTCAGATTCGAGCCACTCGAAGATCGGTCTGCCAAGGTGATTGTGTTGGATCGAACTCCTGTAGATCAAATGCTGCCTGAAGGATTGCGACAAGCAGCCCTTGAGGAATTGCGCAATCGATCTGAGGGTGGCGGAGTGATCGGGTCATTCCCACTCACGGGAATGCGTATCAGTATCTTAGGTGGAGAGATTGCTGAAGTTGGTTCGGATGAGGTGGCCTTTAAAATTGCCGCTAACGATGCCTTTGACGAAGGGTTGAAAGAGGGCGATCCGACTTTGCTCGAGCCAGTTATGAGGATGGATATAACCACTCCGCCGGATTATCTAGGAGAAATCGTAGGTGATTTGCAGCAGCGTCGCGGTCTGATCGAACGAACCGAATCGAGAGGGGCCATCACCAACGTGTGGGCACTGGCGCCGCTCAAGGAGTTGTTTGGTTATTCGAGCGCGATTCGTTCGTTAAGCCAAGGCCGAGCTGGGTGTTCAATGGAACCGCACGGTTATCAAGTTGCCCCCAAGGAAGACGCCGAAGCGTTTGCTATGTAGCATCGAATTGTTGACGTAGCATTGACTCGTCGACCAAATCCATTTTAGCTCTTCATTACAACGTGTAAGGCGAGCGTTCTGGGCTCCGCCTTTCGTAGACTCGGATCCAGTTTTCGAAACAACTTATCAAGCAGAATAAACGAATGAAGGTTTTAGTCATTGGAAGCGGCGGCCGCGAACACGCCTTGGCCTGGAAAATCAGTCAAAGCCCGCGCATCAAACGATTGTGGGTGGCACCCGGTAATGCAGGTACCGCCCTCGATGCCGAGAATGTGCCAATCGCCGCCGATGACATCAAAGGATTGGTTTCTTTCGCAAGAAAAGAAAAAGTCGACTTGGTAGTGGTCGGGCCAGAAGTGCCGCTGACCTTGGGCATTGTTGATGCGATGGCAGCGGAAAAAATCCGCGCCTTTGGACCCAGCCGAGCCGCTGCGCAGCTGGAGGGAAGCAAAGCGTTTTGCAAATTAACGCTTAGGCAAGCCGATGTGCCAACCGCTGACTATCAAGTGTTTCGCGATGCAGATAGCGCCATGCGATACATCAAGGCTCGCTACCCGAACGAAAACGATAAAGCGCCCGTTGTGGTGAAAGCGGATGGACTCGCGAGTGGCAAAGGGGTCATCGTTTGTTCACGTCGATCCGATGCTTTGGATGCGATCGATCGCGTGGCTCGCAAGAATGAATTTGGAAAGGCTGGCTCGCAGCTCATTATCGAGGATCGTCTCGAAGGCCCCGAAGCTAGCGTGCTGGTTATCACCGATGGAAAAACGATTCTTGCATTGCCTCCAGCTCAAGACCACAAAGCGGCTTACGATGGAGACAAAGGACCCAATACAGGCGGCATGGGTGCGTATTCGCCAACCCCTGTGGTGACCGATGAACTAATGGAAACCATCCAGGACAAGATCCTTGTGCCGACGATTCACACCATGAAGCGGAATCGCAAGCCGTTTAAAGGTGTGCTGTATGCCGGTTTGATGTTAACTCAGGTGGGGCCAAAGGTTCTTGAATACAACGTGCGATTCGGCGACCCGGAGTGCCAGCCAATTTTAATGCGACTGAAAAGCGATTTGCTCGATATCTTGGAAGCGACCGTGGACGGCAAACTCGATGAGATAGAGCCACCCGTTTGGGACCCGAGACCTGCGATCTGTGTTGTTATGGCCAGTCAAGGCTATCCGGGCGAGTATGAGAACGGCAAAGAAATCACCGGTTTGGATGCAGCTGCTGGCATCGAAGACGTCAAGGTGTTTCACGCCGGAACCAAGCTTGTTAACGGTAAAGTGTTAACCAATGGTGGACGAGTTCTGGGGGTTACCGCTCTCGGATCCAGTCTAGCAACCGCCAAGTTGAATGCGTATACGGCGGTCAAAGCGATTCGTTGGCCGGGCGCGTGGTGTCGCAAGGATATCAGCGATAAAGCTGCGGCGTACATCGCAGCAACATCCGCAGAATCATAATCCGTCGCCGGATTTCTCTGCGACCAACGCGAATCCACGTGCGATATCGAGTATGATGAGGGAGTGACAATTCGGTGGGCACACGCCGATCGAGTTGCCTGCATGGATCCATTCCCACCATCTAACCCTCTCAACAGCCATGTTGTCTTTCATTGGAAAAGGTTCCGCACATACCTGCAATGGAGTCGTGCGACGAGATTTTTTGCAGATTGGAGCACTGGGCGCTATTGGTTTAGGACTGCCTCAGTTGTTGGCGGCCGAAGAGTCGGGCAAGGTTGCTGCCGGCAAAGGCAAACGCTCCGTCATCATGATTTTCAATCTGGGTGCTCCCAGTCAGTTAGATACGTTTGATATGAAGCCCGACGCGCCGGCTGAGATACGCGGTCCGTTTAAGCCGATCTCAACATCTGCGCCGGGAATTCAGATTTCAGAGTTGTTCCCGGAGCACGCTAAGCTGGCCGATAAGTTTTCGTTGGTTCGATCATGTTTCCATCGAGGGGCTGCGGTTCATGACGCTGGTTGGCAGATCATGCAAACTGGTCGGCAGTTTTCGGGCGGCGTCAACACTCCGCACGTTGGTTCGGCAGCGAGTTATCTTTTGGGCCGACGTAATGATCTGCCCCCGCATATCGTTCTGCCCGAGACCATGGGACGCGGGGGAGGCAATTTACCCAATGGCCAGGCAGGCGGATTTCTTGGGAAATCTCATGATCCTTTTGCCTTGATGGCCGATCCCTCCAAGCCCGATTTCAAGGTGCCGGATTTGATACCGCCAGAGACCATTGGCACTGCGAGAATCGATCGACGCAGGCGGATGCGAGAAGTCGTCGAAAGCACGATGAAGAAATTTGAAGCCAGCGAATCGGCTCGCATCATGGACGAAAACTTTCAGTCCGCTTATCGATTAATGACCAGTACTCAAGCCAGGGATGCGTTTGACTTGGGCAAAGAACCGATTGAAGTGCGCGAGCGATACGGAATGAATCGGTTTGGGCAATGTTGTTTGCTGGCCAGGCGGTTGATTGAAGCGGGCGTACGTTTTGTTACCGTCAATACCTTCTTGACCGTATTCGATGACGTGAGCTGGGATATTCACGGAAGCAAGCCGTTTACCTCGATTGAGGGAATGAAGCAGCAGGTTGCACCGATGTATGATCAAGGGTACTCGGCGTTGATTCAGGATCTAGCGCAAAGAGGGATGCTGGACGACACGATGGTGTGCAATTTGGCTGAGTTTGGGAGAACGCCCAAAGTGAATCCAGCGGGGGGACGCGACCATTGGCCCCAGTGTTTCACGGTCTATTTTGCCGGAGGTGGTGTTCAAGGGGGCCGAGTCGTCGGAGCGAGTGATCCGATTGGAGCGGTGCCAGCCGACCGGCCAACGGAGCCGCCAGAGATTGTGGCCACGATACTTCATTCGTTAGGGCTGGACCTCGAGGCTCATCTTCCAGGCCCCAACGGCCGGCCGTTTCCGCTGGTCGACTTTGGCTACCGCGAAATCCGCGAGTTGTTCTAAACCAAAATAGAGCAGCTGACTGTTGTGGCCCTTTTCACGGCTTCAGAAGTCCTCGCATCGCACGAAATTGATACAACTGTCGTCATTCTGAATCAGTTTGAGTCAGGGTTGGCGTGATCCAAAAGCGAACGCATGAAGACTTCTTCGATAAAACTGCATGGATTCGCTAAAGTTCGTGATTCTCACCATCATTGGCACGGGGTTTGTTGTTAGTAGATTCCTGTGATCACAAAAGGAATCGACCCAGTGACACGGGCAATCGCAGAGGGGCTGCGGTATGCCAAAGTGTATTCGATTTAGAAACATGAGGCTGGAAAATGAATCGATTGATAGGAAAGCTGTCTTTATCGCTTTTGGCAGGTGTGGCAACTGTCGGTCTTACGACGGGCTCCGCCGAAGCGCAATCGCACCGGGGTGGGCGTTACTGCCCGCCGACCGTTGCTTACAGGCCTATTGTTGTTGTTCCGACTTATGGAACGACATTGAGCGTTAATCGCGTGTCTCCGTTCGGATATGGCGTGAACTATGGATACTCGTCTTTTCACCCAGCCGTGCCGATTTACAGTAACTTTGGAGTTGGCTACGGCGTGGGTGTTCCTCGCGGAGCGGCGTGGGGTGGAGGCGGAGTTCCTCGCGGCGCATCCTGGGGTGGAGGCGGGGTGCCACGTGGCGCATCGTGGGGTGGAGGTGGGTTTCCTCCCGGCGCATCATGGGGCGGCGGTGGGTTTCCTCCAGGGGCGTCCTGGGGAGGTTGGTAGTAGATCCTCTTTGCGTTTCGCAAATATGTCTGGGCAGATAGCCCGAGCATCTAGTCAAAAAAAGCAAAACCTGCGGTCTTCAAAAGACAGCAGGTTTTTTGTTTGAGCTTGGCGGCTGGGGAGAGCGCGAGGCTGGGCGGTCGCGCAGTTCCTGGGTTAGGCAGCTCGTCGGCTTTCCTCGTTGGTCGCCGTTTCCGCGGCGGCACGATACTGCATTAAGAATGCGTCTTCTGGGGTGTCTTCGTAGAAGGATCGCAAGACGCTCGTCGCTCGGAAGCCGAGTTGTCGGAAGAAAAGTTGCGCATCCAAGTTCGTTTCGCGAACCTCGAGGACGATTCGGTTGCGGCGTTGGTAGGCCAATTTCGAGACCAGTTTGTCGACCATCGAGCGCCCGATCCCTTGCCGGCGGTAATCGGGGTGGACGGCAAACGATAGAATGTGGATTCGATTTTTGTGAAGCTCGTAGATCATAAAGCCCGCGACGTCTTCGTTGCGTTCTGCGACCATGCCGATGCAATCTCTTTGTCTCAGGCAGCGGATAAACTCGTCCTCCGTCCACGGAAACTCAAAGCTAGCATTCTCGATATTAAGGACAAATGGGAGATCGCGGCGAATCATCCAGCGGATGTGACATGCTTGATTTGAGTTGATGCTCGGCATCTGAGGTAGCCCTCTAAGTTTGCGTAATGCGAGGCCGCGTCCATGCGCCCCTGGCCATGCTACGTTAACAAATTCTTCCCGTCGAAACCAAGGTGGATTCGGTCGGTCGACGAGCACTTTTTCAATAAAGTTTCGACTGTGCCTTCCGCTGGACACTTGGTATTTGCGAATGCAGCCGCTGCTTTGTTTCTGTGCATGGTTCGCAAAATCCCCCCGTGTGGTGTGTTGCTCAGGTTTTGAGCATGCTGGCTAAATCGCCGTAAGTTATTGCTGGCATTAGGCTTGCGAAGACCCTATTGCCAGCTATCCCAATATGGGTGGTCTCGACGACGGATGCCAGGGTCATGTCGTCAACATAACGAAATCACCGGTTCGCAAGAATGCGGATCAGCCAAAAGAAAAGGGAGATTAAGGATGAATTTTGGAGAATCGCCGACGGATCCATGGACGACCAATCACATGATGAGCCCCATCGTCGGGCCTGCGAACAACAATACGGAGTCGGCGACGGCAGCTTCCGCATCGCCAGAGAGTGCTAGCAAACCTGTTGACGAGGCTGGTGAAAAGCTTGCTGCAGAGATGAAGATCTTTAATTCGCTCGCTTGCAGTCTACGAGAAAAATTAGTCACCACCGGCAGCATGGCGGAGAGGGGTGCATCGGTTGTGTCGTTGGCAACGGAGTTGTTCGGTGTCGCGCCGACTTGGACCGCCTTCTATCGCGAGGTGCTGGGCTCGGAAGGTTTGATGAGGACAGCGATTTGTGATGACGATGAGTTTTCCGAGTTCGAATGCTGCGACGATCACAACAAACTTCTGGAGATGCTAACGGCTCTCCGGTCGAGAGATTTGCCTGAGAATGATCCTCACGAAGCTCAGCGAATGATTACCGTTCGAATTCCGAAGAGTCTTCACGACTCGATTTGCAACGAAGCCAACCGCTTGGCTGTCAGTGTGAACAAGCTTTGTATTTCGAGGCTTCTGCAAACGGTGGATCGCAACATGATTCCTAGATCGTCTCAAAAGCGTCGCGGACGCCGCCCAGGCAGTGCTGCGGGCAAGAAGCTCTCTGCGAGAACCGAGGTCGAGACCGTCGTGGCGGAGTATCGCCCTCTAGAGGAATAGCATTCGTATCGGAATGGTTATCCGATAGCCAACCTGGACAATCAGTAGTCGTCCACTCCGGCGTTCTATCTGGGAACGCTGGAGCAAAAGCGATTGGGGGCGGGTGCTTTGGTTGGCCCCGCGGAGACTCGTAAGCCGGGTTCTGTTGCGGTTTGCTGCAATCATTTATCTAGCAAACTGATTGCCCAGTTTGTCGAGCGGCCTACCCGAGTGGAGTGATGCCGAGCCGGCACTGGGATAGCAAGCTATCCCACACTCTGTTTAGCCTTGCACCGGGTGGGGTTTGCCTAGCAGCGGGTGTCGCCACCTGCTCTGGTGGGCTCTTACCCCACCGTTTCACCCTTACTAGATTTCTCTAGCGGTTTGCTTTCTGTTGCACTTTCCCTAGCCTTGCGACCGGTCGACGTTATCGACCACCCTGCTCTGCGGTGCCCGGACTTTCCTCTTGATCTGCGGTGCAGTTCAAGCGATTGCATCTGTCTCCGAGGGGCGAACCAAAGCCATTGCATCCTAGCATGACAGGGGCAAAAGAACATTGCCCAGGATTGTCTTTACCCACATTTCAAGGCATCGAAAACCAAGATTCGTTGCTTTTCGTGCTCATGCTCAGTCCGAAGGACGGTGCTCGTGCTCGTGCTCGTGCTCGATTGGCGATTCGATTACGAGCACCATTTCATTGAGCACGAGAACGAAAAATGTGGTTAAAGATGGGGGTGCACGGGCAGGAGTGCCCATGATACGGGGTGCACGGACAAGGTGGCGGCCGGTTCTTGCCAATCAGCTGACTGCAATGAGCATTGTGGACCGCGAGCGTTTGAGACAGTGCGCATAAAAAAACTGCACAGGAGCGGCCCTCGCACAAGAGTACGGCGCTTATGGCTGCTCCACTTAAGTCCTGACCCGTTTCACGCTTCCCCCTCGCGAGAGCCACTCCCAAGCAGTTTTGCTGCGAGACAGGCTCAAGCTCATTCCAATGAAGTGTAGCAGAGTCTATCGCTTTGTCGAGGCGGAATGCTCAAACGGCGACCTGAACAGAAAAGAGGGGGCTCTAATCGACCTTGCTTTGGGATTGAATTTTTGCCTATTGATACGGATTGGAAAAGATGCGCGAGGCCACATGTATCCAAGGATGGAGAAAATGGTGAGGTTAGAACGATCCCAACGGAGACGACTCCGATTTAAAATAATTCTTGCCTTTCTGGTTTTTCTTTTGCCAGGAGCAGTTCCGTCCCATAGTTTCGCTCAAAAGCCATCCAATGAAGTTGGCAAGAAGAACACGAAAGCGAGAGCGGCTTCTACTCAAAATCAGTCTAAGCAGCGGACCGAGACGCCTACCAAGACGACCAGTCAACCCAATTCCCAGGCGGCTTCCCGTGGCAAAACAGATCGAGAACCGATCTGGGCTGAATCGAATGGCAAGCCGAATGCAGACGGCTATTTCCGTAGAACGATGGAATTGCCTCGCATTGAAAAAGCGCAAATCGAATTTCGTTCGGCCGAATACTGCGAGGTTTATCTCAATGGGCTGCGGCTGGCCATGGGTCGAAAGCCGGGCAATCTGGAGCGAATCGATGTTTCCGCAGCGGTCAAGCCGGGAACAAACATTCTGGCAATCCGCGCGACGAACCGATCCAGCAATGCACCATTCTTAGAAGTTGGATTTTTCTTCAAACCAGTCGATGCAAAATGGCGAATCGTGGTCAGCGACTCGGAATGGAAAGCCACGACTGATGCGCGAGCTAATTGGCAAATGCCTGGATTCGATGATTCGGAGTGGTTGGAGGCGATTTCCGCCAACGATGAGATCGCACCACCCAGCGTTGCATCTCTGGGCGCAGCATCACTCGGCGTAGGATCTTTGGGAGACGACGCGCCGCCTGCCGATATGGAGTCGGATTCGACGGCGACCAAGGAGCCATTTTCCGATAGTAGCTCTACACCGTCAGGCAAGATTAAGGCGACTCCGGTCAAGGTCTCGCTCGCCGATTACGATGCGAGCAAAGGGGCACCACCGAGAGAAAGGTTTACCACAAAACCCGGCTTTGTTGTGAAAGAGGTCTTTTCTTCAAAAGATGTCGGGTCGGTTTTGGCGTTGGCGTTTAACGAGTTCGGCCACATCATCGCTTCGCAGGAGGGAGGCCCTCTGCTGTTGCTCTACGATTCCAAGAAAAATGGCAAGCTGGATACGGTTCGAACCTATTGCGAATTAGTAAAAAACGTCCAAGGCATTTTGCCTCTCAACGGCGACGTTTATGTGACGGGCGATGGTGAAGAGGGGGCAGGCCTTTACCGCTTGGAAGATCGCGATCGAAACGGTCAAATCGAAAAAGCAACCGTGTTGCTCAAGTTCAAGGGGACTCCGGGAGAACACGGCCCGCATCAAATTGCATTCGGTCCTGACGGCAACCTGTACATTGTCGTTGGCAATCACTCGCAACTCGATCAGCCATGGAGCGATGACTACACGTTTCCTAAGCCTTACGAAGGTGACCTCGTGCAACCTCGCCAGGAAGATCCAGGTGGGCATGCTGTCGATGTTAAAGCTCCCGGTGGCACAATTGTGCGTTACGAACTCGGAGCCGACAAAGCGACTGTCATCGCAGGCGGGCTTCGCAATGCTTACGACTTAGCCTTTCATCCAGACGGTTCGCTTTACGTCCACGACAGCGACATGGAAGCCGATCAAGGTTCCATGTGGCATCGGCGCACATCATTGTTCCGGATCGTGGAGGGTGGGGAATACGGTTGGAGAAGCGGTTGGGCTAACTGGCCTGAGTACTATATCGATCGATTGCCAGCCTTAACCACGTCAGGACGGGGCTCGCCAACGGGTATGGTTTTCTATAACCACTTTATGTACCCAAGCAGCTATCAGAGAAATCTGTTTTTGGCTGACTGGTCCGAGGGACGCATTATTTCGTGCACGTTCGATCCGAATGGTAAGTCTCAGCCCAAGCTGGAGGACTTTGTCGTCGGAACGCCTATGAATGTGACTGACATCGAAGTCGGCGCTGACGGATGGCTCTACTTCGCAACCGGTGGTCGAGGCACCGATGGGGGGATCTACCGCGTCGAATGGACGGGCGATGTTCCTGACAAAACCAAACAGCTGGGAAGCGGAATTACCAAAGCGATTCGTTTGCCACAACTGAGTTCCGCTTTCGGCCGCCAAGCCGCAGCTCTTGCGAAGAAGGAACTGGGGAGCGAGTGGGGCGAGTTGGTTGCCGGCGTGGCCTATAGCAATGAGAACCCAGCCAAGTATCGGCTTCAAGCGTTGGACCTAATGCAGTTGCTCGGGCCTACGCCCACCCCTGACATTCTGATTGAACTTAGTCACACAACTAACGAAGCGGTGCGTACCAAGTGCGCTCGTTTGATGGGATTGCATGCGGAGACAGAGATTGCGGAACGTCTCGTCAAGTTACTTGAGGATGCATCCCCAGTCGTTCGGAAAACAGCCTGCGAGTCGATGCTTCGGATCGGTGTCGTTTGCGATCCGGCGGCGTTGCTGAAGCTTTTGCAGAGTGACGATCGGGAAGAACGATTTCTAGCTCGTCGCGTTTTGGCGATGATTCCAGAGGATAGTTGGAAAGACGAGTATTTGGAGAGCCCCTCTAGTCGGCTCGTTATCCAATCCGCTTTGACTTTGATTACGCAATCGCCAGACCGAAGCAATGCTGTATTGGTTTTAGATTCCCTAGCCAGATTGACCAAAAACTTCGTCAGCGATGCAGACTTTGTGGATTTGCTGAGAGTTGCTCAAGTGACGATGCATTTGGTGACACCCGACGCCGAGGAGACGCAGGCGTGGAGCAGTCTGGTATCGGCTGAATTTCCGGCGGGCAATTCGGTTATCAATGCCGAATTAATTCGCATCGCGGCCTATCTCAAATGCGATCTGGTTCCCGAAGTGCTCAAGTATCTGCAAACCGATACCTCGATGCCCGAACGCGTGCTGATCGCGATGCATTTGCCTCAAATGCCGCACGATTGGACTTCCAAGGAACGAATGGCTTCTTTGCAGTTTCTTGAATCGGCTCAAAAAGAACGTGGCGGTGGATCGTATCATCTTTACGTTATGAATACATCGAACGCACTATCGGACTTGTTAACAGAGGAGGAGTCGATTCGA
>JALOQS010000100.1 GCA_025459355.1 Pirellula sp.
TCGCTCAATACGACGACGAGTCCGTTGCGTGTTCCGCGATGCAACAATCCTTGGACTGCTTTCGAGAGATTCGTATCGGTGCCAACGGTGGAAAGTGATTCTAAGTATCGCATCAACGCCAAGATGCGAGCCTTGCCGCGAGTTACTGGAAACTCGGAGATGATATCGTTCGCATAAGCCACCACGGCAATGCGATCTAAATCGGCGAGGGCAATGTAGGCGAGTGCAGCCGTGAGTTGCCGAGCCAAATCGAATTTGGGTGGATCGCCGAACCCCATGCTCCGCGAGCAATCGACCATCAAGTAGACGTGCAAGTCTTGTTCTTCTTGGAAACGCTTTAGGAGCAGATCTCCGTGTCGAGCATATACGTTCCAATCGAGGTAGCGTAGATCGTCACCGAGCGCATACTCGCGGTGATCCGAGAATTCGATCCCCGATCCCAATTGCATGGAGCGACGTTGCGCGAGGAGCGAGCCACGAAAGACCCGCTTTGACATGATCGAGAGGTACTCGAGTTTTGTCAGAAAGTCTGGCGGAAACAACATAGTGCGGGCGTTCTCTTAAGCGGCAATCGCGGAGTCAGGAATGTTGGGAAGAATTTGTTCGATCACTTCGTCGGCCGTGACTCCTTCCGCTTGTCCCTCAAAATTGAGAATCATGCGATGCCGCAGAACAGGTTTAGCCATGAGTTGAAGATCTTCGCGCGCGACATGGTATCTCGAATCGAGAATAGCTCGAATCTTGGCTCCTAGAATGAGGGATTGCAGTCCTCGCGGGCTTGATCCGTATCGAACATATTTCTTGGTCGCGGTTGTCGCCAACGATTGATCGGGGTGAGTGGCCATGACGATGGCAATTCCGTATCGTCGAATCTCGGGGGCGATTGGGATTTGGCGAGCTAGGTTGGACATGTCCAGAATGCGTTCACCGGTTATGACAGGAGACGCATGATTTTTGATCGATTCCGTGGTGCGATCCAGAATGACTTCTAGATCATTCATGGATGGATACTTCACGAGCAGCTTGCAGAAGAAGCGATCGAGCTGGGCTTCAGGAAGAGGATAGGTGCCTTCCATTTCGAGTGGGTTTTGTGTTGCCATGACGAAGAACGGTTCCGATAGTTTGTGCGTTACGCCAGCAACGGTGACCGAGTGTTCTTGCATGGCTTCGAGCAGGGCCGATTGTGTTTTGGGCGTAGCTCGGTTGATTTCGTCTGCCAGTAGGACATTGGCGAAGATGGGCCCTTTTTGAAATTCAAAAATCTTGCGGCCATTTTCTCCTTCAGCGATGACTTGTGTGCCGATGAGGTCAGCGGGCATCAAGTCGGGTGTGAACTGGATGCGATGAAATTTCAGTGCGATGGCTTCGGCCAAGGTTCTCACGGTCAGCGTTTTGCCGAGTCCCGGTACCCCTTCTAACAGGACGTGACCACCGGCAATGAGAGCGATCAACGTGTCGTCTAAAATCTCGTGTTGTCCAACGATAACTTTGGAAACTTCGTCTCGAAGCGTTTTGAAATCGTTTCGAAATTGGTCGAGTTGTTGGCGAAGGGAATCGTCTACAGTCATGAGGGGCTTTCGTTGATAGAAGTTCAGTTGAATCGTAACGTTAAAGGTTTGAAAAATAAGATGTGTAGTCCATCGTTCGATGGATTTGGTTTACGGCTTGGCCAAAATTTGCTCCTCAACAGGAGGCAACGTCTTGGGCCACTCGCCCCGATACCTCATATTTCGAAATTGAGCTTGTTTTCCTCCGAAATGCAACATGCCAATGTGTCGCAATCGAGCTGGATCTTTGACGAGCACAGAACCGATCACGATATCATTAACCACTACCGATAGATTATCACCCTTGAGCTCCAGTTTCACACGGTTCCAATCTCCCGACTTTAGATCGATCGGCTTGGAAGGTGGATCAAGAGGCACGGCGTTACTAGAGAGTAGATCAGATTTATCGCGGTTAAGCAGCGTGATTTGATGTAAGAAAAGCCCATCCTTTTTCAGCAACAATGCTTGCCCGCCTATGGCAGGATGCACTTCGCTGTTTTCGTCATACCAGAAGTCATATTCAACTATTCCATCTTCTAGCATTGGTCGTAAATAGCGGATGTAGTTTTCTCTGTACGGATCGGAATAGTACGAGAATCCGTTTACTTCGTTATTGTTGAATCTCCAATTAGCACCTTCGTTCTCGTTCTTGGAAATGGAGTTACCAAACAGCGAGCCATCCCATGCTTCGACTCCGGTTGAACTGGTTAGCACCAACTCTTCAGGGATTGTAGGTGAACCTACGATCCGAAGATTCTCTACTTCGCAGCGAAAATCTGGATAAACGGCTTCGAGCATAAGCCACGGTGCTGAGGATTCCAAAGTGGAATGCTCGTAGATCTCTACGTCATTGGTGTAAGTCGTAATCTTGTCGTTATCAACCACAATTCGAAATCGCGCCCGGCTCTTGTCGAGGAACTCCGGTATTTCCATCTTGGAGCCTCGATCAAACATAGAAATGTGATTGGTAACAGAAACCGCGGATAGATCATACTTCGGCTCCGCCGCATGCATGGCGTACATTATGGAAACCTCCTGACGATCCCACGTTGTACGATCGGCGAGTACCTCAAATTTGCCCCTTAAAGGAGACTGAAAAATCATCGGACTAGGAAGATCAGATCCATAATGAACTGCTTTGCCCCGATTCACTACCCATGATGAAAACTGATTAGCCATGTGCTCGTAAGTTCCGTGACGCTGGTTACCGAAATCAAGCGGCGTCCATTGGGGCGCCGGATTGATCGATTGTGCAACGATCGTTTGATCCCTCAAGATTTGCAAATCTCCAATCAAACGTTTGCTCCATTTGATTAGCGAAGGATCTTGCGTGCGCGTTCTCTGTTCACGATCTAACTCCTGAATCCGATCTAATATTTTCAAAGATAGGTCTCTCAAGCCCGGAATCGATGAGGCACGCGTGGCAACGACAAAGTCGGCTGTCTGATGCAAATGCCGTGGTAGATCTAAATCATCCTTTACAATTACCTCTAGATATTGCTCCAATGCTTTGCGACTTGCAGAGTCATCCCCACCCTCGATCAGCAGCAAACAATTCAATGCCCCTAAGAAGCGTTTCGATTCTGGATACTTAGATCGGAAATCCTCAAGGGCCAGTTTTACTCGATCAACTTGTTGATACTTGGTTGCGAGTTTCATTAGCTCGATAGCGACGCAATTCAATTCGACTGTCTCGCGCACGCCATCCGCTAAATTGTCTTGCTCAACCAGCGAGAATGAGAATCGAGGGTATTTACCCTGTGACGGCAAAACCAATTCGAGCATTTTCGAAACGCTCGTATCATCGCCGTTTTTAACGATCGAATCCCAATAGTCAGGCGTTATAGGGTCTGAGACCCGTGGCTGCGAATCATCGACCGGTAATTTTTGCCAATAAGTTTTGTTCTTCGAAGTCCAATCGGCTACGTCACTTTCCTTTATGCTAGAGGGCCATGCACCAGACAAGACGATATTCCTAATCTCACATTTCTGGTGCTTGTACCGGAAGAAGCCGAACGGCGTACCTGTTCCAGATTCGAGCGGTAACGAATAGAGGAGTGTTCCGTTCAGCGTGAGGTCGGCTTTTCCTTCTCGAACCGTTACAACGCAATCGTTCCACTCGTTATCTTTCAACGGCGAAGTGCCCGATTTAAAGGCATCGGATTCGACTTTGACCATGCTCTCCGCGTCAAGACTGTAAACGACACGAGCCGAATTTATGGGATCTAGGTAGTGGAGACTTAACCCATCCGCCCTAATCACCATGGCAACATTCCCCAGCGTGGGATGGGCTACTATCTCATCCTGCTTGGCAAAGAACTGGTAACGCACTGTATCCTGTTCAACGAGAGGTCTTCGGTATCTCAGCCAACTTTCTTGTGGAACCAGGCCGATTCGTGGTCGTGGTTTTGCTTTCAAGGTTCCATTCTCGACTGACCATGTGATGTTCTCTTCCACGGTCGGCTGTTCATAGCCTGAGCGCCTCGTTTGCCGCATAACTGCGTTTCGTTCTGGTGTTGAACGAGTGCGAGCAATGGATTCTTGAAAAGCTGACGCATTCCAACCGTCCATACTCTCCATCGAAATCAACGAAACCTCCGATGGTATTCGCACGTCTCCCTCAATCTGCAACCGGCTCCATTGGCTTCGTTTAGAAACGGCCGCTAAAGCAAACCAAGGTGAAGTACCCCAAGTTCGATCTTTCGCAACTTCTAATCCGTTCACAAAAAGACCTAACTGATCCCCTTTAACACGGATTTCAAATCTCTGCACGTTCGCTTTCGAAGCCAGAGTCGCAACGGGTGCAACCAATCCGCTGGAATCGCGAAGACTATTGTTCAAGGTATCCCATCTCAGCCCACCGTACTCCAAAGCAGAGCTCAATTGAGACGAATCCCAAGAGATGGTGAAATCACCTGTGAGTGGATATCTCAGCCAGCCCACTATCATCTCTACATTATCAGGACGACCATTACCTCGGAAGTTTTCATAATCGGCAAGTGGCTCTTTCTGATAAATCCAAGCCTCGTCGCTTTGAACGCTACGATCTGAATCCGTAGCAATGCTTTCTGACTGCTTTAATAACTTTCTAGCCTCTGCTTCAAATCCTAATTTACGACAGAAGTTACCCACGATCGAATTCTCGTCGACCATTGATGTCATTCTTGTATAATCCGGATTGCCTGAATTACTCTTGGAGAGCTCCAGGCTCTCCTCCACTCGACTCGCCACAAGCTTCGATACCTCGGCGGCATCTTTGCGTTGAATGGCGATTAACTCTTGCAGAACTTTCTTGGCTCGCGACTCTTCTTCCGTGAATTTGGCTAGCTCCTTTTCTAAAGTATCGAGTTGATCAGCTTCGGCCGCTGCTAACACCAATTCAGATAGGTTAGAGTAAACCCCGGGTTCTAGCGTCCAATTCACAAGCGAGTCACTTCGTCCCTTCCATCGGGCAATGATGCTCGGAATCCGCACAGGGCGGAATTGGGCGGTCAATATTCGTGTACTGTTCCGCTGTTCGGTGGGCATGGTCCAATCGAACCAAGCTCGATACCGTTCCATAGGAGGCTCATTCCTACGCGCACGCACCAGATACTCCATAGTGGGACCTAGCAAATTGTAAGGCGTGTAGCCATACCTACCGTCGAATGGTGTGTCCGCGTACCGACCTAGTAGCTCAGACGTATAATCTAACAACCCGAGCTGAGCGGTGCTCTTCGCTAAGTTTGCGAGGTCATTTCGCTGCAGATACTGGAGGTAGCCACTATCGGAATAGCGGGCGTAGGCCGATGTTCGGCTCTGCAAAGCAGATTCATAGTTTTCGCGAACACTCCTTTCATCGCCAATTTCCATGAGGTATCTGTTCAACTGCGTCATCAAGTCAGAAACCCAAAAACTGCCATTTTGCTGCTCGGAAAACGGATCGTTCTGATTCGACGATGATTTGTTGATTTGAATGGCAATCAGCCGCTTCAAAACTGGAATCGATTCCTTCTTTAACTCGGGAATCGTAAAGGCTCGCAATGCAGCGATTCCTAGAATCTGGAACGATTGCGGACTCGTAAGCTTTTCTGCTTCGCGATTCAGCGCAGTCATGAGCAGCGAACTCTTCTCTAAATCGCGACCTTCGATGGCGATCAAGGCTAACAGTACCTGCTTGGAAAGGAGGCTTGTGGCTTTGGCATTGCGAATCTCCACTTCTCTCCGGAGAGCATCTAGTTTGCCTGTTTGACCAGCAATCCGAACTAAAGTGCTCGCGAGCGAATCCTCCCGTCCCGCCTCAACCGATGCCGCATTAACATAGAGACGAACATCGTCAGGGCGAGTCGATGGCAGGATTGATAATTTAAGAGCATCGAACAACTCTACTGGGATATCCGTCGCGCTACTCCAATACCCAATCGATTCCCGAATGGTGTTTTGCACTTCGGATTCGATGGGGTCCTCAGGCGGCTTTTGATTTCCGCCTACGAAGATCTGCGCAGAACGTCCCGTGTTCTCGACTTTCATATCCGGATCCGATACCGGTAGCCCACCTCGCAGCGAGATTCCCAAGGCACGGGCAGCAATGTCCATGCGCCCCGATTCGGCGGCAAGGTCGTGGACCGCCATGACGACACGGAACTGGGAAATGGTTAAAGGCGGGATCGTGTTCGACCCACCATCGCCTGCGCCTGTGGCAGTGACGCTGCTGGATTCATCCGTGGGCGATTTTCCACTCGATAAAGTACTCGAGGAAACACTCGGGCGCATTGCTTTGTTATCTGCGGCCTCACCGGACTTCGCAACCAGCGATGACTGTGAAAGTTTTTTGGTGGCTAAGTCCAACAGCCTTAACCAATTCTTCTCAGCCAAATCCAATTCTTTTTGGGTGGCTTGCAATACGGCCAGCTCTAATAGTACCTCGCACTGTTCAGCGCGCGACAGTTGACGAGTTCCTGCCTCGATCGCCAATTCGACCGCATCTAACGCCAGCTTCCTGCACTCCTCGTTCTGGGTGTAAGACCGTATTCGGACCGGAGACTTCGTTTTCTGAGCATTGTCCTGCGACTCGTTTTCCTCGTCATCAGTTACTGGTGCAGTGTTTTTGGTTAGGATTTCACGAGCGACCAGCCACAGATGCATGGTACTCTTAGCTTCTTGACGCTGACGACTATTGGGTCTGCGCCCTTCGGCAATTGGCTCGAGTTTCGCCATATCGACCAACGACTTTATACTCAACGCTAGCGAGTCGCCGTCGGCTTCTTGCTCCATTTGCCAAAGAGTATGAATGATACCTGTATTAAGGTCAGTTGGCTTGGCTTTAACCAATTCCGCCAGCCGTTGGGAAATCAGCTCTTTCGTTTCTGCCTTCGTCGCGGTGAGCTTAAGAATTTCCAAGAGGCTGGATCTCATCTTGGGAATGGAACGCTCCTTGGCTGTCTTGCCCTTGACGGAGCTAACCATCAAATCGATTGGCTTATCGCTAGGTAAAAGCCTCTCCAACGAATCCGAAAGTGCTTTATCGGTAAGGGCTTTACTGGCTGTGTCGCTGATGCCTTGAAGCTCCGATTTTAAGTATTCGACGCTACCATAGAATCGGTTTGCGGCACTTAGACTGGTATCATTCTCGATCGATTTAATCGCGATGTAGGAATCGATCGGATAGCCAATCGTCATGTACAACTTACTTAGGCTCATCACCCTTTGAATTCGTTGATATGCCTCGTAATCAGGATCCGAATAACTGGCCATTTGAATCGACTGTTGTCGGTCTCTTTCGTCAATACGCTCCTTGATGTAGCGTCTCTCTTCCGACTTGTCGCCAGCCAATTTTGCCAAGGCTGCAATCGGAATGTACTCCAATCCGCTTACTCCACTTTGGTCCTGCCGCTTATCCGCCTCCTTAAGCAATCGGATCGCCAACTGCTCCATTTCCTTGTACTCGCCCAGACGCTGCCCGAGATACCAGCAGGTTTCGTAAGGTATGTCCTTCCACTCCCCTTCGTTCTCAAGCAATTTCTCAATCCGCTTCAGTCCTTCCTCACGATTTTTGCCCGCTAAATCCAACAGCCCCAACATGGCTTGCCCACCAAGCCACTTGGAATTCTGTTCGACTTGCTGCTCAATTGTCATCCTTAGCTCCACAATTCGGGTGGAACTAGCGTCGGACATTTTCAACAAATTGGAAAACGCAACGTCAATGCCATCACTGCTGTAGCTCAAAACGTCATCGAGGCCAGCCCAAGCTCCAGAGCGGCTGCGTGACTTTGCATTGACCATGACATTTCGCTTCACGAGCTCAAAGGCGCGATCATTCTTGAGTAGCTCAGAGTTGTTAGTCAACGTGCTGATAATTTGAGAACGATAAGGTGGATAAGCATCGTGTATTCGTTCGATAAGCCCAATCATATTGATCGCATTAGCGGGATCCTGATTCAAATTATTTTGAATCATGTTGATCACTCCCCACGGGTTTCGAATCCGCTTTAAATCCATGCTTTCAAACTTGGCTATTAACTCCTTTAGCCGTTTAGCTTGCGTAAAAGCCTGCTGAATTTCATAACTTTGCTCCATGATCCAGTTGGGTTGCAAATCAAAGATCAAAAGATACTGATCGCATGCTTCTTTATACTTGCCCTTTTTGTTCAAAATACTAGCCAGAATCCATCGTAGGATGTACGATTCGGGACGCAACGCGATCGCTTTATTGAGATATTCCTCCGCTTCTTTGGGTTGATTCGCATTCAACGCGTATTCAATCAACTGCTCCAGGGTAAATACGGAATCGGGAGTTCTCTCTAGCTTTTCCTTTAACTGCTCTACAAGCTTTTTCGTCGCTCCCGACCTGGATAAATGTTGCAACGCAGCGGTTCTTTGTGAACTATCCGGCGTTCGAACATTCATGGAAGAAACGCCGGAACTGTTACGGGAAGCAGAGTAGGGGGATGTCGTTTTCCTCAAGATAGCCATCGCCGCTTGATTCGCACTCTCGGTCTTACCCTGAGACTGATACAAAGTCATCAATGTCAAAAGTGTGGCGGGTTGACGGCTGGCCGAACGTTCCATGCGGTTCATGATCGCTTCAGCTTGTGCATCCATGCCCAAGCGTTTCAATTGAGGAATGAGTTGCGTTTGCATTTCCGTTGTCAGCCTTAATCCGAACAGCCGCTCTGCAGCTTGTTTGGCTCGAGCACTGTCACCAATTCGCTCCGCGAGTCGCAATGCCAACATTTCGCGTCGAATCAAGCGAGACTGATCCTTGGCGGTAATCGAATTCGCGATCGCCAGCGCATCCTCGAACTCATTTCTAGACTCAAAAAGGGCTGCTAGACGAAACTGCATGTCGGGATTAGACGCATCTTCCGACATGAGTTGCGTCGCAATCTTCATGGCTTCTTCCTGCTCATCGGACCACCATTGAACCGACGCGAAACACCACTTCCAAAATGCAGACCCCTGATCCGCTCCCTCGCTCTTAGAACGAATCTTCTTCGCCAAATCTTGGTCGACATCATTCTTTTTGAGAACGTCATAGAACTGACGCAATGCCGTAATCGCTGTGGCATCTAACTCGGTAGACAAGGGCGGAAAGGAGATTTGAACTCGCGTTGGAGTTTTGCCATAATAGGTCTGGATATTAAACACAGCGTTCGATTGATTGGCATTAGCCATACTAGCGGGAGTGACTCGCGAGGCAGCTAATCGTTTTTCTCTATACTGGCTCTCCGCCTCAGCCACTGGCATGACCTTGTCAAAAAGCATAAGAATCCGATCGTTTTCTTCTTCGCTCCCCAGTTGACCCACCCACTGCTGTAAGAAGTTAATAGATGTCGCCAGCGGCAATGGTTTCGAAGCAGAACTGCGGGTTTGGGTCGCGACAATAGGCCGTTCGGCAATTTCTTTGATCGCCGCGTCAACCCATTTGTCTAAAGCATCTGGAATCTGACTGGTTTTCTCTTCTTGACGCAGCGTGTTTAGAACGGCCATCCATTCCGAAGCGGATTCAGCGGATTGGAGTTGTTTTTGAATTAGCTCTTCAATCCGCTCCGTTTTGCCTGCATAGCGATACTCTTCCAACAGGATGTTCAAGAATCCGCTCGAGTTTTGAAAAACCCCGGGCAACATTTGGTAACTGGAGCCGACCAATACGTAGGCTTGGCCATTGCTGCCGTAAGCGATGTTGGAACCATAAATTGCCTCCAAGCTTTGGTCTTTCGTTTTGGCGTTAACCGCATCAAAGCAACTTTGCATCAATTCCAAATCGGCGTCGCTCAATGGGGTACGGGTCGTCTGCCCATTCTCGTTGTAAGAATTCGTACCATCGGCCGTGATCTCTCTCGTTCGCAGCGACTGTAGGAAATAACGCTTCTCCTCAATATCACCCTTGATCGCGAGTATTCTCGCAACGGCAAAAGCGGAAGGATTGTCCCCTTTCAAGAGGGAGACAAACAAACCATCTAGTCGTGCCCGATTGGACGCATCCTCAACTAAGGCCGCATCGCGAATGGTCTCTGCCATGGTTGGCTTTACGTCAGTCGCTTCGGCGTTTTGATCCGAAGAGGGCTTTGCGGTCTCCGCATCGTCGTCGAATCGCATCATCCAACCCAACGCAGCCATCCGAGCCAAACCATACGATTCGGGTGTCCACAATGGCTGAGTGTTACCTCCATAGTAATCCTCGCTCACAAAGCCGACCGCCGCACGAACCACTTGCGATTGAGCGGACATTTGCAATGGTGACTGAGTCGAGGGGATCACCGTGGTGATGCCCTTCAAGTTATCCGAACGAGCCTTTTCCTGCGCTTGCTTCAATTTTGCGGCCGCTGATCGACCGAGTGATTCGAACGGGATAGGAAGTGCAACAATTTGTTCAAAGCGAGCCCTGGCTTCCTCGTCATTTCTTAGACCTTGCCAGCACACACCATAGCGATACAACAGCTCCCAATCATCCCGCTGCTTTTCGAGCATGGGCTCCATAACTCGGAGCGCGGTGTCGAAGTTGCCGGAGTTCAACAAAGAGTCTAGAGATCGCATTTGCCGAACGGGATCCTCTTCCGCTGCGATGAGCCGAGCATAAATCTCGCGTGCCTCCTCGACCTCACCCACGCGTAAAAGCATGCCCGCCAACGGAGCCTCGGTCTCGTCTCCGGGAGCAATGCTGACCAACTGACGTTGATAATTGATAGCGGAATCAATATCAGCATCCTCTTGGCATAGCTTAGCCAGTTGATTCAAAAGGTTAGTGTCTTTCGTGTTTTCACTGAGCAGTCCCTCTAGCTCTTTGCGGGCTTCGGAAATATCACCGGCTGTCTGCCAAGCTTGAGCAATGCAAATGGTCGCGCTACGCCGTTTGTCTTCTTCCTGTCGCTCCCTTTGAAGCCGCTCAAAGAGTTTGTCAATCTGATTGATTTGGGAATACAGTGGTACCAGCTTGGTCACCATTGTCGACTTGTCAGAAACCTCATCCGACTTTTCGTAGGCTCGCCAGTAAAGCTCAATAGCCTCATCGGTCCGCATTTGGTCCGCTAAAGAAGCTCCGAGAGTCATCATGAGACTTGGTTCATTGGGATTGATGCGTATCGCTTTGCGCAACGCTTGCATCCCCTCGTCGAATTCACCCAAGCGAAAACAGGTTTGCGCATAGAACTCGTAGTTTTCCGTCTTGGAGGGAGCCGCCACGATCAGTTGCTTTGCGGCCTCTAGCGCTTGCTCTTTTCGCCCCAACTGTGTTTCCAGACGAGTCACGCTGGTCAAGTGATCGCTAATGGAACGACGATCGACCTGCGTAAGTTTCCGAAACAAATCTGCCGCTCGCCCAAAGTCCCCAGCGCTTTCTGCAATGCGAGCCGCCGCCGTGTAGGATAAAATCGACTGCGGATCTTTTTCGATGGCTTTATCGATCGCGGTCGCTGCATCATCCCACTGCCTCTGACTCTCTCGATACCGAGCGAGCTGATACCACTCGAGTGCCGTGGCGTCAGCGTTAGCCAAAAGTTGTTGTTCCAGTTTCTCCGTTTCCGAATCCAATTGCTGATTCGATTGCCATATGCTGATGCGAGTGTTGAGCACCGACTCACGTTCATCATCGTTTGCGACTAGCTTCTCCGCCTGCTCCACTAGTTTCAAAGCTCCCTCAAAACGAGCCGCTTTGTTGTGGTACTCGGCTCCTTTGAGAACCAAGGCAAAATCTTTCGGAGCAAGCGTTATGGATTCAGCGATCATTTCGCAAGCTTCGTCGCTAAAACCAAAGCTATTGTAAATCTCTGCTAAACGTGACAAATTCACGTCGTTTCGTAGAGTCCCAGTCGCGATCTCTTTCCAGACCGCCTTCGCTTCGTCCACCCGCTTTTGGATGTAAAGAAACTCACCCAGATACTCTCGGTATTGCGGTTCTTGGGGAGCAAGCTCAACGGACTTACGGTACAACGATTCCGCTTCATCAGGCATTTGATTCTGTCGACACAGATCAGCAACTTGGGAAACGAGCACCGCGTCTTTCGGATTGGTTTCTATGATGCGATTCCAGACCGCTAAAGCCTTTTGACGCCTTTCGGCTTCAGGGACTTCTTTGTTACGAAGAATCATTTTGCCCCAATCACGCAGATGGTCAGCGTTACTAGGCGCTGCAAGCAACAGTTGTTCGAATTGCTTAGCGGCTTGAGCAAATTTTTTATCCTCCGCTAACAAGTCGATGTAGGTCTTTCTAATATCAGCTCTTTTGGGTGCTAATACCAAAGCCTTGTCCAACCACTTCGCAGCTTCCGGATTGCGAGCCGACTGCTTAAGAAAGCGAGCTAGTCGATTCATAGCCTCGATGTCCTGCGAGTTGGCTTCTAGCCAAGCCTGATAATAGGTCACCAAACCGTCCTGATCACCTGTTCGAAGAAAGCAATCGTCAATACGGCGACGCACGTCGCGATACAACCAACCATCTGGATTCAGCTCGGCGAGCAATTTCTCTAAGCGTTTGATCCCTCCCGTCTTGTCTCCCTGCTTTACGACAACCTCAGCAGCAGCGATCGCAAAAGTTGTTTTCCGATAATCGTCTTTAGAGGTTGATGCTAGTTTCTCGTAACGTGGCAGAGCCTCCGCATATTGGCCTTCTTCGTTAAGAGTTACCGCGATCTGTTCCAACACGCGTGGATCATCGGGATAAAGCTCTTCCAATCGTCTCCAAACCTTCATCGCTTCATCGGTTCGTTGGGCACGTTGATGGAGTCGGCCGAGTTGCTGAAAGATTTCCAGTTGATCTGCGCGAGGTGGTTTCCGATCGAGAGCACGTTCAAAGGATGCAACAGCAGCAGTAGAATCCCCGATCCGAATTTGCGCTTGCCCAAGATAATAGGCAGGGAGTGGATCGTTGGTTCGGGTCGATTCCGCTTTGATGAATGCTTCGACGGCTTTC
>JALOQS010000367.1 GCA_025459355.1 Pirellula sp.
TGCCTTTTTTTCTTCATCTACAGGACGATAGTTAGAAATGTCAGCCGTCGAGACCCAGGACGAAAGCAAGCTTCTTTTAAGTGTGAAGATTGATCAGCCGTCGAGCTGTGTTCGTCACGTAGTGGTTACCATACCTCGTGCAGAAATCGAACGATACTTCCGCAAAGTCTACGACGAAATCGCTCCTCGCGCCGATCTACCAGGCTTCCGCGCTGGCAAGATTCCACGAAAGCTTTTGGAGAATCGATTTCGACAAACTGCGACCGATCAGGTGAAGAGCAGCTTGGTCATGGATTCTCTCCAACAGGTCACCGAAAGTGGTGAATTCTCGGCCATTTCCGAGCCTGATATGGATTTCGGTGCTGTTGACATTCCAGCATCGGGAGACTTTACCTACGAATTCAAAATTGAAGTTCGTCCGGCATTTGAAACTCCGGCCTGGAAAGGCTTGGAGATCAAGAAGACCGAATTCAAGGTCACCGATGACGAAGTCGAATTGCAACTCCACAGAACGCTAGAGCGGATCACCCAAGGCGAAGCGGTCGACGATGCGGCTAAACTCGGTGATAGAGTTGTCGTTTCCATCGACTTCCGTCATGACGGAAAGTTGGTTAGCTCGGTCGAAGAAGCGGTTGTAACGCTCAGAAGTAAACTGAGCTTGGCGGATTGCATTATCGAAAACTTCGGCGAGTTGCTCGCTGGTGCCAAAGAAGGTGCCAAGCTCGCGACCAAGGTTAAGATTTTCGAGACTTCCCTCAGTGAATCGTATCGAGGCGTCGAGGTTGATGCCGAGATTTCGGTGGAAGAAGTTCGTCGCGTCAACGTAGAAGGCATGAGCAAGTCGGTTCTCGATACGCTCGGTTTCGATACCACCGATGAACTCAAGGCGTTTGTTCGATCGGAACTCGAACGACAATGCGAATACCACCAGAACCAACTCATCCGAACTCAAGTTTCCGGGCTTCTTACTGCCGGCGCTGATTGGGAATTGCCACAGGCATTGGTGCGACGTCAAGCCGACCGAGAAATGCATCGACGAGTGCTTGAACTGAGACGCAGTGGTTTCACCGATGATCAAATCCGATCCGTGGTAAACAATCTTCGACGCAATATCGAGGAGACCACTAAGGTTGCTTTGCGTGAACACTTCGTTCTCGAGAAGATTGCTGAAGACCTCAGCATTGAACCGACCGAAGCCGAATATGATGCCGAAATCGAACTCATCGCTCAACAAAGCGATCTTTCAGCTCGCCAAGTCAAGGCAAAGCTCGAGCGAAACGGGCAAATGGATGCTCTCCGAAACCAAATTCTAGAGCGACGTGTCATCGAAACGATTGTTGCTGAAGCTAAGCTCACTACAGAAGATGGCGGATCGATTCTCAAGGAAGAAGCGGATGAATTCGCTCTTGAGCACTTGGTTGCACCTGTTACTCAGGTACTTCCTGAAGCACGTTACGATGAGCAGCCAGAAGATGGGTCCGACAACAAATCGGTTAAGCCTTCCTAAGCTGTTCTGAAAGATGGGACAGAGCCGTTGATCTCGACGGCGGTGTTACCAGATACAACTCACCTAAGACCTCTTCGATCTCGAAGAGGTTTTTTTATTGGTTGGCAAAACCGAGCTTTGCGATTCATGATAAATTAGGACCTCCTTCCCGGTAATTGCTCCCGTAATCGTACGGACGACGTATCCGCACGAGCAGAAGAAGAGGATCTGAATGACGCAGCGTTTGTTCTTGTGGGCTTTAACCTCGGCTCTCGCAGGATTCCTATTTGGTTTCGACACGATTGTCATTTCGGGTGCAGAAAAAAAGATCCAGGAGTTATGGGAGTTGAGCGGGACAATGCACGGACTGTGCTTGAGTTCTGCTCTTTGGGGGACTGTGCTGGGAGCCTTGATTGGCGGCTGGCCGACGGATCGTTTCGGACGCAGAAGAACTTTACTCTGGATTGGTTGGCTGTATTTCGTTTCAGCCGTAGGCTCGGGTATCGCCCCCGAAGAATATACCTTCATGCTCGCACGATTCATCGGTGGGGTGGGAGTTGGAATCGCGACGGTCACTTCTCCGCTTTACATCTCCGAGATATCTCCGCCAACGCATCGGGGCCGATTGGCAGGGTTGTTTCAATTTAACATCGTTCTGGGGATTCTCGTTGCCTTTGTCTCTAACTATTTGATCGGTAAGTATGTTGACCCTGACATAGCGTGGCGCTGGATGCTTGGGGTGGAAGCGTTCCCCGCGCTGATCTACACGATAATGTGCTTTACGATACCGGAGAGTCCAAGATGGCTCATCACCTTGGGCAATGACAAAGACGCGGGCATACGAATCTTTCAGCAGATCAATCCTGCTTACTCACGTTCAGAGTTAGAGGAGTTGGTGAGGAGAGTCGAGACAAGCGTGAATGCAAACGCAACGAAGGAGCCATTCTTTGTTTGGCGACTGAGAGTGCCAATCATGCTGGCGTTTCTGGTCGCTTTTTTTAATCAACTCTCCGGGATCAATGCGATCCTATATTTCGCGCCGAGGATTTTTGAGTGGACAGGATTGGCTGAGAGTTCTGCGCTCTTGCAATCCGTCGGTATCGGCGTCACGAACTTGATCTTTACCTATGTTGGGTTGTGGTTGATCGATCGGCTAGGTCGGCGCACTTTGTTGTTTTTGGGATCGATAGGTTACATCGTTTCGCTGGGTTTGTGTTCCTGGGCTTTTTACGCGGGGCAGTACTCGATTGTGCCGGTCTGCATTTTCGCCTTTATCGCAGCCCATGCGATTGGCCAAGGGGCCGTGATCTGGGTTCTTATAAGCGAGATCTTCCCCAATCAGCACCGCGCAGCAGGTCAAGCACTTGGTAGCTCGACGCATTGGCTTTTCGCAGCCCTATTGACGTTAGTGTTTCCTACTATGGCGGATACGCTTTCCCCGTGGATGATCTTCGGGTTCTTTTGTGCGATGATGGTGCTCCAATTGCTGTGGGTGATTTTCTTCGTGCCCGAGACTAAAGGGGTTCCTCTCGAGGATATGGCGGCTAGGTTGAAAATCGAGGAAAGAGAGTAGAGATATGCCTTTTCAGATTGTCGGAATGGGTGAAATACTCTGGGATGTTTTTCCTGATGAAGATCGTTTTGGCGGAGCTCCGTGCAATTTCGCATGTAGTGCATCGGAGCTTGCTGGCGGCGAAGCCAACGTTTATTTCGTAGGGGCGGTTGGAGAAGATTCTTACGGAACACGCGGAATCGAATCTCTCGACGCGCGAGGGGTGAAAACCAATGCGGTTCAAACTCACAAGACTCCGACCGGACGCGTAACGGTAAAGCTCGATGAATCCGGGGCAGCATCATACGTTTTCGATTCCGAGTCCGCTTGGGATTTTCTTCGCTGGAGTTTGGATCTTGAACGATTGGCGAACGCATGCGATGCCGTTTGTTTCGGAACTTTAGGGCAAAGAGGGAATGTCACCAAAGATACGCTTCGCAAATTCTTGGATGTGGTACCTCGCTCGTCTTTCAAGGTGCTTGATATCAATTTGAGAGCTCCCTATTTT
>JALOQS010000101.1 GCA_025459355.1 Pirellula sp.
GGTATCTAAAATCGTTAGGACCAGATCCCTACCCTGCTGAGTATCAAGGTTGCATGTGGTACGATAGTGCAATGTCAGAGATGGTCTCTGACTGAGAATAACACGCGAGCGTAGCGTACGACGGCACTCGATCCTCCGGGCAAGAACGCGTCATTTCGTTAACCAGCGGACGCACTTAACGTCTCGATCCTCCGGCCTCGGGCGGTCCTTCATCCCTCGCTTGACGCGAGTGATGCTTGTAAATTTGGCTGTCCGAAAGTGTATCGCTGAATAAACGAGTTCCTCAATGATGGATGCACAGACTCAATCAGAACTTCAAACAGTTTTAAGTTGTGGCGTGATGTTCTGGGGCATTGCCCGAGTAATCCACTGGGTGTTATCGCGGAGCAATGAGTCAAAACGAGTTCACGGTTTGTTTATCCCGGAATGGGTAGGTGTAGTCTATACAGCTTCCGGGCTTGTTGCCCTCTGGTGGTCGGGACCTGCTCCGAATACACCAGCACCACCTTCGCAAATCTTTGCGAGTTATGGACTACTCGTCGGCTTGGCGATCGGCTGGGTTCACGGCAGCATTCGTTTGAGCCGGTGTCAAGTGCGTCTCGGGGATACCGAAGAAGTCTCGCCACAAGAAACTGTCGATGACGGTAATCCATATCAACCACCGAGGCATATGCTGTGATACAATTCAAAGGCGAACAAAAAATTGCAGCTAAATGCTCGGCCGGTCGTTTTGACTTGCATCAAGTCTCCTGCTTGCACTAGCTGAATTTAGGCATTCGTCCCTCAGAAAGGATGTCCTGATTCAATCATGAAGCTGCCCGTCACATTCACTGTTTTTGAGATCGTGTTAACACTAATCCTGATTCTCGGACCAATGATCGCTCGGGGCGACGAAAGCAAGTCACGTCCGGTGTCCGACCGCGTGTGTGCCAAACTAGAGGCACTCTTTAAGAAACACTCTCCCAAAGCAACCTTTGAAAACCAAGGTGTTAATGGCATTCACTTCGAACATGAGGTCAAGACGTTTGAAGTCCCCGACAACGGACCCAAGGGTGGAAAACATGAAACTGAGAAGCAGCGGGGACCGAAAAAGCGTGGAATTCTTTGCAGCGTCTATTCGCATTCTGGGCCATATGTGGGACAGCTCGCACTTTCGCCTGTTACCAAAGGCAAGGTTGCGCAGTATCTAAAAGATCGAAAGGAGTACAAGCAACTGCTCATGGTCCCGTACTCTAAGAGGTCGGACGTACATATGTGGGTTGCCTTGTCGTTTCCGCCCGACGTTGACGAAGCGTTCCTCGAAGATTTTCGTCAGATCATGACGGACTTTGAAAACGATACTTAGTGAAAGGCCGAGCATTAATAGGCTTAGATGTTGCGTCGGGTGGTCGGGGCTTGTCGCCTCGGCTACTACGAGAGATGCGGTCAAAACGATAAAAATGTTTTGCAGCGGTTTAGGTTTGTTGAATTCGCTTTTCCTTTTTCATTAAGCTTGAGATCTTGTTGCAGTTGGATAAGTGATAGAACGGTTGGGTGTAGATCTTTCGACATGTTGACCCCTGTGGTTGGTACGCTGCCACCGATCGGAACGCTTGTAGACGCGATCTGAAGCAATCGGTGACACTCCCTCCATGGGGTTTACTCGCTCGAAAATCTCAACCGTGTCAGCAAGCTAAACCGAGCCAGCCCCCGATCTCTGATCATGCCGCGATAGCGGCCTACTTGAGCAACATGTTGAACCGAAGCCCACGACGGTCCGTTTCGATATATAAGCATTGCTGGCGGGGGCTCGGTCAGCCTTGCCGTTCGGCGATGAAAGGAACTGAGTTCATGTGCACCTGCTCACAATTTTTGACGGCTCTTTCTTTGCTGTGGATATCTGCTCCCGGATGGGCTGATGATGGCAAAAACGAGACGATTTCGATCGACCAAATTCAAGGCGAGTGGGTTGTTGATTCAATGCAAGTTGCCGATTTGACTATCTGCGGTACTCCTGCGAAGCCTATAAGAATTTTGATTGGCAAGGACAAAATGTCGATTAGCCCTGGGGTTGCCTATAGTTCCAACGCGTCGTTTTCCTTCGGGAGCAATGGATTCAGTTACTCAAAAACAGTTACTATCGTTTTTACAGACGGTAATCAAGCCATGACGTTCGAACTTGATGAAACACAAACCCCGGCACAATTGGATCTTAAAGAAAAACAGAAGAAAAGTATCGTTACGAGGCAAGGCATTTGCCGCCTGAAAGGCGAAGGTCTTGAGCTGTGTATTGCGTCGCAGAACCTTCCGAGACCACATGAGTTCCGAGCAACGAAATCGACAATTCTATTCCAACTAAAGCGCGTCGCCGTCGAGAAATAGATTTGCCTTCACGATCGATAGCAAGCCTATTCTCGGCCCGACGAATTAAGGACGAACAAACGACTCGGCTTATGGGCCGCATTGCTGCGGACCCTTGCCACACCACCTAGCATGCGAGACCGGCCGCGTTGCGAAATGCACGGGAGTACGGAGGCGGTTCGTCTCTTGGAAGCGAGCTTTTTCCATGTCTTGAGCAGACGTAATAAACCTAAGCCAGTGAGCCATGCCACATCCACTCCCATTGAGAGAGCCGGGCTGAGTTACGTCCGCCACGGACCTTGGCGACTGTTGCCATGACCAATTGCCATCACGTCGTGTTGCTTTCTTATGAGCTATTCATCTGGTATGATGACTGCTTACCGAAGGTAATGGGACTAAACACACGGGACTTTTACCCAAGAAGATCACGCCCATGCCGGGGGTACATGCACCCAAGTCGCCGGTCGGCCGCCCCGACTTTTAGAAAATTTACTTGCCACCACTAGCTGAATGGGGGCGTTCTGCGACAAGAGACACACCGAACCTTCACACTAGACAAGAGATTTTTTGATGCCTGCAACACAATTCGATCGCGATTCTATGGCTCGTTGGTACGCTAACGAGCATCTTAAAACTGATCCTGGGATAGCTGCTGTTTATTATTTGCCAACAAATTCTGGCGATCGAGAAATCCGATTTGTCGAGATCAACAACCTCATCGGCGATCGAAACGACGATATTTTGGAACCAATTGATTTCGGCATTGATCTGGGTACGGAAACAGAACACAAGTTGTACGTATTGGATGTCACGCCGGAGCAATGGGATCGCATTCAATCGCAAAAACTCGGCCTTCCAGGCAACTGGTCTCTTAAGGACTCGACACGCTTCAGAAATGAATAGTTTCCAAGAAGTCTGGTGGCAACAGGCGAAATCCGATCATGAAGCATTCCTGCTGTTTCGGAGGCAGGGTATCGCGCAATGCCATTCGTTACACTACCTGCAAATGGTAACCGAGAAGATCGCCAAAGCGTACTTTTGGCGTTCCGGTTCGCCACCGCCGCAAAAACATTCCGGGTTTCCAACGTTTTTGAGGTTCTTAGGGCAGATTCGGGCTCATGACCGAGATCGAATTGCGGAACTATTCACGTTCAAACGGTACTCCGATTTTCAAAACTGGATTAGAGGAGTAATACCAATCGCACACGACATCGAACATCTTGCACCGGCGCTTTCCAGCGATGGGCCGAACCCGGAATACCCCTGGCCGCACGCTAGACCAGAATTCTCGCCCGCAAATCACAGCTTTGCCATTTGGCCAACATTAACTTCCGGTCGAGGTCGTGACCTAATGAGAGTAATCCACATTGCAGTAGAACGATTTCCGGACTACGCCGATACCTGAACCGTCGAAGAACATCAATAGGCTTAGATGTTGCGTCGGGTAGTGGGGTGGACACTCTTAAGCACCATCGAACGGGCAGGAGTAACCGTGCTGCGTGCATTCCTACATTTGAACGGGCCTGGAGACCCGTTCTACGTTCGCTACACCACCAATACCGGACCCCGACGGGTTTGTCCCGTCCGGTGAATTAGGTTCCGAAGCTAGACATGCTCCTCTTGCGTGAGACTCGTCCATCTAGCGAAAAACAGGAGACTCCGCTGGACAAGCCATCGGTATCTAAAAGCAGTGGATTGCGATTTCCATCCTGCTGACCGAGAATAACACACGAGTAGAGCGAACGAAGGCAGTCGATCCTCCGGGCAAGAACGTTTCAATTCGTTAACGAGCGGATACACGTCTCGTTCCTCCGGCCTCGGGCGGTCCATCCTCCCTCGCTCGACGTGAGTGATCCTTTTCGTTACGCCAAATAGCTGATAGCCGTATGGAACCGTTCGACACCATCGACCGCATCCGACTCAAAGACCGTCACGCATTCGAGGACGTTCAGGAATTGCGATCGCTCACAATATCGTTTCCAATGGAACCCGAGTTGTGGGACGTTCTTGGCGATATCATGCAAATTTGCGACTCGGAGATTCCGATCCAAGAATCAGTGAAATGCTACAGGCAAGCATTGAAATGCGATCCGACGTACGCATCGGCTTATGAGTCGCTAGGTTGGGCTCTTGATTCGCACTTTAACGATTTCGATAACGCACGGCGCAATTTCGAAATAGCGATTTCGTATGGTGCTGGAGATTCTGCTAGAATTGGACTAGCACGTGTATTGGCTCAGATGGGAGAAACAGTCGATGCAAATCAAAGTCTCGCGGAATGTGATGACAAAACTCGTGCCGATTGGATTGAAATGTCGAGAGAGATTCGCGAGGGTCTCTGGTACTCTGGGGACGACAAGACGATGTAACAATCCGAGGCACCGAAGCGGCTGATCGATCGCTTCTTAATGGAGAATTTGCTTGTGCCCGATCGGTCATCGGGGACGTTCGTCTTTTAAGGAAGGAAATGCCCATTAACGCTGCGATTGAATTGCACGATTCAAGGTTCAACTCGATGGTTGAGAACGATGGCACGATAGTCGTGGAGCTTGCAGCGTATCTGCACCAAAGCCAAGGCCGACCTGGCATCGATTCTGGAACTGTATGGACGCAATCCGTACGCCTTACATTTCTGTACGCGACTTTTTCCGGTACTATCGCAGGATTACCAGATACCATACTGGATGGATGCCTCACACTTTCAGGCGAAAAGCTTGTAAACCTTTTTGTGGTTCCTTTGACACATCTTGGCCCGACTTGTATGTATCTAGAATTTGCCAATGGAATTGACATAACAATCTGCGGTGAGGGATTCCGTTCGGAATGCGTAGGCATGCCATCGTTCGTGGGACCGTTCATTCTTTAGAAGAAGACGAACATTAATAGGCTTAGATGTTGCGTTAGCAGTGGGTTGGACACTCGTAAGCACCATCAAACGGGCAGGAGTACCCGTGCTGCTTGACATTTCTACATTTGAACGGGCCTGGAGACCCGTTCTACGTTCGCTACACAACCAATACCGGGCTCCGACGGGCTTGTCCCGTCTGGTGAATTAGGTTCCGAAGCTAGACATGCACCTCACGCGTGAGACTCGTCCATCTAGCGAAAAACAGGAGACTCCGCTGGACAAGCCAGCGGTATCCGAAAGTAGTTTGGACCCGATCTTTACCCTGCTGAAAATCGAAGTCGCATGTGGTACGATGTAGCGATGTCAGAGATGGCCTCTGTTCTTCTCGCGTTCAGGCAGCCGGGTAGATTTCCAGGCTTGTAAAACTGCTCGATCGCCACGTTATGCGACTGAATTTCCCCTCGAATATTTTCAAGGACCCCGCCTTATGTTGAAACACAAAACTGCAGCGTTTGCGCAACTTGTGCTAATGGTAGTATTCTGTCTAACTCCTTCCGGAGCGTTCCTGCATGCAGGAGATTATTCAAGCTACAAGACAAAGACGTTTAGCTTTAAGATTCCCGAACCATGGTACTATGCCATTCCAGAAGGTGGCGGAAAGACGGTTGCAACTTGCTACCTGCGATCAAAACTTCGGATTACAGCTAAAGGACGTTTTGTTGTTGAAACGGGAGGGGCTGCTGCTTCTGTTGAAAAGATCACGGAAGTATTCGCATCGCGAATGATCCGCAAAGAATCCAAAGACAAGGTTGAGAAGTCGAGCGTGAAACTTGGAGGCGTCGACGCAGTATTGCTCAAATCCAATACAAAGGACTACAACATACCTTGTGGTGCGATAATCTGTCTTCATGGCGGCAAGCTCTATATGGTCATGTTATCTGTGGCCGAGACAGAAGAATTGGTCGATCGAGACATCATGTTGAAGTCCTTGCTGGAAACATGGACTTGGAGTCCATAGTGTCGTATAGCAGAGCAATCGATTCGGTACGGTTCTCTAAGTTCTATTCGTGCAAAAGACTTGCTGTCGGCCGAAGGCCAATAAGCTTAGATGTTGCGTCGGGTGTCCAGGGTAGGAGGGTACGCACATGAGCACTTATAAGCGTTGGTTACGACAGTTGCAGGAGGCCCGAGCCGGCCAGCCATCTGAGAATAAGGCGGTTCGGACCATTGCCTTAAACGCCACATGCAGCGCGGCAATGGTTGGTCTGCTCGCTGGCGCACTGATTGTTGGTATAGCCGATCCCAGGGGACTCCTACTGTGGGTCTGCACGGCGAGTGCGATTGTATCTGGCTTTGGCATGGCGTACCTGGTGCTGGGGGTATACCGCTTTTTCGGGTTCCGTCCAATCGCCATGCTCGCGGATGCATTAGAAGGCGCTGGTAAAGGTTTTTTACTCGGCATGAGCCTAACTTGTGCCGCGAACTTAGCCTTACTGTTTGTCTTACCGCCGCATGTCCCTGGTGTTTATGCGTTGTGCCCGTTGCTCTTAATCCCGATCGGTGCTGTCGCCTTTCCGTTCTTCCGGGCCCGAAGTGGAATGGAGCTCGACCGTCAAACTGAGGGACAGGCCTCAGAGTCCCAAACAGACAAAGAAAATTAGGCTTGGATGCTGCGTTGGATGTTCGGGGTAGCGTGGGGTCCAATTTGCCGAAGGTGTTGCTCTTAGATTAAAAATTTATCGCGATGACAGAGATACCCCGTGATTTCATCACATAGTAGAATTTTAGAATTCTAAATGCTCAGACAATCAACCACCGGGGGATGCCCTGTGACTAAAAACCCGTTCGAATCATCAGCAGATGCTGCTGGTCACAACAAAGACGAAACACCATCTCTAACACCAACTCAGGCCGCATACAATGTCGTGACCGACACGGTGACCGGGGTGAATGTACGATGGAAAGACAATCGATTCCAAGCGATTTTCGTACTCACATCGATGGTTCTGGCATCATTGCTCGGGGCGACGCTTGCTGCGATAAACTCTAATTGGCAACTGCCGTGGTATGGTGGTGCATTGATTGGTTCCTTTGCAGGCTTGGTAATCGGGATATTCGGAAGCGGAATTTATTTAATGTTCTATCGAGCTGTACGTCACCTCAAAGGAAAGCACGATTAAAGCCGTCTCTTTCACTTACGTCTGTGGCATCGAGTCAGGTAGCAAACTCGTTTTGTCGTGCTTGCCAAGAAGAGCAACACTCGCAAGGTGTGGCGAGAACATTTCGTGCATTTGCGAGTTTCAGCGTTGATAATCAGCGGACATGGATTTTGGTTAGGGTAGTGCGATGACCGCATCGACTTCGATGAGCGAAGCGCGGAGCATGCTTTGGATGGTCGTGCGAGCAGGATAGGGAGGTTCAAAGTATCGTGCAAAGATATCGTTCATCGCGAAGTGAAAAGCCGTGTCATAGAGATAGACGTTCACTTTGATCGCATTGGCGAGTGAACCACCAGCATCCTCAACAGCTGTTCTTAAGTTTTCGAATGTCTGAACGGCTTGAGTTTCGAAAACACGAGGCGCGAATTCCCCGGTTTCTGGGATGATCGGTAGGATCCCGGAAAGCCAAAGTTGCTTGCCCGACGTGATGATACCGTGCGAATAGGGTTGTTTGGGTTTTGGGAGTCTTGGGCTGGTAAAAGGTTCTCGCATTTTCGGTTACTTTCGGCTAGCAGAGTCCAAATTGGAGTAAAAATCGGGGCAAGTAGGGAATAATTGGGCAGTGCGAGAGTCTAGCCACGCTAACTGCAAAAGCAAAATGCAGTTATCATAATAGCCCCGGCGTTTCTCCTCTAATTGTTTTGGTCTTGCATGCGACTTGATTGGCTTTTCTTTCTTATTCTTGTTTGCGTCACGACCTTGCCCGCATTCCTGTTATCTTTTTCGATCGTTGCTTGGGTACGACGCAATGCCTCTCGACTAGGACTGATGGATTTGCCCAATGAGCGCAAGGTGCACATCGTACCGATTCCTCGCGGGGGTGGTATCGGGATTGCGTGTGGCGTGATAGGTACATTTTTAGCGGGCATGTGTGGAGTCGCTGCGGTGAATTCGGGGCTGTTTGAGGGATTGATTCCTGATTCGGTCAAGGTGTACGTGCCTGGTCTGATGAGTCGAGTGTCTGATTTCTCGGTCTTGCTGATTGGTGGTGTCTGTCTAGCGACTTTGGGAGCGTTGGATGATAGGTTTGGTTTATCGTGGAAGCTCCGGATATTGGTTGAGTTTGCGGTCGCTTACTTCGTAGTGTCTTGGCAGGATTTGCAGTTTTCCTTGTTCATCGATATCCCATGGTTAACAACGTTGATTGGAGTCGTCTGGATCGTCATGCTGGTAAACTCCTTTAACATGATGGATAACATGGATGCATTAAGTGCGGGAGTGGCGAGCATTATTTGCATCATGCTCGCGTTCGTTTTGTTGGTTGGAAGTTCTGACAGTGGCCGTTCTCCGCAGATATTTGTCGCGTCGATGGTACTCGCATTGCTGGGAGGGCTGTTGGGATTTCTTCGATACAATTGGCCCCCAGCGACGATTTTTATGGGAGATGCAGGTAGCTATTTCGTAGGGTATTGGATAGCGATCTGCACCATGCTGTCTACGTATGTTGATTCTCGTGGCGACCGTCCCCATGCCGTGTTAGCTCCGCTGTGTTTATTGGCGATTCCGATCTATGACACATTGAGTGTAGTCATGATTCGAATTCGAGATGGCCGGAGTCCGTTTCAAGCGGACAAGAAGCATTTTTCGCATCGTCTCGTTGAAATGGGAATGTCCAAGCAGCAGGCTGTGATGGCCATTTATCTGGCAACGTTGACTTGTTCGCTCGGGGCACTACTTTTGCCTCGAACGGATTTGGTGGGAGCAGCGATCATTTTGGCGATTGTCGTCTGTATGCTCTTGTTGGTTGGAACCATTGAGGGCTTGATTCGCAGGCAATCGAATTCAAGGTCTCAGGAAACATCCGCTCCGTCGATTGGTCAAACTCTAAAGGATAGCCAGATTAAAGCCGAATCGGGGAATCAACATGAGGCCTAAAGAAGAAACGAATCTCAGCCCTTCCTGGTTAGCGAGCTTACCGAGTTATCTGCTATGTCTCGTGCTAGGAGGATACATGGTAGCGGCTCAATGGAGCCCGAGTGATTCCACGTCCGTATCGACAGGGAGTTCGTTGGTTCTCATCATTTTCGGTTTAGCGGCTGGTTTGTTGGCGTCGGTTGTCATGTTGTTAGGAGATCGCAAGACTTCGATCTTGCGACTCCCCTGTTTTGCCTTGATACTTTTTGCAGGCTGGTTAGCGATCGCAACATTTTACTCCCATGAACACACGAATTTTCGCGCGTCGCTGCTGGGTTTTTGGCAGACCTTGGCATTGATTGGTGTGTTTCAAGGGTTGGTTAGTCTCTTCTCCTCAGGTTTGATTCATAACAGGGTGTTGCACTGGAGTATTGCGTTATCGTTTGGTACCTCTTCGTATGCGCTGTACCAGTACTTTGTGAGCATGCCACAAACACGAGCAAGGTTTGGTGAATTCAAGGAGGAGATGCTTGGCGAGGTCGGGTTAACGATTGGAACACCGGAGGCGATGCAGTTTGAGAATCGGCTGTTTAGCACCGAGCCGATAGGGCCGTTTGCGCTGACGAATTCACTAGCTGGCACACTGGCTCCAATCGTAGTCGTGGTGGGAATCGTCTTAGCAAGTTTGTTATGGGTAGATTCCCGACGATTACTGCTAGGCAGCGAAAATAGCTCGGCAAAGCCCCGAGTTGAAAGAGGGCAAGTGTCAACGCGTCGGGGTTGGCTCGCCATCGGGATTCTTATTTTTGCCGTGAGTGGCTTGGTTTTGCTTTTAACAAAGAGCCGCACCGCGTGGTTGGCGGTTGCGATAGGGTTGATCGCTGGTGGACTGATTCTAGTTAAGATAACTGCCTGTTTGACGCCGCGCGTCATTGCGATGGGGATCGCATCGACGATCGGCTTAGGGGGCCTCACATTGATTGTGGTAGCGTGGTTAGACTCCGCGATTATTTTTGAAGCAGGCAAATCGCTTTTGTATCGACTTGAATACTGGCAAGGAGCGTGGCAATTGGCATTGCGATCTCCGTGGGTCGGGTATGGTCCATTGGCATTTCAATCCGAGTATACAACCGTCAAATCGATGATGGCCTCAGAGAATCCAGCTGACCCGCACAACATGTGGTTGGAGATACTGGTATCGGGTGGCTTTCCGTTGCTCGGGGTTGCGATTGCAGGAGCGATAGGCATTGCGGTTACCCAGTTAGCGCATTTTTTCCTAATCCCCGAACAGCCAGAGCAGTCGTCCGTCGAGAGCGATTGCGAGACATCGCAGCATGATTCGTTGGCTATCAAGCCGGTGGCGAACAAAGAGAGTCGACTCATCATGCTGGACGCCGGTGCGATAGTTGTGCTCGTTTTGATTTTGTTTTTTGGATTGATTGTCTATTCCGTCAATAACAAGTCGGATTTGCCTTTTAACGCGTTAGCCTTCTGCTTGGGCGCATCAGGATGTTATTGGTTGATTCGTTCCGTGCGATTATCCGATGCGGGGTTGTGGATGGCCAGTGTTTTGATGCTGCTGGTCGTTAGCATCCATTTTTTATTTTCGGGGGGATGGATGCAGCCCGGGGCGATGAGTCCGTTTGCGGTAGGTTTAGCCGGACTGTATCACGTTCGTGGAAAGTGTAATCAAGTTGGTGTGTCGGGCGTTGCCGAGAAGAGGTCTTGGGTCGCGTTCGTTTTGTTTGCGGGCTGGTTCGTCGCAGCCATACTCTTTGGGGTCCTGACCTTGCAGCCCGAGACAATCAGGGGGCCGATCGAGCAATTGCATCTAGAAAATCGGCTGACGGATTTACCCATGGAAGAATATTCAAAGGTTTTAGAATCCAGTGGATGGGATCCTGAGCCAGCCAGTTGGATCATGAGAGGAGCATACCAGCGTCTCACCGACAAGAATTTAGGCCAAGCCACTCGTTGGAAATGGCTTGAGGTTTACAAGCTGGCGAAACGCAAATGGATTGCGAATGATCCTCGGAACTGGCTGGTGGCTAGCCAGATTTCGATCATGGACGCATCGGTGTTAGTGGCATGTCGGTCTGCTGGTTACGATCCGACAGGTTTTCTGGAGATGAACGACATCATTGCGGAAGCCAATCGCGCGACCAAGCTGAACCCTTCTTCTGCGCAGTGCCATTTACAGAAGGCGGTCATTCTGTATTGGGCCTTAGAGTCAGAGGGAGCCAAGGTATCGTTAGATCTGGCTGAAAAAGTCGATCAGGCCACGCCACATGCCGACCGCAAATTAAACGTCTGTACGGTTTGGGTTCCTGATGATTTGGTTAAGCGGGAAGCCCAATCGCTCCAAGCCTTCCAAGCTGTTGGTATGCCTGGATTTTTCAAGGGTGAACCGGTTTTTTCTTGGTTGCGTAAAGTCATTCCATAACGAGAATGTGAGCAGTTGTTTTTTTCTTCACCAAAACGATTTGAAACGATGAAATCCATAGTTTTTGCCATTCTGACTTCCTTGCTCGCGGGTTACGGATTGGCCTCCTACTTTGAGGCCAACCGAAACAAGGGGCTGACTCACGTCGTGGGAAACTTCGAGGATATGGATGCGACGCTGGCTAGGTTTCATGTTTCGAGTCCGGTCGACACCACCAAGGCTGGAAAAATCGAGGTTATTGGAGGAAGCGAATACAACTTTGGGACTATGAAAATTGGGGGCAAAGGCAAGCATGCGTTCCTTTTCAAGAACGTGGGTGATGCGCCTGCGGATGTGTGGTTTATTCGGAGTTCCTGTAAATGTACGGTAGGCCGGTTTCAGCGAGCGACATTGGGACCAGGTGATGAAACGGAGGTCGAGTTGGAGTGGGTTCTCGAGGGAGCCGCTCCAGAGTTCGCTCAAACGGCGACGATTGGCACCACAGCGCCACTGCAAGAAGAGATCGGATTGACGATTCGAGGCAAGATTGGGCAATCGCACGTCTTCGACCCACCTGGCATTCTTATCGCAGACAAAATCTCGACCGAGGATCTCGTATTCGAGGGAAAAGTCTACTGTCTCGAGCAAACGCCGATGACGTTTGATGATGCCGTCGTCGCGAACTCCGTGGTTTCCGACAAGATCTTTTGTGCCATCAATGAAATCCGGGCTCTAACCCCAGAAGAATCAATGCTTTATCCCGAGGCGAAGTCCGTCCTGGAATACAAAGTCACGGTTCAGAAAGGGATCGGAGCCACGTCGCTCAACACCAACATCGTTTTCCGAAACAGCAGGAATAACAACGAAGAACCAGCATTGCTACCAATTTCTGGTCGAATTGTTACCCCTGTAAGAATTATTGCAGGTAGCGATTACTCGGAAGACCGGAAAGTGTTGCGGCTCGGAATAGCTCGGTCGAGTGAAGGGCTCAAAAAGAGTCTCTTAATGGCCGTGTCAACGAAAGAGTTCCCTGATGCAGAGATCTCCTTTAAAGAAATCCAACCGCAAGAATTTGCAGGAAAAATTAATGTGACGGTTGGAAACCCGACCATTCGTGGGACGTCCAAGATTTATCCCGTTACGATTGAAATTCCACCAGGGATTGAGCCCGTTGAGAGGAATGGCTCGTCCAGCAAGGATTTTGCCCAAGTGGTTTTCAACACTCGTATGGAAAATTCACCTACGGAAATGGTTTTCATTCAGTTTCGCATTACGGAATAGTTGCTCTCATTGAACTTGAACGACTACTCCTGCCGATTCTAGCCTTGTCCTAGACCGAGCGAGATGGCTGATTCTCGGCCCTCTCGCAATTGATATTCCAAAGCGACTTGTGGGGAAACCTGTTCAAATGACGCAATCCATAAAGAGGCGAGCATTTCGAGGGGCATTATTGCTATCTATTCTGGCGGGCTCGATCGGCTTGCCAATTGTCGGTGTCGGACAGCCGCCGCAAAATCAAAGCGTCCCTAAAGTTTCGATTCGCTTTCTGGATGGAGTCGCGCAATCCCCACAAGAAGCTGGTCAGAGCGGAACCGCGACGGGCAATGCCGTGCCAGCTAATACCGTTCCAGCCAACAAAGTCGACCGAACCACGGTTGGGATGGAGCCGCCACGTAAGCTGGAGCAGGGGCCGTTGAATGTCGCGACGGAAGAGGAACGGAATCAGATCGTAGCTCCCGATTGGGAAAATCCATGGGTCGTATTCTTCGTAACGGGTAGGCAGTATGGCTACATTGAGCCGTGCGGTTGCACTGGACTGGAGAATCAAAAGGGGGGGCTCATGCGGCGAGACTCTCTTCTCCAGAAGGTCAAAGAACGAGGCTGGGAAGTTTTGCCGATCGATGCAGGCAATCAAGTAAGACGTGTCGCAAAGCAATCTGAGATCAAATTCGAATGGACAGCCAAAGCACTTTCCATGATGGGCTATGTGGCGGCAACCTTTGGCCCAGACGATCTGCTTGGCAGCCACGCCAGCCTGGTTTATCCGTTGCTCAATGCTCAGACGGATGACGAAGGGAATCCCCAGCCACTCTTCATTTCGGCCAACGTATCCATTTTTGACGGGATGGATACGCCATGGAAGGTTGTCAAAGTTGGCAAGCGAAAGATCGGCATCACCGCGGTTCTTGGAGACGAATACACGGCTGAAATCAAATCGGTTTTGAAGACCGAGGGGGATGGTGTAAAGGTTCGGCCTGCCAAGAAAGCGTTGAAAGAGGTTACGGAGCAACTCAAGGCTGAGAAGTGCGACCAATACATTTTGATATCCCAAACGTCGCTTGAAGAATCGCGAGAGCTCGCGCAGTTGTTCCCGATGTTCTCGTTGCTGGTCACTGCGGGTGGTTATGGCGAACCGACCTATCGTCCAGAAATCATTGAGGGGACTAAAACGCAAATGATCCAGGTTGGCACCAAGGGGATGTATGCTGGTTTGGTCGGATTGTTCGATGACCCAAATGAACCAATTAAATACCAGAGATTGGCGTTAAGTTCACAGTTCGAAGACTCGCCACGCATGACTGAGCTATTCAGCAACTATCAAGACCAACTGAAAGTTGAAGGACTCAATGCGTTAGCTCCGAAACAAATACACTTATCGGGAGGTGAGTTTGTTGGCTCTGAGAAGTGCGGCGAGTGCCATACGACCGCGTATGATATTTGGAAGAACACGCCTCACTCCCACGCCACCGACTCGATTGTCGAGCCCCCAGAGCGCCCCATCCCAAGGCAATTTGATCCGGAATGTCTTTCGTGCCATACAACCGGTTGGAACCCTCAGAGGTTTTTGCCTTACAACACAGGCTTTGAATCGTTAAGTGCCTCAGAGCATTTGATGGGTAGTGGCTGTGAAAACTGCCATGGACCCGGAAAAGCGCACGCGGCAGCCGAATCAGGTGATATCGAAGCGACTGCCGAAATGATCAGTAAGCTTCGTGAAGATATGAAGCTACCGTTAGATAAAGCTGAAGAGAAATGCATGGAATGCCACGATCTGGACAACAGTCCGGATTTCCATAAGGACGGGGCATTCCAAGCATATTGGCAACGGATCAAACACTACGGCAAGGATTGACGATAGACCGAGCGGATTTCAATCCCCTCTTTTCCTTTTGATACCGCCGTCGTGGATACCTCGCCTATCGATTCGAGCACTGACCACAAGTCCATCAAATCCTTTGGTGTCAAGCTGACTCCCTCGATGGGAAGATCGGACTGTGGGATAAGGTCCTGATCGAAATCTACATTCGACTGCTTTATGGCGTATCGAATCCATGGTCCAAAGGATTGAAAGACTCGCCCGATATCGATGTAAGACGCCGATGCTAGTTTCGACTCACTTGAAAAGACAGACTTTCCTACTTCGACGGCTGAGGAGCCGGCCAGCAGGTTGGTCGTTGATTTCGAGTAGCCAAGCACAAGCAGATCGTCGGACAACAAAACGTGCGGCATCAAATCAGCCGGAACGGGGCAGTCCTCAGGAATCGGATAGCCGTACTTAATGCCGCTCTTTTCGGTAGACTTTTCGGGACGAGGAATGGTGTAGCCTTCTGGGACACTGTTAGGGTCCATTTCCCGAGCTAGCTCCAAAACCGAATCGAAAACACCGTAGATCTCTTTGCCGCCCTTAATGAGAGAGTCACGATCTTTGATGCCGCTGATCCACGAAAACTCAGGCAACGGCAACAATTCATCCGACTCCGGCATTCCTTGGAACCATTGCTTCGCTTTGAGATTGCCGGACGTCCATACCACGCCATGCTCGCCAGTCAGGGAGGGAGCGATTAAGTTTTCGTAGGCATTGGCGACTCGTTCGAGAAGCGGGTAAACGCGATCAACAATTTCTTTTGCTTCCGATTGCTGATCTTCATCGATATCGATTTCTGACAAATCCATTTCGAGAGCTTCGTCCAATCGGCTTTTCGCTCGCTGAACGATTTTACGCATCAATTGAAAGTACTCCGGGTGATTCGCAAATTTGGTCACCGCCATCATCAACGGTTTGCCCCCAACATGATTTAATCCAGACAGTGGTTCGTCACTTTGAAGAAAAAAATCTGGAGTGCGGTTGTACTGGAGCAATTCCCATCCGTCATCCGTCAAGAACGAAAGCATCGTCTGACCCTTGAACGGAGGAATCACCTTGGCGATTTCTGTGTCCATCCACTCAACGTCGCTTTCGATGTCATCGAGCAAGTCATGGACTTCGCTCTCCGAGTCTAGGAAAAGACGCCCCGTGGAGGCTGTTTGAGAAAACAGTTTCGAGAAGAATCCGTTGAACTGTGCATTCCAATTGGCTTCACCGAAAACATCCGAAGTGTAAGAAGCCATGGTCAGTTGTTTGTCACTCATGGCAACGACGGGAGCAAAGTCCGGGTGAGACAACAAAGTATCTCCGTTACCCAACGACAACAAATCCTTTGTGGTTTCGGACAATGCAACCACGAAGTACTTGTCCAACATTCCAATCGTCAGCGTGATATTCTTATCCTCTAAAACATCACGAAGATCGTCCAACATTTCTTCGTCGAATTCTTCGTTGGTTGGGATGGCGTCCCACGGGATCAATTTTCCGTTGATGGTGACCGACAATCGAGAACCACGAGAATCATCGACTCGTTTAACAATACCTTGCAGTTGCGGCTGGCCTGTAGCCATCAGGGGCAACTGTATCAGTGCTTCGATTTGATCAACTTTGGTGATCGCCAAATCTTCGTCTTGGAATTTTGCTCCAAACACCATCGTCGGAAACTTGAGTTCTTCTAGCTCGCCGATCCATTTCTCAAAAAGTTCGATCATTGCATCTTCGGAATCGTTCTGGGCCTCAACGACTGCCATCTGCATTTCAGCGGAGAACTCGTTTGTTGCTTTAACAAAGCTCGATAAATTTTTATCTGCAAAGAAGAACGTTTCTTCCGATCCTAGTTCGGTGAAGAATTCGAGAGCTTCTTTAAAGTTCGGGTTTTCCCAAACCATTCTGGCTTGGGCTAGTTGCTCAGACCGATCGTTCCATTGCTTGAGAAACTCTTCTTGGGAACTAAAGCGAGCGACGTTCGCTTGAGTTCATCCTCCGCCCGAACAGTCGGAGAACCGCTTATCATGGAAAAGGCCATCGCGCTTCCCATCAACAATCCAAACATCCGTTTCATGCTTTACCTCCTAAGAATCAAAACGATCTAATTCATCGACCAGGTTATCGATATGCGGAAAATCATCATCTTCATACGCAAAGTTCGAAGAATGGGGAATACCAGTCGGTAACGGAGCCCCTGTCAGCGGCTCGCTACCGCCGCGTGGATTTATGCTCGATGCTGCGTAATGTGCGTTGATCGCGGATGTGCCGTTTGCTACTGGGATCGTGCCGTTGGTCGGAGCCATACTGGAACCTTGAGGGTTCTTTGCTGCAAAATCCGAGAGGACCGGCAAGACGTTTGAGGGGGTTGGTGAAGCAGCTTTCAATGACGTTTGCAACTGGAAAACCGGAGTCGCTTTCGATTCCAACAGACTCTTTAATCGCCCGATAGGCACACTGACTGGGACACCTCTGTCAAACGCCATCAAATAAATCTTCTTGATGATTTGCGTACGGTGTGGCGAGGAAACTTTGGGGGACCCGTCAACGGGCACAATATCAAAGTGATCAAATCCCAGGCGAACCAATTCTCGGAGAACGACGGAACTATCGTCCCACGTAACTAAAACGAAGTCCCCTTTGAGTCCAGCCAGACACAAAAAATCGGTCGAGTCGGGTTGAATCGAAACTAGATCAGAAACCAAAGTGGCATCTAAGCGTTCTTCGAAAAGAAGAGAGGTGATCCAACTTTCTTCGCAATCGGTATACGAAGACACCCTTCGGGAATGTTGAGCTAAAACAACTGGTAAACGAATTGCCATCTTACTTTCCAAAGTTATCGAGCTCTGATTCCGACATTTCAAAAAACCGCATCAATCCCTTGGCGTCTCCGGTTTTCATCCCGAGTTGTAACGCCGATTTGCGTTGCAATGCGGTCCCGTGCTGGAATGTATCCGGTCGCGTTTTCCCTTGATATCGCATTTGCAGCACATCGTCCCCGATTCGACTCGCGGCGTTGAGTGCTTCTTCAAGATCGCCTCGCTCGAGGACATTTTTCTCTTTTTGGATGTGATAAGCCCAGACACCTGCCAAATAGTCGGCTTGCAGTTCTAGACGTACCAAGAGCCTGTTCGACTCTGCCTCGCTACTGTTCGATCTCAGTTTGTTAACCTTGGGAAGAATCCCGAGCTGATTTTGTACGTGATGACCAACTTCGTGAGCAATAACATAAGCGATCGCGAAATCTCCGGGAGCTCCGAGCTCTTGATGAAGCTGTCTGAAGAAACCAAAGTCGAGGTATACGCCATTGTCACCACTGCAATAGAATGGCCCTGCCTGCGTCGAGGCGACTCCGCATGCGGATCGAATGGGTTGATCAAACAGAACCAAGGTTGGCTCTTCATAGTGGGCTCGAAATTCTGTGCGGAACAGTTTATTCCAAACATCCTCGGTATCTTTGAATACCACCGACACCATCGACTTGAGCTCCGCATCTCGATCTTGAGAGGGATCGATTTTTCGTGATGCGTTAGCTGGGGAGCGCGAGGGCTGTTGCTCTTGCTTGTTCATCTGGTTTAGTAATTGCTGAGGATCTCCTCCCAATAGCATTACAATAATCACCAGTATGACGGTTCCCAATCCACCACCCAAAGCCATCCCGCCGGCGGGCATTGCCATTCCTCGCTTGTCCTGAACATTACTGGATTCTTCTCGACCTTCCCAACGCATGAGACTCCTCGTCACTCCCAACAAAAGTATGAATCGTTAAACTGCGTTCAGAGTATATCAGTTTTCTCTCGTTAGAAATCAGTTGCGACACGGAATGTCCACACGGCAGACGGTGCCTCCACCGGTCGCTTGCTCAAAGTAGATCGCTCCTCCAACGCCTTGGATAACATTTCGGGTCAAAAACACTCCCAACCCCATTCCCTTGCCGACTTCTTTTGTAGTGAAGAATGGTTCCCCGATTCGCCTCGCCACCTCTTCGGAAAGTCCGGTTCCTCGATCTCGAATGGTCATTTTCCAGATGCCCTCTCCCGTGTGTGGATCGGCTGCCCAGGAGATTTGCAGCTCTACTTTTTGGTGCGGCTCCGATGCGTCTAATCCGTTTTGCAGCAGATTGCGGAGGGCTTGCGAGATGGCTTGCTTGGGCAGAACCCCGGAGCTGTCGCCCGTTTTTTCGTCCATAGATACGATGACCCGATTGGGCTCCCTCATGGCCTCAACCGTTGCCTTTACCAGTTCTTGTAAAGTGATTGGCTTTAAATTTTCGGCGGCGGCTTCACCGGCCCCACTTTTCATTCGGTGCAAAATTTCTTTACATCGATTTAATTCTTCTCGAATCAATTTGACATCGCGGCGAATTCCTTGCGAGACCTCGTATTTCTCTAGATTCCTGCTTAACTCGTTAGCGACGACGGCGATGGTTGACAGCGGGGTGGCCAGTTCGTGGCCGGCCCCGGCGGCCAAGGTTGCCATGGCTTCCAGGCGTCGCGCGCGTTCGCGTTCCTTCTCGATCACGGCCAATTGAATTTCGCGTTGCCTCAGTTCCACAGCCAACATGGTGACGAAGTAGGTAACGACGGAACTGCAAGTCATAAATGCGATCAAAAAGGATACCTTTTCGATACCCCATGGTGCTCGCGCTGCGAGGGACGAGATGGCTAGCTCGGTAATCTCTCTGGAGTCTTGAAGAAGAAACACACATCCGGTGATGGAAATACCCGTGATGACCCAAGCCAATCGCCGGGGCAACAGCATCCCGGCAATCGCTATATTCGCAAAGTAGAAAATCAAGAACGGATTGGCTGCTCCTCCTGTGAAGTAAAGGAGCGCGGTCAACGTGGCCACGTCCATGCTTAACACCGCCGTTAAAACGCGGTTGCCGATGTTTTCATCTAAAAACGAATCGCTCGCGGACCGATCTTTTTTTTCTACTCCTTCAAGACCAGCCTCCGACTTGGTAATCAATGACCATTTGATGCGCCGAACCCAATAGGTCATGGCGAGATTCGTGACCGCTGTCCATGAGATGAGCAACAGCAACGGCACCCATTGCAAGGGAATCTTTAATAGCAACGTTACCGATCCCACGACGAGCAATTGCCCGACCACAGCGACCCACCTTAGTTGTGTGAGCCAGATAGCTGTTGAAACATAGGGTACGACGATCGAGTGCTGATGACGATTCATAAAACGAACTCTCGGTGGTTACAGTCACTAGCGTGTCGACATCAGTTCGGCCCCGCGATTCGAAATTAAATGGACGCAATGTCTGCCGCCCAAGCCTCAATCAGCGCGGCGGGGGCCACCATTCGATCCACATGCTCTTTCGCTTCCAAGCAACGCTTGATCCCACGCAACGTCCGATCAACTAACATCGGATCTTTTCCCAAGTTATTGGACATGACGTCACGGAAATGCTGCTGCGCAAAATCAATCAACAACTTTAGTCGCTCTCTTCGTGGCTGAGATTCGGTACCGACCGACTCGACGTTCCCCTGGACAGCTTTTGCAAATTTCACAAAATCCATCGGGCGGTAAGTTAACTGCGTTCTCATTTCCTGCTGAAACTCTCTCAAGCTCTCATCGGCATAAATCGCAAACTCGGCCAGCGAGCCATGGGCGTGCTTCGAGATTCGCTCGGCTTGCTCATGATCCGATATCAACTGATGACGCAGTGCGAGAGTCGTCAAGTTCTCCGACGAGAGAGGTTGGAATCGTACCACTTGACAGCGCGAGCGAATCGTTGGCAATTGCCTTTGTAAACTGGTGCTGATCAAAATGATGACCGAGCCAGGAGGGGGCTCTTCCAGCGTTTTGAGCAAACTGTTGGCCCCCTCCTCACCGATCGTGTCTGCGTCATCAATGATCGCGATCTTCCGACGGTTCGAATAGGGCTTCATGCGTATCTCATAACACAAGCCTTCTCTCATGCGATGTTCATCCGAACCTATGAACTGATCAATCGATAACGCCGTCTTGTCAGGCTGCTTGGCAATTTGGATCAAATCGGGATGCGTTCCCGCATTCATCTGCACACAGGTTTCACATCTTCCGCACGGCTTAAAGTCCGACGGCTCAGAGGTCGTGCACAGCAGGGTTTGTGCAAGAAGCTTTGCGAAGGTTCGTTTGCCGATTGCGCTGGGGCCAACAAATAAAAAGGTACTGGCCAGCCGTTGGTTCTGTATGGCATTCTGAAACCATATTCTCTGTCGATCATGACCGAGCAACGACTGCCAATCCATGCTTTAACCTCAGTCTAAAACAAACAACGGCGGGAGCTTGAGACGTAACCCCTGCAAGGTGCACCAACCCACAATGCCTGATTGAAGCTGTGCGCGTTTTAGTTCCGAAGAAGCAACGGATTTTAAAGTCTCATCAGTTAAAAGAGTTCCGAGTGACGATTTGCGACTCGGATCGGATTGTACCAATTGGAATATTTCTTTAGCAACAATGCTCTGCTCGTCAAACATACTCGATTTGGCGAACCGGGCCATACAATCCTCCCAAGCCTTTGCATCGAACGAACCTGCCTCGGCAACAGATTGAGCCGCATGAGTCGTATCGCTGAGATGATTCCGTATGACCAACGCCGCCTTAGGCCAAACTTCTCTAGTCGCCTCTAATTGGCGCATTATGGCTTGAAACCGAAAGGCCATGGAAACGACGAGCCACACTGCAAAAAGCAGCACCATGCCAAATGGCAATACAAACCATTTTCCTGGAATGCCGCGAGGTGGTGTGTGTGGCTGCTGATCTGTCATGAAGATCGATTTCAAAGTACGAAATAACAAAACTCTGGAATAGGAAACCATCCCAGAGTTTTACTCAATTGTCAAACGGTAATGATGGGACCAGCGGTGCCAGTCACGCTAGGGCAGAGCGGAGCAAGTCTAGGCTGATTGCGAACCACCATGAATGGTGTAGTTTTTCATCGCTTCTAGTTCTTCTGGTACGCTGCTGCCATCTGGTGTTTCGTCTGACTTTACATCGAACCACGAATCCTGGAATTTGATGAATCCCGCTTCGCCCCGTGCCCCTTGTCGCATAGCCACATTGGTGGTCAACGCGATCACAGCATCAGCCATGGCGACCTCCGGATAACAACGTGGCTTGTTCTCTGGGGCAGGGTTTCGAATGCAATAAGCCCAGTGCTCAATCTGCTCGGTGTAACCACGGCTAACGGGTCCATTGTTCGTCGCCGCTTTGGCAACAGGTGATGACGAACCTCCGCTCGCTTGGGTATCGAGAGCGTAGCCCTCTTTCGCAGCCTTGACTCCGACCGTTGCGGCTGTGTCCGAACCAGCATACAGCATGACTTCTTGCTCTTTGTCGATGATCATGGTCCCCTTGGTTCCCATAACCACCTCACCATATCCACCGAATCCGTTTCCGTTGATCGACGAATAGGTTACGACAACACGTTTGTTGGGGTCGTTTTCATACGACTTGATCCCCTTGACCCCAGGTATGCTGTAGCCAATATCGAACTTCTCCGAATACTCTGGTCCAGGGAACTCGTAAGAGCAGTAAACGTGGTCTTCGCACTCGCGATCAAATGGGAAGATATGGCGTCCACCCACCGCATGAACGGAAATAGGACGGGCTTTCTTGCCGTCGGTGCGGAGTGCACTACAGAAAATCGATGCGGCATCCAACTGGTGGCTCCCCAACTCGGCCATCAATCCCCCACCGGTTCGTTCGAAGATTCGCCAACGAACCAATTCTTCCATGGCTGGGCGATCGCGATCACCAAGCTTCTTCGTGATATAGCCAAACTTTTCGGCATCCACCTCGTCGGCCATCCAAGCTTCCCATTGGGCTACTTTCTTGGTCAACAAATCGATCTCGGCCGGGCTCTTAGCCTTTTTCAAGTCAGCTTGGAATTTTGCTAACTGCTTTAGAACGGCGCTGTCTTCAGGTTTGCCGCCGATCTCGCCCTTTGGCAATGGTGGTTGCCAAGAGTCCTTGCCGGGCAAATTACCTCGGTGCCATTGCGCTCGGATGTGGTGCAGTTGTCCAATCATGCCCCATCGGAGCAAATGGACTGCGTTGTCATAGAGCACGCTGTAATGTCGTTGGTGACCAGTTGCTAGATGGATGGGGTTGTCGGCGATGTCAACACTACTCGCAGCGACCCGAGCCATCGCCTTGCACTGTGCAACATTGTGCGCCATCAACTTTTCAGTGAGAACATGTTTCTTTGCCATCATGGCCTTGATGGCGATGGGAGCGTGCAGGTGTAAAGGCAACGCAATGATAACCGCTTCGATTTCGTCGTCTGCTAACAGCGCGGCCATTCCACCATTGGATGCGTCGTAAACCTTTACGTTCGCACGAGCTTCGGCCTCGCTGGCGTACTTATACTGCTTGATCAATCCCGGTCGTGCGGACCATGCTGCAGGCGAGGAATTGTCCCCGTGAAAGGCTCGATAAATGCTGTAAGGCCGAATATCTGCGATGGCTTTGACGGTCACGTATTCTGGGTTGCAAGCCCCGATGAGAACGTTTCCTTCGTCACCAGTTCCGATGATGCCGACTCGAACGGGATCGTTTACTTTGGAGTAACCAAAGTACATGGCTCCGAGCCCGGCGCCGGAGACAGCGCCAGCCGCAACGATGCCTTGCATGAACTCGCGACGAGTGAACCCGACGGCTTCGTAATAGTTGTTCTGACCTACTGTTTTTTCATCCGGTGACAATTGGTTCATAATATTCTCTCAAAAACTCACTAACGTTAACCAAACAGTTTGACTTACTCTTCCGTGGAAGCTCGGTTCCGATTCCAAAAACTCCAAGGCAGGAAATCGAGACCCGCATAACGTCCCGCATCGGCGAATGCCAACACGAAACATCCGACCATCTCAATTGCCTGATAGTACGTTGGCTGAGCACCGTACGATCCAGGGAATTGCGTCAGAACAACCGATAATAAAAATAATCCTGCTGCGATCCCGGCGATCGGGGTCAACAGCCCCAACATCAAAAGTATACCGACTACCATGTCGAAAATGGGAAGATACTTATCAACTAGTTCTACCGAGACCCGACCTTCGCCGGGTAGCGTAAACTTAACCGACTTTTTCGGCTGGTCTTTCTCTGGCTCGGGAGCCAATCCGTTCATACCAGATTCGTAATTATCGAGCACGCGATCAATTTGGGGCAAAAGCGGTGCTGCAATCGCTCGCCATTTGCTTTCAATTTCTTCTCGCTGCTTTCGCAAGCCAGGTACGGTGGCTTTCGCGTCGTCCGCCCGATCCTTTTCAATGCGTTGATAGCCTCGCAAATACTCTATGATTTGTGGCTGCCATTCTTCGACGAATTCGTTTAATTCGTTCTTGCATTGGACA
>JALOQS010000102.1 GCA_025459355.1 Pirellula sp.
TCGCAGCAATCGCAACTACAAGTTGGACGAGTGATGCTTTGGGGTTCGCTCGAATCCTTAGCAGGCATGTGTGCAAGCTTATCGAGTGCTTTAGATTTACCCGTCGAAGGGCTCGATCCGTTTGAGTTGATCGATGTTTCATCCAAGGCGAAGCAAGAAGTTGGCAGCGACAAGAGCCGATATGCCGCAGTCATTGGCGGCATGTTGGCGCCCAGTCTTACGGGCAGCCTGATCGATTTTCACAATCCCCGCAAACGTGAAGAAAAACAAAAGCCAGTGCGACTCATCGCTTTGGCTGCTACGGCGGCTGCCGTATTGTTGGGTGGGGGAGTGTATTGGTATGCATCGAGCCATTCCGCATTGGACTCGGAAATCGCAGAGCTTAGCACCAAGATTGAAGCCAATAAAAAATCGCTAGAGTTGGCCAAAACAACAACCTCTCAATGGAAGAAGCTGGAGAAGTTTCTCTCAGGCTCCTATTCCGTTTTGGAACAACTGGAGTTTGTGTCGTCTAACGCTTTGCCTCCCGAGAAGATGATCTTCCGAAGCACAACCTTCAACTTGGAAACCAAAAAAGAAGAAGGTGTCGTTTCTACGAATTACGTGACACCAGATCAGAGCAATCGAACCGAAGCCGAGGCTCGCCTGCGTGGCGCGGGACGAACCGTGACCAGCGGTGGCTTCACAAAGAGCATGGACAAAACCAGCCCTTTCGCTTGGGCGTCTAGCTTAAACATTCGGCTCGCCCCACGAAAAGTCGAGGATGTTCGCAAATGGAGCAATGTCTCCCTCAATGAACTGCCCAAGCGAGAAGAGGACCTTTCAGAAAAGCCATCGCCTGAAGAGAAGCCGAGTTCGGGAACTAGCTCCATAAAAGAATCTGACGCTGCTCCTCCCCCCCCAGCTCCACTACCTGCCAGTACATCGGCCACCGAGCCTGCCAGCACAACAGCCACAGAGCCCGCACCTGCCACTGCACCTGGCACAACGCCTGCCACTGCACCTGCACCTGCACCCGCCACCACGCCGGCTACAGCACCCGCGCAACCAAGCACCGAAGAAACAGGAGCCAAACAGAGCGACGCCGCTCGAACGGAGCCCTCGCCTTCAGAAGTTCCGAATCAAAGAGGTAACGCATCATGAGCATGACCAACCGAGAAAAATTGTTGGCGGGAGCCGTTGGTGTCGCGTGCAGTCTTTTCGGCGGACAGTTCTTGTGGTCTACCGTTCAGAGCGGCTTCGAATCCAAGGAACGAGAAATCGCTACTTTGCGCACCAAGCTTCAAGGTCAAGAGCTTGAAATCACGGAGGGCAAGGTGTCGACGATGAGATTGATGAAGGCGTTGCCAAGATCTATCTCGAAGAAAGTTGAGTTCGCTCAAACCGATTACATGGCATGGTTGATTGAAACGGCTAACTCGGTTGGCCTGCAAGATCCGAAACCACGCCCCGGTGCTTCCAACGCTGAACGCGATGGATTCACAACCTACAAGTTCTCGATGGATGCCGAGGGTACATTGCGAGAAGCCACTCAATTGCTTTATGCCTTTGAGTCAAAACCGTTCTTGCATCGCGTGACGCGATTCGTTCTCCAGCCTCGAAATGATCCGAAAGAAGCGGGCAAACTGCAAATCAGCATGGATTGCGAAGTGCTTTCGCTGCCGATGTCAAAAGACCGTCAACCAACCCCGAAAGCCGATCCAGCCATCTTAGCAAAATCGATCGATGACTACGAAGCATCGATTTACTCTCGCAATCTTTTCGAGCCTCGAAACAATCCGCCTCAACTCAGGCCGAACAAATCGATCGATGCTGTCGTCAACATCCCGGTCGATTACTCCATCGAAGCAAAGGATCCTGATCCTAATCAAAAACTAAAGTATGCGTTGGATGGGGAATCGCCCGCTGGATTAAAGCTCGATGAATCAACCGGAAAGATCACTTGGACGGGGCGTGAGATTGGCAAAACGTCATTTAACGTCATCGCCATGGACTCCGGCTTGCCAAGTCAATCAACGAAGCAAACGATTACCATCGAAGTCAAAGAGCCACCTCCTCCGCCTCCATCGCCAACCCAATTTGATGTTGCCTCGCAAGCGAAATTGAGTGGTTTGTTGGCGGGCAAAAGTGGGTCTGAAGCCTGGGTGTTTTCTAGAACAGAAGGCAAAACCCTGAAATTGCGAGAAGGGGACGAGTTAAAACTTGGCGAGATTCGTGGCAAGGTCGTGAAGATCGGTGCCAGCTACATGGAGGTTGAAACCGACGGTAAACGATGGACGGTCGGCACCGAGGAAACAATTGCGGACGCGTTCAAACGTGGCCAAGTGGATTAACACGTCGTTACACCGAAGCATCACCAAGCGGGACGTCGATCAAGCGGGACGTCGATCAAGTTCGACATCCCGCTTGTCATGCAAGGTCGTGACCAACTGATTTCACAGTCCGTCGCGCTGGCAAACCTAAACGGCCTAGTCTTCAGGACGCTCTCCTGCATTGGCCATCTTGACCAACTTGGGATCGAAACGCGCAATCTTATCGACCAGATCACTTTGGGCCGCCATGACTTGGTCGATATCTTTGTAAGCCATCGGAACTTCGTCCAATCCGGCCGACATAAGCGTAACGCCACGTGCATCCAGAAACTTCTTGACATCTTGCCAACGAAACTTCTTCATCGCTGTGGTCCTGCTCATTCGTCGACCAGCGCCATGCGATGCACTCATCAAGGATTCGGCAACACCACGACCGCGAACGATGTAACCAGGCGTCCCCATCGAACCGGGAATGATACCTAACGTACCGGTTCCCGCCGGAGTCGCACCCTTGCGATGCACGATTAGCTCTTCGCCATTATGAACCTCGCGCCACGCGAAATTGTGATGGTTTTCGATGTCTAACAGCACTTCTACACCCAAGTTTTTCGCAATCTCGCGATGGATACAAGCGTGGTTCGCAGCCGCGTATTGACCCATGAGATTCATGGCATTCCAATACTCCTGGCCTTCGGTGGTATCCAATCCGAGCCAAGCCAGATTTAGCAGTTCTTTGGGAAGTTCCGGATGCATTTGTTTCGCCAATTCGCTATAGTGCGAACAAACTGCTGCACCGGTCCCACGCGATCCACTGTGACTTAGCAGAGCTAGATAAACACCTTTTTCGAGCCCGAGATCATCTTGGTCGAGCGTTAAGGTACCGAATTCCACGAAATGGTTTCCGCTGCCGCTGGTACCCAACTGCTTCCAAGCCTTATCTTTGTGCTCGCGAGTAACCGGAGATACAGACCAGTCGGCATCCATAACCTCGTGTTGTCGCTTATGTTTAAAGCTCGCACCGATTCCGAATTGCGTCTCACGTTCGATGGCATTGCGTAGCTTGTCTTGCTTGGTTTCCAAGGTTTTCACTGGAAGATCAAGCACTGTTAGCTTCATCCGACAAGCGATATCAACTCCCACCGCATACGGTATTACCGCATCCTTCGTTGCCAACACACCTCCGATCGGTAAACCATATCCGACGTGAGCATCAGGCATCAGCGCTCCTGCGACCGTTATGGGCAATTTGCACGCGTTCATCATTTGACAAACCGCTTCGTGTTCCAAATCGGTACCCCATTGCTTCCAAGCGGCCGGCTCTTGCCGTGCAATAAAAGCAGCCTGAGATTCAAAGACGGTTTTCAAGGACTGCGCGAGAGTTCCCCAAAGTGGATCGCCAATCTTATCTTGCGGAGATGCCACAACGCCCGCAATGGCCTCGGACAGTTGTGAGCGATCGAGACCAGATTGACTAGCTCGGCGAACTGCATCTACAGCAATCTCCATAGACGGGCCTTTGGGAATACCAAGATTGTTTAGCTCACGTGATTTCATTTGGCGTAGACTTTCAAGAAAAGGATCGACAGAGGTAAGGATTTAGGTATCGGGAATAGTGATCAAGACGGTCTCGTCGGACAGTGGTTCGCATTTTATCTCTTTTTCGATAAAACTCTTGATCGTATGGATATTGGTCAGCGTGTGAGGAGTCGTATCCGTACATCGAAAAACTCCGCCAGAGCCGATCGCAAGCGGAAGCAACAATTGATCTGCTAAGTAGGCTCCGACGGGCGCATCCGAGGCAAGGTAGGTTTTCATTTCTCGGGCCGCTTTTTTCGCGATGAATTCTGCCTGCACATTCAACTTGCCGAAGCCTGTCACCACCTCGGAAACGTTTTCGAACTCAACGTGCAACAGCAGCGCGTTCCCGTGCCCTGGAGAATCGATCTCTCGAACGGAGCGTGAGCTTTGCGGCCAACCTAGTATTCGGCAAGCCGTATTGATTTCACGTTCCCCGATACTTTTGGGGAGCCTCGCCACGAGTGCGATCGCCTCTTGGTTTAGCAATCTTCCTCGTTCCAAGATCTCCAATGGTCGTAGCCCGAATGACGACGGTTCGATCGAGACCTTACACAACCCACCGCCAGCAGGATAAAAACCGGCCCTCTCCAATTCGAGCTCGACGCCAGGACCAATTCGCTTCAGTACCTTCAAAAAGCATTGCTCCAGAAAGTCCGAGGGAGGCGCAAACGGATTATGCGTTCCCCCTTCGAGCGTCACGGTTGATTTACCTGATGCAATCATCAACGCCGGCAGCACCGTCTGCAAAACCAGCATACAGCTTCCCGCAGTGCCGATAGAAAAGTGATATTCACCGGATTGGACCTTGTTAGGCCGAAACATCAATTCCCGAGCCCCTAGCTGGTTCCCGACAACCTCCGCTTGGCAAATCTCCACCGCAGCATTAACGGCAGCGAGATGCTGACGTTGTAGCCCGGGACTGGATCTGGCAGCTCGGATGTTTTTGATACAAAAACTTTGTTGGGTGATCATGGATAATGCCAGTGATGAGCGGAGAATTTGTCCCCCACCTTCGCCATACGAGCCGTCGATTGTAAGCATGATATTCGTCGTAAACCGTTAAAGTCCTTCTAAACGCTGGAAAAGCATCCTACAGACCCTGCCACCAGGCCGCAGGTTCATCTCCGCCACTGGGCCCGATTAACCGGCCCGCTCTAACCGGCCCGATTAACCGGCATTCCTGGGTTAGGTCGAGGCTTTGAGGAAAACCGGGTTGTGGACAGAATGAGATTCGGGTATTCTACGCAGTTCGCCCGAGAGGTAAGGGTTGCGGGGTGCGACCTTAATTTTCGTTACTTTATTCAAAACTGGGAGCCGGCGCTCGTGGGTGTTAAGAAGACAGGTCGAGGACGTCGAAAGATTGGTCGGAAGAAAAGACGCATGCGTGCACGCATTAGACACCGCAAGAAGTAGTCGCTGGTTTATGCTGTTTGGGTTTTGATCGATTGCATGGCAAGATCAAAACCCATCTCATGCTCCTGAATTGCCTCTCAAGTAAACATACCAATCGTCTAACCCTTTGGTTGGGCGAATGGGTGATATCGCTCCGTGTAGCCATCGAGCGCAGTAGATTTAGAAAAGCAGCACGATATCTTCAAGCACAGCAGCTTATCTGCAAAGTAACCGGGCGTCTTTTTCTGCAGCCTCTTGTTACCTATACAAACGCGTGATGCATTCCGAAACGTTATCGGTTTTATCGGATCGAGGCACTCGAATTCTACGACGGTAGTTTGCCAATTGAGCTTCCTTAAGCTTGTGCTTTTGTGCCGTTATGAAAAAATAGAGGTACCATCGGCTTTTTGTTTCCAGCACCCACCAACAACGGTTCTCAATTCCTTATGGCAACGGTAGTTAACGAGCAGGTCGCTTCCGATCCTTACTTTCAAGAACTCTTCGCTGATCGCATAGGAGGCATCTCTTATGGCAAAGGGAACGAGATTTACAAGTTCGAGAAGATTAAGCGTGCAAAACGTAAAGCACTTGCGGACTACCCAAACCGCTCTCTTTTGGATTTTGGAATCGGCGAAAACGACTCAATGGCTAACGCCAAGGTCCGCGACCAACTCGCCATAGAAGCCAACGTTCCGGCCAACCGAGGTTACGCTGACAATGGCATAGCAGACTACAAAGTGGCAGTCAGCCGTTTCATGAACCGGCAATTCGGAGTCGAGCTCGATCCATCCACGCAGATCAATCACTGCATCGGTAGCAAAACAGCGTTGTCGATGCTTCCGGCTTGCTTTATCAATCCCGGCGACATCACCATGATGACTGTCCCCGGCTACCCGGTCGCTGGGACTCACACGAAGTATTATGGCGGCCAAGTGTACAGGCTACCACTTCTTCCCGAAAATGATTTCTTCCCCGATTTAGACTCCATCTCGGATGATGTTTGGGAAAAGACCAAGATGCTGGTTTTGAATTACCCTAATAGCCCAACGGGTCAGGTGGCAACGAGAGAGTTCTATTCCAAAGTGGTTGAACTCGCAAAAGAAAAGAGCTTCATCGTAGTACAGGATGCTGCTCACATTCTTCTGACCTTTCGAGGAGAACCACTGAGTTTCTTGCAAGTTCCCGGTGCGATGGATGTCGGCGTCGAAGTGCACTCCATGAGCAAAGGCTTTGACATGATTGGCTGGCGAATCGGTTGGGTTTGCGGCAATGCTAAAATTGTCCAGGCATTCGCTGACGTGAAAGACAATTGCGATTCAGGCCAGTTCGCAGCGATTCAGCGTTCCGCCATTGTGGGATTGGATGACCCAAGCATACCGGCTGCCATTAACCAAAAGTATCGCCGAAGACTCGGCAAGCTAGTGGCGACCTTGAGAGAATGTGGTTTCCAATGCGATGTTCCTGGCGGCAGCTATTTCCTCTACACCAAAACGCCAAAGGGTGTTCAAGGCGGGCCTCGGTTTGCCAATGCGGAAGAAGCATCACAGTACTTTATCACCGAGCACTCGATGGTCACCGTTCCCTGGGATGATGCCGGTCCTCATTTGCGGTTCTCCGTCACCTACGAAGCAGCTGATGAGCAAGCCGAAGATGCACTGATGGCAGAAACCAAAAGACGGCTTGGTTCGATCAAGCTCGAGTTTTAATCTCAAATAAGATTATGACTTCATCCAAAGTATTGCAGCCGCTGGTGTGCTGTTTCGGCGACCCGGTTGCAGGTAACCCCACCCAGTTCGTTATGTCACGAGCTGCGGCTGAAGCGGGGATCGACTGGCGATTCTTTACCTCGCACGTTCAGCTAGCAGATTTCGAATCCGCGATTCGCGGAATTCGCGCTCTGGGACTACAAGGGTTCTGCGTGTTAGAACCCTATCAACACGAGGTCGGATCATTTCTAGATACGATTACGGAATGCGGTTTGGCTTTAGGCCGAATAACTGTGGGACGCTCCGAAGGAAACTCATGGCTCGGCGATAATTTGTTCGGTCAAGCGATCTGGCTCACGTTAGAACGAACGCTCGGCAAGTTTTCGCAGCTGGATCTAGCCGAAGGAGCTGCAACACTTCCCAAAAAGCGAATCCTGTGCGTCTCGACTCCAGAAATGGCCAAAGCGATTGAGTTAAGTGGCCGCGATCTGAACGTTGAGCTGATTCATATCGAGCCTTCAACGGAAAGCGAACCCCCCGCCTTTGAACATAACGATGAACCGAACTTGCCCGTCGCATTGATCACCGAAGGCAGAATACCTAGAGGGCTCACAAAACAGCTTGCTGCGATAAACTGGGCCCCGCAAGCGTGTTTTATGCAGGTCTCATCTCGAAGCGATCAAGAATTAGCTGACGACGTTGATACAGCGAAACAGATCGGACTGAAGCCAATAGATCGACTCGAACTGGCGGCCCAAGAAGCAGCCTGCAATTTTCAATTTTGGACTGGAGTCGTACCCAATTACGATCTGATCCGCGAGTCGATTGAAGAGTATCAAGCTTATTGAACGGTGGGTGTCGGGCAGGAGTGCCCAACATACATTTATAAGTTGTCGGGCAGGAGTGCCCAACATACGTTTATTAGTTGTCGGGCAAAACGGCTTCCTCGGAAATGGAAACCTTCTTGCGATCAGTTTTGCAACTTGGCAATCACCCTCTGCCTGCCCATGGGGCCAGAGCTATTTTGCTTCTCGCCTGGCGCGAACTGCGTCGGACAATTGCTCAAGCAACGCGACACTATCGTCCCAACCGATGCACGCATCGGTAACACTTTGCCCGAATACGAGTTTCGAAATCCCATCTTCGGTTTGCACAAGCTTCTGGTTGCCCGCTACAAGATGGCTTTCAATCATCACTCCAAAGATCGAACGGTTACCATCTGCAATCTGAGCCGCAACATTTTGACCAACAGATAGTTGTTTCATGTGCTGCTTTTCGCTGTTAGCATGCGAAAAATCGATCATCACTTTCGAGCAAACGCCGGCTTCATCAAGTTGCTTAACAGCCAGCTGCACCGAATTCGAATCGTAGTTCGGTGCTTTGCCACCTCGTAGAATCACATGGCAATCCGAATTCCCTCTGGTCTCAACAATGGCCACTTGGCCATTTTTGTGAATCGAGAGAAAGTGATGGCCTTGCGACGCTGCATGCATGGCGTCGATTGCAATTCGGACATCCCCATTGGTACCGTTCTTGAAACCGGCAGGTGCGGAGAGACCTGATGCTAATTCCCGGTGAACTTGGGATTCGGTGGTGCGAGCCCCAATCGCCCCCCAGCTAATGAGGTCGCCAATGTACTGCGGCGAAATAACGTCGAGAAACTCTGAGCCTGCTGGCACCCCCAAGCGATTGATTTGCAAAAGAAGATCGCGGGCAATGCGAAGCCCCTCGTCAATGCGATAGCTTTCGTCGAGATAAGGGTCGTTTATAAGTCCCTTCCAGCCAACTGTGGTACGCGGCTTTTCGAAGTAGACTCTCATGATGATTTCGAGATTGTCACCCAGCTTGTCGCGATAAACCTTGAGTCGACGTGCGTATTCTAGCGCCGCCGTCGGGTCGTGAATCGAGCACGGCCCGATGATTACGAGCAGCCGATCATCTCGTCCGTGCAACATATGCACGATGTTTTGACGCGTGTTGCGAATGAGCCCCTCGCTCTCCGACCCGGCGATGGGGAAAAAACGAATCAAATGCTCGGGAGGGGGTAAAGGAGTGATTCTCGCAATTCGCTGATCGTCCGTGGCTGAAGTTCGGTCCGGAACTACAGATCGGTCAGTCGCCGTTTTTTGGATCATGAAACCGTCAAACTCATCGTGGGGAAGCACAAACTTACAGGAACTCACGCAGCACCAGCAACCTTTTAGCCGGATCGCCCCATTATAACTGCCGGTTTGAGGCTGTTTAGGCTCGATTTGACGTTGACCTTGAACGATTTAAGATTGCAATTCTCTTCAGCCTTAAATCCTTACCAGTTTTCCATTTTCTAGATCTGCATGAACAAAAGCCTGGCCACGAATTTGATTTCCGTCGCATGTATCGTTGTGGGATACTTGATTCCAAACGAAAACGCTTGGTCACATCCGATAAGGGAGATAGGGCTGTATGCAACATCGGGAGCCATAACGAACTGGCTCGCGATTTATATGCTCTTTGAACGGATCCCCTTTCTGTACGGCTCAGGCGTTATCCCTAACCGATTCGAAGAATTCAAAAGCGGCATTCAGAATCTGGTGATGGGGCAGTTTTTCTCACGCCAAAACATCGAATCTTTCTTTAAGAGTCAGGATGGCTCGGGATCGTTATCCATCGATCCTGAACCAATCGTCCAATCGGTAAACTACGACGAAATGTTTGAGCGACTCCGGACAGCCGTGATGGAGTCGCCATTTGGTGGCATGCTGGGGATGTTCGGTGGAGCGAAAGCTTTGGAACCTCTTCGTGAACCGTTTCGGAACAACGTCGAAAAAGAAATTCGAACCCTCGCCAATTCCCCAAAACTGCAAGAGGTGATTTCTCAATCGGCCACCAACGCGGATACTGTCGACGCCGTCGTTGCGAAAGTGAATGGTATCGTCGAAAAGAGACTGAACGAACTAACCCCGAAGATGGTTAAAGAGATCATCCAAGAAATGATTCGAGAGCATCTTGGCTGGCTCGTGGTATGGGGAGGTGTTTTTGGTGCGTTGATCGGGCTAGCGGCGAGCTTTCTCTAATGGCAACTGCGACGCACCAACTCTCCCGAGATCTAGAATATCCCCGTGCCAAAGTCCTTGGAATCGGAGGGGCGATCAGACGAGGATGGGGGCATGTTCGCCTGACTGGCCGCCTGACTCGTAGTTGGAGACCCCTCGCCACGATCTATCATGTTGGGACGAGGTGCATTGCCAACGTTCTTGGTCGACTCGGGAGCAGCGGCGTTCTCTGCATATTCGTCATCGTATCGTGACTTGTAGCCTGGCAATTTGGCGCGCTCTAGCTCTAGGACGTACTCTCCAATAACGGATTGCTGTATCAAATCGCGACACTCCTGGTTTATGGGGTGGGCAATATCAGCGTAAAGCTTGTTGGCATTCCCCCCTTCGACATCTCGAAGATCCTGCATCCCTCGAAGCCGCGCGCCACACTGATTGCAGTAAAGACTCCGTAAATGATTCTTGTTTCCGCATCGACCGCAACGCGCGGAGAGTTTTCGACTGGGCATTGCCACGAAAGGACCGTTTGACCCCTCGATGATCTTCAAGTCTCGTATGGCAAAGCAGTGGTCAATCGTGATGGAACAAAAGGCGCGAAGGCGGTCCTCCGAGTCCTCCATCAACTTGATGCGAACCTCTGTTATTTCCATTTTCCGCTCCACTCCCTTGTTTCGGGTCCCTTTTATCGGGTCCATTGCACCGGGTCCGCGACACCTACGCTTCGGATAACCACAACGCCGATAACTGGCTGTGCAGTGATGGTTGAATCCACGGTCGGACGGCGTAGGCACGAGCCCCATTTAACCGAACACCATTTGCTATCTTTTCGGCTTGTTCGTGGCTATCGCACAAGCAAAACCGAGCCGATCCACTCCCTGACATGCATTGACCTAGATGGTCGTAACGATCAATCCAGTTTCGCGAACGTTCTATGAAAGGAGTGACCTGACTAGCAGGGCTCTCAAGATCGTTGAACATCGCGGCCGCTACCCTTTCAATGTGATTGGTTTGTAGGGATTCTATCACATCGACAACTCGGCGTTGCCCCTTTTCAGCAATCTGTAGTCGACAAAAGACCTCTTTCGTCGAACAACCCACAGGGGGATGGACCAAAACCAACCAACAATCGGGGCTTGCATCAATCGGGGTAATTTTCTCCCCACGCCCTTGGCAGTAAGCGACCCAACTGTCCAAGGCAGTATGCCCCTCAAGAAAAAAATTGACATCGCTCCCAAGCTTTGCGGCGATACGCTGGCAAACGGAAAAGTGCTTGTCCCACAAAAAGCCCTTTCCAACCGAACCTAGTGCTCCGAGCAGTATTGCCGCAGCGGCATCGGCGCTGCCGCCACCAAGCCCCGCCATGCTGGGAATCGATTTGCGCAACAGGATTTCCCCACCAAGGTTTGAATCGCCTAACTCCAAAGCAATGGCCGTAAAGGCTTTGACCACCAAATTCCTGCTATCGCTCGGAACATCCCAAGCGGGATCATCAGGAGTCAGCTGTGCACAATCTTCAAAGTCAACCTGCAGTCTAAATGCCCCAGAAGAATCAGGCCGAAAAGTGAGTTCATCGCATAAACCAACCGCCATCATGACGGTCTCCAGTTCGTGAAAACCATCGCTGCGACGCCCCAGCACATTCAGAGCTAAATTGACTTTGCACGGGACTAAGGCATGAAAGCCACCTAGGACTTGTGTAATCTTCATCGCATGGTCCACATGGTTGGTGGTTAATGTTCCCTAAGGCTTTTCAACGGCGAAACCTGCACCAGTCCAGCCACTCCAGCCACCGTCAACACTGATCACGTTGGTGTACCCCATCTTCTGCAGATTATAGGCAGTGAGCGCTGACCGGAATCCTCCTCCGCAGTAAAGATAGACTTCGGTGTTGATATCGGGGATCGCTTTCTCAACGTCCCGTTCAATGATCCCTTTGCTCAAGTGCTTCGCGCCGGGGATGTGCCCGGCTGCGAATTCGCTTTCCTCGCGAACATCGATTAGGAGCGGAGGGTTGTCTTGATCGAGCTTCGCTTTAAGATCCGTAACAGAGCATTCCGTCACATGGGAGCGGATGCTCTCTACTAATGCTAAAAATCGGGGTGCGTGCTGCTTAGCCATCCTGTTCTCCGTCGACTGCGTAAATTGGGTAAGAAGTGATTCTGCCTATTCGACTCAATCTTGAATTTTTCTGCAACAGGCTGAAGAACCGGGCCATCCGGTGCCGATACTTTGCTTTACGGGTCAAGTGTATCGATTTCGTGACTATTTGTTAGCCACCGAAATCCGCTCGAAAAGGGAGAGTTATTCATGGGTCGGACCTATGCCGCGTGTCTTGGAGCAATAGCCCTGAGCGGTAGCATAGTTTCGGGACTCCTCGCTAACTCTTCTCCAGATTCCATACTAATTCAAAGCATCACTCTGTTGTTCCCCTTCGCCGGCTTGGGCTGGTTTGTGGGGCAGGCGGCAGATCAAGCTGTGAGGCATAGCGTGGAGATGGACTTTCGACGGAGAGTGGAACGAATAAAGACGAAGGAATGAGGCACGACCGCTCACGAATGGGAGACTGGGTAATTCAGCCAAACCTGGAAAAGAGTTCATCGAAACTTCTTTCCGTAACTGGTGTAGAATTGCCAAGATGAAGTCGGTAAAGTCCCCCCTTCGTGGCGTCGGATTCATCCAGCAATCGATACCACTGCGACTCGAGACCACGTAGCAGGAAGCGAAATGGTACG
>JALOQS010000368.1 GCA_025459355.1 Pirellula sp.
GCCACTTGCAGCAAGCCACTTGCAGCAACACGAATCCCCTGCCAGCTCACTGCCGCTACGAAACCCACTTGCCTCCGCTGCGACTCCACGCCGCAGCTACTGTTGCAGATTCCTTTCATCTAACGACCGAGCGTCACTTTTTATGTCGAGGACACGGTGGTATACTGTCCTTTGGAGGGCGATCCAGTAACGAACGTAATAGATGAATCGTTAGTGGTCGTATGGGGCGAAACATTCGAAAAGGGACAGGACCGTGCGTCGGTTCCAGGATTCTCCGATGGGGACTCTTGGTGGCGTTCGTTGCTTGCTTTTTCCCAGTTCCCGTTCGCCCGATCGCAGATGAGAGTGCTGATTCGGAAAACTATCCATGCCGAGGCAGTCTCTGCGGTTGCCGTACAGCACTACAATGCTGGACCTCATGTTGCTGCACGACTCCGGAAGAACGCTTGGCATGGGCCATTGAGAATAACGTCACCCCTCCAGCCAATGCTGTCTTGACCTCCGCGAAATCCGATCCGATCGGAAAAGCGTTCGCTACCGAGCAAGCGGTTTGTGTTTCTAGCCGTAGCTCACCAAAGAGCGATGACGCCACCGCCGCCTCCTGCCCACATTGCGCGGCTGCTTCCCAAAAGATTACATTGATCGAATCGGAAACTTACTGCGGCAATCACGAGACCAATTGCGCAGTGACTCCTAGCCAAGCTTGCTCAACGAAGAGCGACGGCGAAACTGCCACGACAACAAAATCGAAAAGCAAACCTCACCCCGTCCGCTTTGTTCGGATCCTAGATACACTCAAATGCCATGGCATGACGTTTGCTCTTGATCTCATGAGTCAGTGCGTAATACCTGAACTCAATGCGGTTTCCTCCCCTATTGGACCGGATGAATCATTGATCGATGTGATTCACGCTCCGTATGCGGTCTATCTCGCGGTCTCTCTACCGCCGCCACGTGCGTAGCCTCCAACGAGGTCATTTCGAACGCATTTAGCAAAGTCCTTGCGGGCTATTGATAGCCCTAGCGTTGGCTGATGCGCCTCGTTCTTACTCAAGTGCTTTTTCTCCGCACTTCCAAAAAACCAATCTCGACGTTGGCATGAATTGACGTGCTCCTGCATTGTTGGATGGATCGCCCTCCAATCGATGCGTCAACAAGCAGGAGCGCGTTCAGTCCATGCCAAGGAAATATCGACGATGGTTCTTTTTGCGAAGTCGTCTATCACGATCAACCTTTAAAACAGCGAACCAAATGAAATACCAATCCTTCACGATACAAAAAAATGTTATTAGCAAACGGCTGCGCCCGAGTGGCTTTACGCTCGTTGAGCTGCTTGTTGTTATTGCCATCATCGGCATCTTAGTCGGCCTGTTGTTGCCAGCCGTACAAGCGGCCAGAGAAGCGGCACGACGAATGCAGTGCTCGAATAATCTCAAACAGATGGCACTGGCGCTTCACAATTACGAATCGGCCAACAGGCAATTGCCCACCTTGGTCTCGCTTCGAAATAGCAACGCGGGTAATTTCTCCGTTCAAGCAAATTTGATGCCGTTCTATGAACAAACCAACCTGTTCGCCCAATTGGACTTTGGCATCAGGCTTCAAAACGGATGCTGCCCCGGAACGCTTCAACCGCAGTTCGTTCAGCCTGCTCGCACCGTCGTGCCTCTTCTAAATTGCCCCAGCGATGGAGGACCTCAGATTTTTGAAGTGGTGACTCTCAGCGGCAGCGGTCCGATCGAACAATATGCAGGTAACAGCTACCACATGAACCTCGGCAGCGGTGTTGGTACCAATTACGATACCCGCTTGATGACGGATGGAATTTTATGGACGAACTCTAGGGTTAGGTTCAGCGCGATCACCGATGGGCTCAGCAATACGGCTGCGTTTTCTGAATCTTTACGTGGAAGAGAACAAACCAACGTTCCTGCACCAGTAAACAACCAAGAAAAACGTAGAACAATGGTCAACGTTCCGTGCGTTTGGACTTCAACGTCGATTCCGCCTACTATAGCGGGACTAGCAAATGGTTTCGTCGCACCGGTCGATCTATCAACCTATGAATCTCAATTGCTGGCGATACGACGTGGATTCAATGGCCAACGCGGCGGCGGTTGGATCAACGGTCGAGAGTACTACAACGCTTACAACCACTACCTACCACCTAACTCCGACCTGCTCGACATGAACACTTGCGGCTACGGAATCTTCGGCGCTCGAAGCCATCATACTGGCGGCGTCATGGTGGCGCGATGCGATGGCAGCGTTTCCTTTGTATCCAATTCTATCAACCTCGCCGCTTGGCGTGCCTTTAGCACACGAGCTGGCGGTGAAGTCAACGTCGAAATCGATTACTAACAACTAAACCAACGAAAGAAAGACTAACGATCATGAAGAGAAAAATTCTGCTTGCCGCTGCCTTAATACTGAGTTGCGTCAATGCGACCAACGCGCATGACACATGGGTTCAAACGCCATCGCTAGTGACACGACAAGGCGAATTTGTGTACGTCGATTTGATGCTCGGAAATCATGGTAACGATCATCGGGACTTTAAGCTCGCGAGCAAGATAACACTCGCTCCCTGTGAGCTGGAACTGATTGCACCGGATGGAACGAAAACCGATTTAAAGTCTCAGATCTTAGATATGGGGTCGGCAGAAAAAGAAGGTTTCTGGACAACCAGATATGTTGCTGAGCAAAAAGGGCTTTATCAAGTTCTCCACAAACTCGACATTCTTCACGGCAAGACACGAGCCGTGAAGTCATCAAAGACCTATTTCTTTGCAACCGACAACTATCAATCAATAAGCACCGTTGGTGCTGAGAAAATCGTTCCGCTCAATGAGGGGCTCGAGTTTGTTATCGACACGCCGATCGAGACATTAGGAGCGGGGCAAGAGATTCGATTGCGACTACTTTGGAACGGCAAGCCATTGCCCTCGACACGTGTTTCATTCATTCCGCGCGGTGCGGTACTCGCGGAGGGATTTGATCCTCAATATGAACGTAATTCGGATGCAAACGGTTTCGTAAGCTACACACCTGCGCAAGGTAATTTCGTGCTTGCGGTGGCTCATCATGTTGCTGCGGACGAGAAAGGTGAGGGCTACGACAAAACGCATTATGGAGCGACGGTCGTGTTGCCAGTTCCACAGTCAGTTTACGTCAAGTAATCAACAGGATCGATAGCGAGTGAGGTAGGACGCCCTGTCAAGAAATGAGTCAATAGCAAGGGGCTATTTTCAATACTAGGAAGGGGAGAATCGTGCTGGTGTAGGAAACGAATGCGATGATCGGTCGCAAACGTCTCCGAAGCCAGCCGAGTCTCTCCCCCCGTAGCCAATCTCGCCAAGAGACTGGACCTCCCCCCGTAGCCAATCTCGCCAAGAGATTGGATGTATTGCTGGTACACTTTCCAAAGTCTGGTGACTTCGGCTACACAGGCTCGCACCCCACCTCGCCACAGATCGGAACTTTTTCTCGTAGCC
>JALOQS010000369.1 GCA_025459355.1 Pirellula sp.
GATGGTCAGCTAAAGCCAGCGACTCCGGAAAGGATCGCTTCCGCCTATGCCGAGTTGGAAAAGCTACCTGAGTTTCAGAGGTTGAGAACACAGACCAAGCTTCTAGCGACTTGGGATGATCACGACTACGGAAACAACGATGCTGGTGTCGAGTGGCAGCATAAAGATATTGCCGCCAAGATGTTTCACGATTTCGTGCGAACTCCAGAAAACTCGGAGCTGAGAAAGCAGCGAGGTATCTACAGTTCCGAGATCGTTGGGCCTCCTGGGAAACGAGTGCAATTCATCTTGCTCGATACACGTTACTTTCGGACAGAGCTCGGCAAAGCAGGCCAGCCTTTGCCTGGTTTCCGCGCTCGTCCGTATGTCCCCAGCGACAGTGATACCGCAACCATGCTAGGAGAGGCACAATGGAAATGGCTTGAACAGGAACTGCGTAAGCCAGCCGAGGTACGATTCATTGCGAGCAGCATCCAAGTACTCAGCGATGATCATCCGTTCGAGAAGTGGGGAAATTTTCCTCGTGAACGACAGAAGCTTTTCGATGTGATTCGTAAGACAGAGGCTAGCGGGGTAATTCTGCTAAGTGGGGATCGACATTTAGGTGATATCTCCGTTGATCCCGAAGCCGTGGGGTATCCGCTTTACGATATCACAGCCAGCGGACTCAACCAAGCCAACTCGGGCTGGAGACGCCCCGAGCCCAACTCATTAGGTGTCGCTCAATTGGCTTACGGAAATCACTTTGGATCAATCGAAATTGATTGGTCGCTAAGCGATCCCTTGATCAAATTACAGTTGCGACATGAGGATGGTGAAGTTGCCGTGCAATCCCGTATACCACTAAGTCAATTAAAAGCTTTGCCTGCCGAAAAGCCTCTCATGGATGGCATGTTAACCCCGGCTCAAGCCTTGCTGCTTGACGTCGGCCAACCAGCTCGGGTGCAGTTCGCGGTTCGAAATGCACGTAGCGTGTCGTCCGGCACCAGAGTGTTGCTGAATTCTGAAAAAGATAATCGGAGCCCAAAAAACTTGACCGTTGTCCTCGAAAAATCCGCTCTGACTGGCCCCTTCGAAAAACTTGATGTGAAATCAATCGTCAACAAGACAATACGCGTTAATGGAACGATCACCCTGTTCAACGATACCAAACAAGTTCAAATCACGAACGCATCCGATATCGAAATCGTGGAATAGCTGCCCTTTGCGGATACGGAAAACCGGTTGTGGTAAGTCCATTAACCGTGTTGGAGATGGTTTTTCATTGGTGCCTCGTTCGGTCTGAGCATCATGTCGATGGCCTCGGTATAAACCACGGTCGAGTTGCCGGTTGGTAATTCGGCTCGAATTCGTCCCACAATGGACTCACAGACTCGATTCGGCGCGACGACTTCGATTCGCACGAACTCCTCGACTTGCGCCGGCATCGTTTGTAACGGGCGTTGTGCGGATTGGTCACCAAGCGATGAGTTGTCAGTCAGAGAAGCATGCTTATCGGCTTGCTCCCACTGAGAATTAGCTTTCCCACGGCATTTTTGCGCGACGTAGGAGACCAGATCGTGCTGCAAGCAGATGGATTCCACAACGGGTGCCGATTCGTTATTAGTAATGACGGTCATTCGGCGCATTCGGACGAGACCGCCAACACGTGTTGACATCGCGTGTCCTGCGGTGGCTCTCAGCGAATCGAGCCCGACAATAGTCAATTCCAGCCCTTCGCTTGAGAACTGCACTTGCATGTCATGCAGCTTTTCCAGCGTGCTGCTGTCGACGAGTTTGGTATTGGAGAAATCGATCGTGACATTTTGTCGTTGGACCAAGCCTAGATCTTCGATTTGTCGGCGGAACGGAATCCAATTGGAAAAGATGGCGGATTTGTGCGCACGAATGAGGCAATTGTTGTCGTCGATTTGTTCCACTTCAAGAAACGGTTTGAAGATCGATGAGAGGGGAACGCCGTTCACAACGTGCAGCAATATCTTTAAGACGACACCAATCAAGATTCCGAGTAGTAGATCGGTCGCCAGCACTCCGATGATGGTCACCACAAAGATCAGCAGTTGTTCTCGCCCGATTCGGTAAACGTTGACGAACTCGCGAGGATGCGCCAATCGAAATCCAGTGTAAACGAGCATTGCAGCCAGGGCGCTGAGGGGTATCAAGTGCAGGATGGTTGGGAACAACGCGACGCATAGCAGTAGGAAAATCCCATGCCATAGGTTCGCGAAACGTGTCTTGGCACCGTTATCAATATTCGCTCGACTTCTTACGATTTCGGAAATCATGGGCAATCCACCAACGAATGATGACGCCAAGTTTGCGACACCGACTGCGAGCAAATCACGATTGAGATTCGTTTTTCGGTGATAAGGATCGAGGGATTCAATGGCTTTAGCACTCAGCAACGATTCTAAACTGCCGATGATAAAAAAGAGAAATACCCATTTCCAAGCTTTGAATGTCGCCAACGCTTCAAAAGCCGGCAATTGTATTTCTTTAAACAAGCCAAACATCTCCTTAGGCATACTAACCAGGAACTGTTCACCGAGGGGATACTCGTGGTTTGCCATCGTGTAGGATGATTCGTGCAATAGATCGAATCCGATTCCCATCGGTACTGCGACAGCCAATACAATTAGCTGCGATGGTACCGATTTGAGAATCTTCCACTGGGAGGTAATCCATGGCCAAAGGAACATGATTGCCAAGCTGACTAAACCGATCGATGCGATCGCCGGATTTAATTCCATGATGTAATCCGGCAAATGTTTGAGCAGCTCCAATGGCTCTCCCCGAGCTGTCACTCCTAGTGCAACGGGGAATTGCTTTAACATGATGATTATCCCGATGGCAGCTAACATACCGTGCACCGCAGCCCCAGGAAAAAAATCCCCTAAGATGCCTCCGCGAAGCAAACCAAAAATGATTTGAAGTATGGCCGCTACAACCCCGACCGCTAGGGCCGCTTGATACGCATTCAAGTCGGACTGCGTAAAGCCTCCGGCCATTCCGTCCCCGCCAAAGTCTTGCACACAGCCCATCACGATAACAATCAAACCGGCAGCCGGTCCTTTGATCGTCATCTCGGAATTGCTAAGTAGCGAACAAAAGACTGCACCGAGAAACGCCGTAAAGATACCCGCGAGTGGAGGGAATCCGCTTGCGATCGATATGGCTAAGCATAACGGCATGGCAATTAAGAAGACTAAAAAACCAGCCGTGATATCGGCGCGAAAATAGGTTCTAGCTCCTTGAAAATCCCCTCGGGGAATATCCGATCCTTTGGACAGGTTTGTATTAGTGGCATTATTCATGGGTCACCTCGTATTGCGAAATAGGTGTTGAGTGGTTTGTGGGATTCGGATGAGGGACGGTGCGACGCGAGTTTAATTCAATCGCTGCGTGATATCGATCGATGACCATCAGTTGCGGCATCAAGCCTCCGCATAGAATCAATCCGCTTAGAATTAAAATGGAGATTCGTTCGGAGGTTCGGTGGAGCGATTGTTCTTTCCAGTGAAAATCCGAAAGTAAGTTCGTAGAATCGTGATTCCGTTTCCAGCGGCAGTTATAACGATAGCGGCTCCCACCAAAGGGTAATACTCGACAGCTCCCTCAATGAGCAACTCCATGGCGATGAACCCCACCGTTCCAGGGAAACCTATCGAGGCGAGGCCCGTCAACAAGAAGAAGCCCGCCAAGCTCGGCATCGATTCAAAGAGGCCATGAAAGCTCTTGAGTGAGACGCGACCAATTCGCCCTTCGACGGAACGCAAACAAATGCCAAACCCCAGCAGAGACACGCCCACGCTTATCCAAATGCAAAGAGCACCGGTAACGCCAACCGGTGCGACGAGCTCCATGCCGACGAGCACCAGCGAAGAATTGCTCAAAAACAAATAGGCAAACGTGCGCCGCGCTTCATCTTGAACCATCGCCATACCGGCTGCATAAAGCGCCGTTGCCAGCGATAGCCACGCTGTGGATTGGAGCACTCCGACCGGCGCGTGGGGGAGAACAAACCTTAAAAAGACGATAGCTCCCGTCAGAGGAACAACGAACAGAATCGATGTCCCGAGGGACCCCTTTTCGAACAGATCCATCATCCACCCGTGGAGAGGGATGACGCCGCTTCTTAGCAATGCGGCGCTAGTTAAGAAACAGACGCCAACCAAATGCCACGTGCTATCCAGTCCCTGCGTACTGGTTAAACCGTATCCGACGATAATCAATAGGGCAAAGACCGCCATGTGCAGGGAAAACATGCGAGTCTTCTTGCCTCGGCTCTTTAAGTCCAACCAAACCGGAATCGTCGATAAGATCAGCAAAGCGATCAAGATCCACGATGCTCTGCAACATATCACGCCAAGAAGGATGGCCTCGTAAAGCAATATCTTCGAGAAAGGAAACCGCAGATGTTTGCTCTTTAGGGTAGACAGCACAACCAGAAAAAAGCCGAGCGCCGTGAGCGGAAGCAATGGCGCGCTTAACTCATCCACCACCAATACGTGGTGACTGAATATCGTAACGATCAAGCTCCCCGCCTCCTCTGCTTCGAAGGTGTTTAGGGTGCTAAAGTCTATCCACTCCCCGACTGCAAAAAGGAGAGCCAATAACGTGAATACGATCGTGGTACTACGTGCCTTCTCCCGATCCTTAAGCACGGCAAGCACGAACCAGCCTAACATGGGCGCGAGGATTGAGAGATCCAACCAAGGAAAATGTAAGGTAGGCATTTATCGGGCCCCTTCTTGTTCATGGTGCGACCACACGGACGATTCTATTTCGTTTTCGAGCGCCATCCGCTCCTCTGGATGCAAATCAATTCGATCGGCCACATGGTTCTTCTCCCCGCAAACAAAATCGGCCCATCGTCGCTCTTGCTTATCCGCCCATAGAAAGAATTTCTTAAAGCTATCGATAAAGACGCTATCCAATAGCAAATCCATGTAACCGCGATCGTAGCCGAATCGATAGATAGAAATCTGGACGGAACGCGGAAGCCAGCCCCCGATCGTCACCCCCTGTCGACTCATTCTGTTACCCAACGCGTTTTCAATCGCTTGATAATCGGTGATCAATGTAGGTGCTCGCAGGAGCTGCATTGTGCGCAGGCATGCATGACCGACCATGTGAATCAATGCGAGATAATAGAAACCGAGCCCAATCTCAACCACAATGATTCCAACTTGCGTTAGGGACGCATAAGCTAACACCGATTTAACATCGCATCCCACTCGCGAAATGAGCCAACCGGAAATGGCAGTCGCCAAGCCAATTCCCACAATCAAAACTCTAAACATGATCGAGGATTCCAGAACCGGAGCAACACGAAGCAGAAGGTAAGCCCCGAGATGAATGGAAAGCGCGCCATAAAAGATTGCCGTCGATGGCGTAGGACCCTCCATCGCACGGGCTAACCAACCCGAAAAAGGTACCAAGGCTGATTTACCACATGCGGCGACTAGCAATAAACACCCAACCAATAAGGCTTGGTTCGCCGTCAGTGCGGCTTGGCTCTCCGGCCACGGCTCGGTACCCACAAACGCGGCGAAGTCGCCATGGCCAGTGAAGTGGTGCATCGCTAACGCACCCAGCAAAAACGCGGAATCAGCGAATCGGTATATCCCCCACACTCTTTGCCCGTTCTGGACAGGTGATTCTCGATCTAAAAAGAAAGCAACCAGGAGCGCTGACGAAATTCCCACTAGCTCCCAACCAAAGAAAAGCGTTTCGATGGTTCCCGCAACAGAGGAGAGCACAATTCCATTTAGAAAGAACGCATAGAGCAGAAAGAACCTGTTGAATCCTGGCTCGCGATGCAAATATCGCCGAGTAAACGTGGCAACAGTTAAACACAAAACGAGCGATAGGATCAAAAATGGAATGCTCAGTCGATCAAAAATGAATCGTATATGAAAGTGGAATTGCTCTTGTTCAATAGCCACCCAATCCCCAACATCGATCGTTACAAATCGTTCCCCCGAACTAAGCATCAAACCGAGTACGCAAAACGCACTCGCTAAACTGAGGCTGGCGCTCCATTGGGTCAAAATTACAACGACCGATTCGCGAATTCTGAACGATATCAAGGCTGATAATCCGAGTATCACCA
>JALOQS010000370.1 GCA_025459355.1 Pirellula sp.
CAGTTTCTTGATGGACACGTCGGGCGAAATAGAAACCGACCGCGCTGAAGCCATGTGACGTTTCTGGTTTGCAAACAGACCATCGACCTTTCACGTCCTCTTGTGGTGTAGAGGCAAAATGGTATTCGACTCCGAAATGGCGAATGAGAGGATAGTTCGATGAACGGATATCGTCTGCAGCATCGCACGCACCTAGGGGCCACTCCATGTTGGACTGACCGCTGCACAACCAAACGTCTCCGAGAAGCACATCGCGAATTCGTACTTCTTGGCTTGCAGAAACGATCAAATCTAAAGGGTCAGAGGAAGCACCTTGCGGACCGAGCGTGCATTGCCATGTACCATTCGCTGACACGATCGCTTCGGCCGACTCTCGTCCCAACGACACCCGAACAATTTCCCCAGGTTCTCCCCATCCCCAAACATTCAAAGGGCGATCCCGTTGAAGAACCATATGATCGGAAAAAATAGCTGGTAGACGTACCTCTGCATGTAAAACGCTAGTTCCGACTGACAGACCAAACATGGCCCAGCACAAGACCTGGACCGCCTTGTAGAAAAAATCCGATCGCATCAGCCGTTTCCTATTCGAAGTGAAAAGAGTTTTGGATAGCTCCACCGAAGCGACGAATTGTAATTTGTTTTTTGTTGGAAGCGCGACTGTGGTCTGGGGTGTGAATGAGTTTCGATAAATTCAGATCGTCGAAGCGAACAGAAACATGGTCGCTGATCGCTCCGTCTATTGTTCTTGTTAATGTTGGCAGCATTCTGATTGACAGGCCTGAGAACTGCGATATTATGGCTTGCGTTCAAGGTGACCTTTGTTGGCAACCAACAAGGTGAACAGGGAACTCCGGTGCGTCTTCATAACGAGGACAATTCCGGGACGGTCCGGCCGCTGTGTGCCACCCGTGATCCGATGTGATTGCAATCGTTGCTCCTTTCTTTGGAATGAGCCATTGTCCTCCTGACTAACGTTGGGGGCCCAGAATAATCAGGGCCGAGTGGACGAGAAGGCTGTGAGCGAACGATACGGTGGTGAGTCAGAAGACCTACCTTGAGCTAGACGATGTCGTGCCTTCTTGGATTGAGGCAATCGTTGCGAGTTTTTTAGTCATTCCGTAGGAAAATGCGTGCGGATGACTTTCGAATTCGAATACGCATGGTACAGCGGCTTTTGGCTCTGCCTCATGCATTATCCTCGCTGAACTAGCAGGCGGCTCCTCACATGTTCCACCTGCGGCAGCTTAGATTTCGTTTGGAAACGCAGCTATGGTTCGTTGTGAATCGATTGGCATTGCTTCGCCGTGTAATGGCGATTGCAAATTGGATGCGGATGATTTATGCCGGGGTTGCTGGCGTACGCGACTTGAGATTGCAGCTTGGCGAACCGCAGGCAACGAGGGGCAACGTCAGATCGTGAGTTTGGCAGAACGCCGTCGGTGCGAGAAGTTCGCGATATCGAGGGGGTTTACCCTGATAGAACTACTGGTTGTTATCGCCATTATCGGCGTTTTGGTTGCTTTGTTATTGCCGGCAGTACAAGCTGCACGAGAGGCTGCTCGCAAGGCATCGTGCATGAGCAACCTACGGCAGACTGGGCTTGCCCTTCACAATTATCACGACTCACTGCGAACCTTGCCTCCTGGGTGCATCGAATGGCGGTCCTGGAACTCGCCGCCAACGAGGCGACAGTTCGCGTGGTCGGCCATGTTGTTGCCTTACATCGAGCAAGGCAATCTTCATCAGCGGATCAACTGGCATAAGCCTTTTGATGCACCTGAGAATACCGTGGCCGCAAATACTGATGTACCAATCTACGTTTGCCCAAGCGAACCAGACTTCATCCCTGGCCAGGGGCTTATTAGCTATGGCGGTATCTTTGGTGAATTACTTGTCGATCGCCAGCAGGATGATGGGCTATTCGTTTATGAACGTCCCTTCCGACTGTCGGATGTATTGGACGGTTCGAGTAATACGATAGCTGTATCAGAAGACGTCGGTGGTCCAGATCGGCAGTGGATTAATGGTCGCAACGTATTCGTCGTAGCACATGGCGTCAACGACCCTACAGCCTGGGTTGGCGACAACGAAATTCGCAGCGCTCATCCTGGCGGTGCGATGATTTTATTCGCCGACGCCCGAGTCCACTTTGTTTCCGAATCGATTGACAGCCAGCTGCTTGGCAAGTTGATCACGCGAGACAAACAAGAGATTATCGAATCTCCCTTTTAGTATTTTTTCTTGGAGTTACATCATGCGTTTTGTATTTGCGTTAGTGTTTTTCGTTTCGTTTTTTCAAACGGCAAGAGCAGATATTGTGATTGGGTTTGAGGAGCTTAGTCTATCCCCCAATAGTTTTTTCAACGGCGGTCCTTTGACCAACACGAACGGTTGGACTAGTGGAGGTGTTCACTTTGGTAATAGTTTTGATTCAAGATTCGGAGGTTTTTGGAGCGGCTTTTCGTACAGTAACGTTATTAACAATACGACGCCTGGCTTTGGAAATCAGTATGCCGCATTCTCGCCCGGTTCACCTGGTGCCGGCGCGGGTGGAAGCAACAACTATGCAGTGGCTTTTTCTGGTTCACGCACATTTTTCAATTTACCGACGAACACACTGCTGTCTTCAGTCGCGGTGAATAACACGACTTACGCGGCCCTTTCGATGCGGGACGGAGATAGGTTTGCCAAAAAGTTTGGGGGAGCTTCTGGCAACGACGCTGATTTTTTCCGAGTTACTTTTAATGGGTTCGATAATCTCAACGGTTTGGGAAGCTCGGTCGGATCGGTAACCGTCGATCTTGCAGATTTTACGTTCGCGGACAATTCACTGGACTACATCCTCAGTACGTGGCGAACCGTTGATCTTAGCTCAATTGCTAACGCTCGGTCGGTTCGTCTGAGTTGGTCATCATCGGATGTAGGTCCCTTTGGAATCAACACTCCAACCTACGTTGCATTAGACAATTTGGCTCTGTCTGCTGTTCCAGAACCCTCCAGTCTCGCCTTGCTAGGGATTGCTGGCTTCGGTGCAGCCTGGTGGGGGCGTCGCAGGAGCAGGCGGCGAACTAGTCGTAGCGGCGCGATGGGAACAGATCTATCCAGACAAGACTCGGAGCAGGCCTCAAAATGTTGCAGCGAGGAATGATAATAGAATCATCACACTCGCGCACGACAGTCCGCTTAAGACAAACGAGATGTTTCGCGCCATGCGACCTTTTATGCCATCCAGCCTTCGCGAATCAGATTCGGAATGCGTTCAAAATCAACAGTACTCTGAGTCAATAACGTCATCTGGATCGGCGGAGCAATCCACGACAATGATCGCTATTGATCGAATGCTTCGCCATGAAACGGGCAGGAGTGCCCATTCTACGTTTGATAAACGTCTTTTCGTGCTCGTGCTCAGTCCGAAGGACGGTGCTCGTGCTCGTGCTCGATTGGGTTGGCGATTCGAGCACGAGCAC
>JALOQS010000371.1 GCA_025459355.1 Pirellula sp.
CGAGAAGATCGTCGGCCTGACGCTCAAGCAAGCCAAGGAATTGAGTGACTATTTGAAGGAAGTTCACGGGATCGAAGCCGCATCCGGTGGCGCTGTTGTTATGGCAGCTCCTGCCGATGCAGGTCCAGCAGCAGCTGCGGCTGTTCAAACGGAATTCGATGTCGTTATGACCTCTTTCGGCGATAAGAAGCTGGACGTCGTGAAGGTTGTTAAGAACCTCACCGGCCTCTCGCTTATGGACGCGAAGAAGTTGGTAGAAGGCGTTCCAGCCAAGATCAAAGAGCAAGTTTCCAAGGAAGATGCTGAAAAGATCAAGGCTGAACTTACCGAAGCCGGCGCAACGGTTGAACTCAAGTAGTTTTCCGATAGCCATTCCCATTTAGCTTGTACGCAACGCTGCAATGGGATGAAAAACAATTGAGAGGGTCCCCGTAATTGGGGACCCTTTTTTTATCTCAAGTCTGCAATCACTTGAACTCTGCGATTACTTGACGCGGCCAACCACCTGCCGCGGCCTAAGCTGTTCCCTCAAGCTTTGAAAACGTCGCGAAACACATGCTTCACAGCAATGAGGCTCAGTGAATTACCAAGAAGCCTCCAGAGAGTTCGCATATCTAAATCCGATGGCAGCACAAACTCGTTCGAAAACCCCAGCAGTCTAGCCACCTCGCGAGGTACAAATCGTCGAAAGCGATTTCCCACTCTTAAGTAGGATCCCGATCGAATCACGGACTTACCGTACGACGAAGTAAAGCAGGCCGTCGCTGCAGTTGGGTCCGATGGATCCACTTTATCGATTGCGGTTCGATATTGGTTTGCGTCCGCTTCCTTGAGCCAAACCAGATCGCGATCGGATTCATCAACGGGCAGTTCGAATTCCTCTAGAAGCACTTCCTTCACCGGCCGCATGGTTTCGTAATCATGAAATCGATTCAAACGAATCAGCGGATCGAGGCTAGCCAACGCATAGATTCGAGGACGGCGATTCGGCCAGCCAATTTGCGTAGGACAAAAATTGCAGGTCTCGACTCGGTAGCCTTCCCTAGACCACTTTGCTCGCAGCGTTTGAAAGACCTGAGAGTCCTCGAATCCCACCACATTTTCGATCCCCACGATCGCAGGCTTAAGCTCACATACGATGTCGATCAGATGCAGCAATGCTTGCGAGCGGGTATCGTTTAAGTCTTGAAAAGAACCTCGTCGAGAGAATGGCGTGCATGGCGGACTCATCCACCATGCATCTGCATCTTGCGTGCGAAACCACTCGACGGAGAGGGCGGCGATTTCCCTCACATCGAAGGGGTGCTTAAAATTTGCTTGATGAACACGAGCAGCCGACGCATCAATGTCGACTGACCTCACGATTTTCAAGCTTGGGAAGGAGGCAGCAAAGCCTCCAATCCCAGCGAACAACTCTAAGCACTTCATTGCACAGACCCCAAAGGTGTCATGCGTTTAACAAAACCCTCAATCAACGACCCACCGTTGAATCAGCCACGTCTAACGGAGTGGCTGTATGAGGATAGAATGCCATCCTGTTGAATAAGTTTCGAACCCTGGTGAAAGTGCGTGTGCAATGCAAACGTCCTTTCCTTCGAATTGGTCGACCACAAAGCCCGTTCGCATCTTAAAGACCTTTTCGTATCTTTGCACTGGAAATCGAAAATTCTTGGGCACATTACTCGATGCTGCCAACACATTTCCGCTTCCATCGACGAATAGTCGCCACGTCGCGTCATCGAACACGGAGCTGTTCAGAATTGCGTTAGCCAGATTTTGCCAGTTAAACACTACTCCGAGTACGCCAATCGGCCGCCCGTTTAATAGACCTCGCTCACGGACTGCGGTCGAGTAAATTGCGACCATCTCGCCGGGGATTAATTCCGATTCGTGAGGAGGCTGGCAGAAAAATTCTTCGCCGGACGACAATCTTAACGCACTCGCGAACCAAGGACTTTTTGCCTCTTTACGTCCTTTTATCGAATTACGATTAGGGCGACCGTTCGCGATAACATTTCCATCCAGGTCGCACAGAACCAAGTCATGATACACCGTGTAGGCGCTGAGAATGACTCCCATACGCTCAGAAGCGTATTCCACGTTTTCCGCCGATGGTGACGTCAGGGCTTGAACCAAAGCCGCGTCCGTAGCCCACCAACGCACGTCACATGTCCGTTCGTACAAGTTCCGATCCACGAGATCGATGTTCGTTAAAGCCAAGTCGGCTAATCGTGTTCCTCGTACGTTCCCGCCGATGAAATCGAGCAATTCGGAAATCGTACACGTAGTCTGGTTGGCCATCTCATCCGCAACTTCAGCTGTCTTTTCGGACAGCGACTGCATCTCTTGCGCGACCACGCCGAATGCTGCGCCTGCGGAACCCGCTCGTGCGGCTTCGATTCTCGCGTTCAATGAGAGCAACTTCGCATTCTCGTTGATATCTCGGATTTCACCGATTGCGACTTGGACCGCTTTTGATAAATCTTCAACGATTGATAAGACACTCGACGTAGGGTTGATGGTTGCTTTCGCTGGCTTCAAAACGCTACTCGAGCTACCGGGATTCTCTGGGGCCATGAAATCTCCTAGCTTGCAGTTGATTGGTAATTTTTTTTGTCATCCAACTCCCTTGAAATCCGCCTGTATTCAAGTTTGGTCAGACAAACAGTGGGTCAGATATCGAAGGTTGTCCAACGATTCCTGTAGTGTCTTTTTAAGAGTTTTTCGGGCACAATTCTTGTTCTGTCAGTTGTTCCACCTTTGTTGCCTTGGGCAGGCATTCGAGCGGCACATGCTCTTCAGAAAGACCTGCTACAAACGAACTTTGCTCGACATAACATGCCGAAAAATCGTTACCATTGGAATTGTATTCAAACCACTTGGTTCCTCTTTCCAAAGGTGTCACGATGCGAAACAGTCCGCTTTCTCCACTAATTGATATGCCAGTTGCGTGGCACCCCCTCATGACGCCCTTTTTCATGACGACCAAAGCAAGGGTTTTTACATGGCTATGTTTCCTCCTCGCACTCCATTGCACGATTGGTCACGCACAAGACAACCAAAAAGGCTCGTTGGCTGCGAACCTGCTCTTTCACTCTTCGTTTGACCAATCCACAACAGCTGATTTCGCGAAAGGTAACCCGACATTATTCGAAGCGTCTTCTATGGATGCACGTCTAACAAGCGAACCATTTTCCAACCGATCAGAAACCGCCAAACACATGCCAGAGGGAGGACGCTATCGAGGCTGCATTCGGTTCGATCGCCCAACCAAGAGTGTCGTCTTCTACCGAGTCCACAACAACTTTCCCAACCCCTCCGAACTAAGCGCCGGTACTGTTTCGTTTTGGCTAAAGACCGATCCCGAATCCGAACTACGAGAAGGATTTTGCGATCCAATCCAAGTCACTTCAAAGCAATGGGACGACGCCGCCTTTTTTGTTGAATTCGAAAAACGAGGCCCTA
>JALOQS010000372.1 GCA_025459355.1 Pirellula sp.
GTAGCGCCGAAGTGCAGGATCAACCATGTCAGGTCGGTTGGTTGCAGCAAGAACGAAAACCCCGTTCATCTCTTCGATTCCGTCCATCTCGGACAGAAACTGGCTTAGCACTCGTCCCGATACGCCCGAATCTTGAGTGCCCGATTGACGAGTTGCGCAAAGTCCATCGATTTCGTCAAAGAACATTAAACAGGGGGCGGCCTGCCTCGCTTTACTAAAGATGTTGCGAATAGCCCGCTCGGATTCGCCCACGAATTTCGAGAGCAACTCCGGGCCTTTGATGGAAATAAAGTTGACTTGGCTTTCGGTTGCCGCCGCTTTCGCAATCATCGTTTTGCCGACACCCGGCGGGCCTGCTAAAAGCACACCTCGTGCGGGTCGCACTTTCGCTTGGGAGAAAAGAGCTTCATATTTTAGCGGCCAAGTAATCGCCTCCCTCAATTGTTGCTTAATCGATTCCAATCCACCAACATCGTCCCACTGAACGTTCGGCACCTCTACGAAAACCTCGCGAATAGCAGAAGGCTCGACAGACTGAAACCCTTGAAGAAACTCAGACATCGAAACACGAATCGATGCAAGCTGACTGTAGGAGATTCGCTTTTGACTTAGGTCGATTTTGTCTAAGAGTTTTCTCAAACAAACCATAGCGGCTTCGCGGCACAAGGCTTCCAGATCCGCTCCCACGAAACCATGCGTGATCGATGCCAAATGACGCAAATCCACGTCATCCTCCAGCGGCATTCCTCGGGTGTGAATCTCTAGTATATGAAGTCTTTCCGAACGATCGGGAATCGTGATTTCAATCTCGCGATCAAATCGCCCCGGTCGTCTGAGAGCCGGATCGATCGAATTAGGCAAATTGGTTGCCGCAATGACAATCACATTTTCGCGTTGTTTTAATCCATCCATCAACGTGAGCAATTGAGCCACCACGCGGCGTTCGACATCACCCGCAGCGTTTTCTCGCTTCGGCGCGATCGCGTCAATCTCATCGAGAAAGATAATACTCGGCCCTTGCTTGCTCGCCTGTTCAAAGATCTTTCTTAGATGCGCTTCGCTTTCACCGTAATGCTTGTGAATGATTTCGGGACCACTTACGACGAAAAACTTCGCATCTGCTTCATGAGCAATAGCCCTCGCAATAAGCGTTTTCCCGCAACCGGGCGGTCCATAGAGTAGAACTCCTCTCGGGGCACTCACTCCCAATCTTTCGAAAACCTCCGGAAATTTAAGAGGCAGCTCAATCATTTCGCGGATGCGCTGCAACTGCGCCTTGGCTCCTCCCACATCCTCGTACGAGGGACTGCGATGTTCCGTATCCGTCGCACACTGCTCAATAACGAGTTTCGTGTTCGGAGTAATTAAAACGGGTCCAGCCGGAGCCGCTTCCTGTACGTCAAAATCGATGGATTCGTTTCCAAATAATATGGCTCGAATCACGCTACCCTTTTGAACAGGCAATCCATCTACGAGCGACGCGATGTAATCGAGATCACGTTCGATCGGTTTCACCTTGCGAGGTCGAATGGTAACTTGACTTGCATCGCGGCACGTAGTCTTCTCAATCTCAATGAGATCGTCGATGCTACAGCCTGCAGACTCTCGCATGACGCCATCTATTTGTACCCAAGACTGCCCGCGACTGTCTTTATGCGCAGGCATCGCTTTGCCAACCGTGGTCCGCTTGCCCGTGATCTGAATAATATCACCAGGTCTCAAGCCCATCGACTCCATATCGCTTGGGTCAAGTCGAATGAGACCGCGACCGACATCGCGGCTTGCAGCTTCGACCACGCGCAAACGCATCTTGGTGGTAGCATCCATTGCAGACATACTGATCAAATCCGTTCGAGAGTCACTAACCCACGGCAAGCAAGCTAATGGTTTGGCTTAGTTGCTATACCGATTCCTTGGTAAGTTCAATTGCTGACCGACATAAACTATTGATTGGCAAGCCGTATTTCGACAACGCCGTTATTGGCTGTGATGGTCACTTGATCCGGTCCAAATTCACGAGGAAGCGGCAACTCCTTTTTGAATTCCGCGACCTTGCTAACTCCCTGAATCAACAGGCTCTTTTCTACGAAGGTCAGATTCACATCTTCGCTCGAAACGCCTGGCATTTCGGCAATGATCTGCAAGTGGTCCCCCTCATCAAAGAGTTCCACGTTTGGCTCGCGAACGCGAGGAACACTTGGCCCGGGTTTCGACTCTGGTTTGTTGGCCTTGGGTACGGGATTGACGGAATAGGTACCGTCGTTTCCCTCTCCGTTTCGATTAGCCAATCCGCCAAAACGAACGTTGACACCGTACGAGCTCGTAAACTTTTTGCCAGAGGGCGATTCGCTTTCTCCAACTGCAGCGCGGAGGCTTTCTCCCTTTTCGGCGAGCTCCCCAAACTTGGAGATTAAATTCGATACACCGTCGAACAATCCGCCGATTCCAAGCATTGCGGATAGGTCTGCGGCTGATGGTTTTTGTTTATTGTCTTCGCTATCGCTCACGGTCGAAACTCCTAACACATCGGTTCAGAAAGTGCGTGTAAGGAAGTTCGGTTATTTGTGGGCTTGTGAACGAATAGAGTGCAATGCCAAAGGTATTTTGCACACTTGATCCATCACGAGGACTTAAAAATCGTCATCCTAAGTAGATTGCGAATAAGTGATTTCCTTAGAGACCGCTTCATAGATCTTGGGGCTATCGCAGTCCTTCACTTTGCCAAATGGATACGTTACCGCGAGATCATTTGGGAGATAGTCTTGCACGCGGTGCTGTAGACCAATAAAAAGTATCCCCAACTGCCCATCATGCAATGAATCTGTTATTCGTTTGGCGATAAATTGATCTCTTGCCGCTAAAAGCGCCTTGGCAGAATCAGCTTGGCCTGAATCATCACGAGCAGAAATCTCCCGATAACTCCCTTCGGCGAGACTCTTTTTCACTGCTTCATACTCTTTGATGAGCAGCTCGGTAGACTCCGTTCCCATCAGTTGAGCTCCTTGATCGATAAGCCACTTTACCAACTGGTGGTTAGCGCTCCCTTTCGACGCCATCTCCTCGACGATTCGGTGCTCGATCAGCTTGTCTGGATGCCCTGTGTACGGCAACGCGTCCTGAAACACAAACGCGTTCGCGTAATCGATGCTCCAGGCCTCCATACCCGACTTTAGTTCCTGCCAAAACAAGTCGAGCACTTTTTGATTATGCTCAAGAGTGCTGTTGGCAAGAAGCTGGCTTTTCATTTCACGGATCGGTAGCTCCAGCGTCCCTAGATCATGTCTCGAATGGATAATCGGAATGATGTAAAGCTGTCGCATCGGATCAGTCACTATGATTAAGGCTGCCAGCCTAGTGAGGATTCAGTAAGACAAGCCGGCAGCCTGCCCTAAATGTACCTTACTTCATAGCAGCCACGTCGGCAAACGAAACGGGCTGAATTGAAGCGGCAAAAGTACCGATCGG
>JALOQS010000373.1 GCA_025459355.1 Pirellula sp.
ATCCACTCAGTATGAATTTGCCTCGAATGCTACCCAAGGTTTCTATTAGCTCGAGATGCTCTGCTTCGCTCATTTCATGCGAGTAAGCATTCTTCACCGCTCGAGTTTCCGATAAGTAGGGAGGATCGCAATAGAACAACGTGTTGGGATCATCTTCGCGACGAATCAATTTGGCTGCTTGTTCGTTGAATATGACGACTCGCTTCAACCGCTCGTGCGCTTCAGGAAGGCCCTCGACGGCCGATAGCCACGATGACACTTGTTCGTTCATCCCTCGACGTGTTCGGCTACGCGACATGGTCGCAAAGGCTTTTCCAAGCCCCTGTCGCGATTGTCGATATTGAACAAAAAACGCAATCGCTCTGGCAATCGGATCATCGCTCTCTACAGAAGAAGCCTCTTTCCAGGTTGGCTCACCAAACGGAGTTAGGTTTGCAATTCGCTCGAATTCTGGAAAGAGCTCCGGTGATTGCAAAACCTTCCAAAAGTTGACGAGATCTCCGTAGATATCGTTAATGACTTCGGAGTGTTTCTCGATCAACTCCGGTGGCTTGCGGAATAGGACTGCGCCTCCGCCGAAGAACGGTTCAACATAGTGAACATGCTCCGGCATCAATTCCAAAATCCTGGACGCCAGATAGGTTTTGCCACCATGCCACTTGATGGGTACAGATATCTCTTTTGCCATGAACCGTTCCGCTCTACAAATTCTCTACGTGGGGTGGGGTGCATTATTGTCTTTTCGCGTGGCTTGAATATCGCAATGCACGAGGAATGGCGTAAGATTCCCGCAATGTCTCGTGAGAATTCGCCTATCGCCAATCTGCCGTTGCGAATCAACCTCAGGATGCAGTCAGACCTCGCAGATGCGCGTCGACGGATTGCGGCATGTGAGTTAGGTTGTAGCCACCCTCCAGCAACGAGACCAGCCGGCCATTGCAATGAGTCGATGCGAGTTCAACAATCCACTTGGTAGCGGTCTCGAAATCCGTTTCTTCGAGAGACAAGCCACCTACCGGATCGGCGCGATGGGCGTCGAATCCTGCACTAAGGAGCATGAGCTGTGGCTTGAACTGAGCCGCTAGCGCATCGGTCGCATCCATTAATTTCGCAAGAAAATCTTTAGCGGTTGTGCTCGCTGGAATTGGTATGTTCTTCTTGGTTCCTTTCGCGGCTCCTCCGCCGATTTCGTCCTCTTTGCCGGTGCCTGGGTAAAAAGGGAAACGGTGAATGGAAACAAAGGCAACGGTCGGATCGTCCCAAAAAGCATCTTGAGTTCCGTTGCCGTGATGGATATCCCAATCAACGATCATCACACGTTCGAGCCCCAACGTTTTGGCGTGACGAGCGGCGATGGCCACGTTATTCAGCAGACAGAATCCCATGGCATTGTCGGGAATGGCATGGTGCCCTGGTGGTCGAATCGCACAAAAAGCCTTGGAATCTTCGCCTCGAATGACTCGCTCGACGGCATCGCACGCGGCACCAGCTCCCATCAATGCAGCGTTCCAGGAACGATTTGATACGACTGTGTCCACTTCAATCCGACCGGCGTCGTCCTCGCACCATTGCTGCAGTTTGGTGAGATAACTTTCGGTGTGGATGCGTTGGCATTGATCGGGGGTCGCGAGCTTCCACTGGGGCCGCGAGCATTTATCGAGCCAGCCGTTTGTGCTTAACATTTCGTTAACGCGAGTGATTCTCTCAATGCATTCAGGATGAGACCCGGTGTTGTGACCCTCGAAATCTTGGCTATGGTAAAGCAACATGGTTGTCTGTTCCTCTCGGTCGATCTCTTTCCTGTGTATACTCGGGGGTTGCATCGAAGGCTGGTACAGCATTTAACACTGGCAAAAAATCCTCAATGGCCCCAGTTTTGTCAGCACCATTTATACCATTTCTCTCAAGACTTCGGATTCCAAACTATGACTTTCTCTCTCCGTCCATTTGGCTCATTCTGTTCGATTGGTATTGGCCATGTGCTCCTATGGCTGGCTGCTTCTCTATCCACCACATCGATCGCCTACTCACAAACCGATGAAGCGACAGCAGCCCCGTCATCGGAGAATCAATGGTCGGTTCTGTCCTATAACATTCGATTGAATACCGCATCGGATGGCAAGAATGCATGGCCTAACCGAGCTGAGACTGTGGCGGCGGTGATCAAAGAACACGATGTTGCTGGTTTGCAAGAAGTGCTGCAATCGCAACTGGAAGATCTGCAGAAATTGCTGCCGGATTATGACTTCGTCGGAGCTGGTCGCGACGATGGTAAAACAAAAGGGGAATACGTTCCCGTTTTCTTTCGAAAGGATCGGTTCGAAAAAAAGGACTCGGGACATTTCTGGCTTAGCAAAACTCAGGATGTTCCCGGCAGCAAAGACTGGGACGCTGCGATCACTCGCATGGCGACTTGGGTTGTACTTAAGGACAAGAAGACCGGCAAAGAGTGCTTGATCATCAACACGCACTTTGATCACATTGGTAAAAAAGCAAGACAAGAAAGTGCACGCATCATCACCGATAAAGCCAAGACACTTTTCCGCAACCTGCCAGCGATCTTGACTGGCGACTTTAACTGTCCACCAACCGATCTTCCCTATGCAGTCATTACCCAGGAAAGTGAAGAGATGCGATGGGTCGATACGTTGGCTGGTTATATGCCTACGGCAGGCCAGCCCGCCGGTAGCTGGAACGGTTTCAAAGCCATTGAGGGCAATCGGATCGATTTCATATTTGTTGCGCGAGGTGTACAAACCGTTACTAGCCAAATACTGGACCCAAAAACTCCAGCCGGGCTATTCGGTAGTGACCACCAACCCATTCAAGCCATCGTAAGAATTGAGTAAGCGATAGAAGGCAATCGAAGCCTAGTCTACCGATATCCAGTCTTGCAATTCCGCCAAGCTCGAAAGGATCGCGTTAGGAGTCGCGAGCAACAATTGCTCGCGAAGCTGAGCTCCGGTTGTGATGCCAAATGTTAGGCCGCAGCCTGCATTTTTCCCTTCATCAATGTCGATGGCGCTATCTCCGATTTTGGCGACTTTGCGAGGGTCTTTCACGCCGCAACGTTGCATGGCCAGTTCAATCATATCGGGGTGTGGTCTGCCTCGCTCGACATCATCTGCGCAAATCACAGCATCGATGAGAGGCGTGTTGCTCCAACCAAGACGATTGAGCAGGTGATTGGTTACTGGCCGGTTATACCCCGTATTTAACGCGACTTTGATATTCCTGGTCTTCAAGAACTCGAAGACTTGGCTCGCATGGGACTGCTCACGAATTGGTTCCGTCGCATACGCTTGGTCTAGCATCACTTTGAATTGACTGAAAGCGGCCAAGGCTAAGGCTTCGTTCGGTTGTCCTAAAACGGCTTCAATGACGTCTCGGGCTGCTTGCAGTTTTTCTTTGCCTGCTCCATGCAAGAGGACGGTGTTGAGGTCGGTTGTGACTCCTTGGTTTAAAAGTGCTCGATGCAGCGTCTTGTAAACAATGTTATCTTCGTCGACCGTTGTGCCTGCCATATCGAACACGACGAGTTCGATTTTTGGTCTCGGGGGTAATGACTGCCTCGTAGGGTTGGGGCCAAAGATGGCTTGAATCGTCTCTTCAGCGTACCCGCCGCTGGCTGTCATGCCTTTACCGCCGATACCGGTCACGATACGAATGCGATGGTGGACTTGGTGGTTGAAGATATCCTGCTCTTTGCACTGAGAGTAAACGCCATACCAGTGACGCTTTACTTCGTAGGACTTGAGATCCAGAATTTTGCGAGCTTCCGACAACAGGAAATCTTGAACATCGACGCGAATATCAAAGCCCAGTTGATCAGAATTTGACGCATCCGCGTACTCATGCGAATCGCCGATGATAAAACTACCTGTGGTCGTTTGCTTGAACAGAATGTGAACACCCCACTTTTTGGCAAACGACTCTGCCGGTTCTTTGGATTTGATACTTGTCCACGAAGGGCACTCGGAGAATGCTTCGTATCGTCGAATCGATAAGCCGGTAAGCAAGTTGCCGTGAACAAACTGTTGCGATTGATCGACCGTCTCCAGCATTTGCAGCTTGACTGCTTCGAGATCGCTAGCCGCGAATAACTCCGGGTATAGCGTCTGAAAGTCATGTCCAGAACAAACGATGACCTGTTCTGCATAGACCGTATTCACCTCGGCTCGGTGGCTTGTTCTGAGCGTTGCTCTCTTGTCGTCGGCCTCTATCGCGGCGACAGTGTGGTGTGGTTTGTAATCGAGTGCGAACGATTCCTGCAAAAACTTGATGATCGATTTGGTGGCTCTACGTGGCTCCAAGGAGACTTCTTCGGGAAACAATAGACCGCCAACGACGTAGTCGGATCGCAGGCCTGGATATCGGTCCAGACATTCACTCTTGGTTAGTAGTTTTGAGCAATAGTCGTTGGCCTTGTTGATCGATGCGAGCTCATGGAGCAATTGCAACTCTTCATCGTTCGAGGCCAGATAGACGCTACCGTTTTCGCGAACGCCCATATCGAAT
>JALOQS010000374.1 GCA_025459355.1 Pirellula sp.
ACAAGCTTCGGTTCATGCCATGGGGTGCCGATTCGTTGTGGTCCTCCATGTTGGGACCCATGGGAGGATTCACCAAACCGATCGAGTCCGTTTACACCAATTCGTTACTACCTCACAAGCTCTTTCGAAATGACGAGGGACGCGAACGATATCGCCAAGTCCTGCAGAAGTTGCTTGACGAACATTGGGATGAAGCAAAGCTCAAGGAACAAATCGATGCACTGGCGAAACTTGTTGAGCCGCATCTTCACAAGCGACAATTGGGAGCGGCCACTGCACAGAAAGGCATGAAGCGGTTTATCGATTCTCGCAAGATGCGTGTTTTGAAAGAGTTGGAAAATTGGCCAATCAAGACTCAAGAGAATCCTCGCCCACCGATGTACTCCAAAGAGACGGGGCAGGCATCGGGATCGTTCTCGACGTTCTGGGAGCGTGCACCCAAAGGAAGTCAATCAACGGCCACGTTGACCATAACGAGTGGCGGCGAAACGATCGAGATAAGCGATCTCAAGGTTTCCTCACGTCGATTCTCGATGGGAATGTTTGGCGGTCCTTCGGCAACCAGTCCCGCGATGGTGGAGTTGGTTGGCAAGACACAAGATGGTAAACCGGTCACGCTTTCCTTGAATATTGACCGGGAGGACTTTGTGCAATCGGAACCAGCGAAAGTTACGGTTAGTGGCTCGTTCTCGCGAGGGGGCAATGGTTTCCAAGGCCCGTTTGGTGGGGGGGATATGCGATGGATCAAGGGGACTTGTCAGTTAGAAGAATCCAGCATGAAAGCTGGTGCGCCGGTGCGAGGTAGTTTCGAAGTAATTCTAATGGAAATCAAAGGTGGCTTCTTCGCACGGCCGTGATGCGAGATCGGGTACGATGCTGTAGCCGATCTCGCCAAGAGATTGGATGTATTGCTGGAGTGCAGTCCAAAGTCTTGGCGACTTCGGCTACAAGAGTAACGTAGGCCGTAACAAGGCTTTGCGAAGTTACGGCAGGGGGGGCACTCTAACTCAACCCTAAACCGGCAAGTCATTTTAGTCCTGGAGTGCTATGCCGTAACTGCGTCGCGTTGCTTCTTGTTACGGCCTACGAGGACTACACAAAGTCTTGGCGACTTCGGCTACGGCGACTTCGGCTACGGGGATGTGCAAAGGGACTCCTTGCGTCGTCCACTACAACGCATCGTTCACCACAATAACCACAATGCTAATTTTACGATATGAATACTGACACCGATGTCATCTTGATCGGCAGCGGAATCATGTCCGCAACGCTTGGCGTGATGCTAAAGCAATTGGAGCCTCGTCTTCGCATTCGATTGATTGAGGCAACTAACGAGCTAGCTCGCGAAGCATCGGATGGCTGGAACAATGCAGGGACCGGGCATGCCGGGCTTTGCGAGTTAAGCTATACCCCCAGTCGTGCAAGCGATGGTAGCGTTCCCATCGAACGGGCTCTAAAAATCTTTGAACAATTCGAGCACTCGAAGCAGTTTTGGGGCGCATTGTGGGTGAACCAAGAGATTTTATTCAGCCGGTTCCTCACGTTTGTTTTCTGAGTGGCGCGGATGGTGTTGAGTTTCTAAGAGCCCGGCACGATGCGATGAGCGAGCATCATTTCTTTAGCGATATGACGTGGACGACCGATTCGGAGGAGATAACGCACTGGGCACCGCTGGTTATGGAGGGACGTGAACCGACTAGCGTGGCGGCAACCAGAGGCATTGGCACGGAGGTCAATTATGGGCTGCTCGCGCGACGCATGGGCGGATGGTTGGCGGAGCAGGATGACTGCGACATTGCTAGTGGTTGGAAAGTAACCAAGCTATACAAAGAGGCCGAGGCTTGGCGGGTGGAATCACGCTGCTTAGCGACCGGTGAGCTAAATTCGTTTTTGTGGGAGCGGGAGGCGGGAGTTTGGCGTTGCTTCAGTCGACAGGTCTCGCTGAATTTCTAGGGCTTGGCGGATTTCCTATTGCTGGTCAATGGCTGGTATGTGATGAACCATCCATTTGTGCGAGACATGATTCGAAAGTTTATGGAGCGACACCAACATCGGCACCGAGTCTCGGAGCGGGGCATCTCGATGTGCGCATGTTAAACGGACAGCGACAACTCATGTTCGGACCGTTTGCCTCGTGGACCACTCGCTTTCTCAAGCAGACGGGGAGTCGTTGCTTAGGGCTGGCATACATAACAGATCGCTCGTTCGATACTTGATCGGCCAAGAGCTACAAAGCATGAAGGATCGATTGAAAGCATTGCGTGAGTTTTATCCGAATGCTCGTGCGGAGCACTGGCGATTGCAACAAGCGGGCATTCGAGTGCAGGCAATCAAGAAATCGGATCGAGGTGCCATCTATTTCGGGACTGAGTTAGTGAACGCGGCGGATCGAACTTTGGCAGCTTTGCTAGGAGCATCTCCCGGCGCGTCGGTTTCGGTTAGTGTGGCACTGGATGTGGTTCGAATGTGTTTTCCTCAACTGCTCTCGAGCGTAGAGGGACACCAACGCATGAAGCAGATGATTACAACCTACGATCAAGACTTAAGATTGGCGGAGAATAGGACCGCATTTCGTGGAGCTACACTTGAGTCAAGCGAGCGATTGAAGCTCGGGACTTAGCAACCCGTGAACCGGTGATAGCATAAGCGAATAACGCCATGATCGCTTCGCCGAGCAGGGAATTCCTAGGGATAATCAATCCTCGATCTCGCCGGAGCGTAGTTTGTGATTTAGAATAAGAGGGAGTAACGCGGTCAGGTGTTAGTTTTGGATACCTTGAATTTTGGAATGCGATATGACTTCTCCTTTTCCAGGAATGAATCCTTATTTGGAACAGCCCTCTGTGTGGGAGGACTTTCATAATCGTTTCGCCGCCTACGCAGGTGAATCGTTAGCAGCACAGGTCCGTCCTCATTTTTTGGTCAAGCTAGAGGAACGAGTCTTTATTCACGAGCCCTCAGGTGACGATCGACGCAAGCTGCTCGGTAGGCCAGATGTCGCGTTGTTGGAAGGCTTGGCAGGCAATAGTACTGCTGTCGCTACGGTCGCTCCTGAGGTAAACAATCAAGTTCAATCGGTCATCGCATCCTTGAGCGATGTCGATATCGAGCGTCATGCTTACATCGAAATTCGTGATCGTCAGAACCGGGAATTGGTAACCATGATCGAGTTGCTAAGCCCTTCGAATAAGAGGTACGGTCCATATCACGATCAGTATGTTGCAAAGCGAACCGCTCTGATGTTTAGTACTGCTTCGCTGGTGGAAATTGATTTGCTTCGCGGTGGTCCTCGGTTTCCCTTGAACGATCTACCGCCGAGCGATTACTCGGTCGCCGTGTATCGCAAACGGGATCTTCCCAAGGTCGAGGCATGGCCCATTGGATTGCGAGATCCGCTGCCTGTCATACCGATCCCGTTAAAGGGTGAGTTTCCGGATGCGACGCTCGACTTACAAGCTCTCCTCCATCGCGTTTACGATGCAGCGGGCTACGAAGATTACATCTACGAATCGAATCCTGAGCCGCCACTCGAAGGAGCGGACTTGGCCTGGGCTCAGTCGATCCTCAACTCGCCCAAGTCGTCGTAAGTAACTATTGATGGACTGCTTGTCTTTTTTGCAATTGTATTGCATTTGCGTATCGGGTGCATTATGATCGGCTTAGGGTGATGAGCTGGTTTGCGAGTTTGTAGCAGCAGCGGCGTCGCTCGCTTTCGCAATTCAGACATTTTCCCTCTTGCCAATACGCGATTCATGACAAAGACCCTTTCTCTTAGCAGTGAAATAGACCGCTTTTTGGTTAGCGGCGTATCCGATGTGCTGACGCGCCTTCAAAGCGTCGATTCCGATATTGTTGTTCTGGCAGAGGAGCGTCCCGAAGAATTGGATCTCGCTATTGGACCAGTTGTCCAGAGTTTGCCAAACTTTGAAAAGCGAACCTCGTTAACGCGTGTTCAGTCGCACGCTACGGTATCCAGTGCGCTAAGCGAAATGGGTCTTCCAAGCGAGCAACTTGAGAGCAAGATGGTAGGACACATCGAGCTATTCGCGAATCTGTTTGAGCAGGAAAAAATGGAGGTGCGAATCGAGCTGACGGACCGACAGTCATGTCCCAAGTTTCATTGCGATAATGTATTTGTGAGAATGTTGGTCACTTACTACGGTCCAACGACCGAGTTCATTGACCATCGGGAACCTGAGATTATCTTTAGAGCCCCCCTTTCTTCCGTGGTATTCTTAAAGGGGCATAAACATCCTACTTATCAAGATCGAATTCTGCATCGCTCGCCAGAAATCACCAACGGAGTAAAGCGACTAACGATGATCCTCAACTTTTGTGATTGGATGGGCAAGCGATGAAAGAGGTTGATCGCGGAGCCGCGGCTACTAAGCAATCTGCTACGGCCAAGCTACCTGTTACGGTTCTGTCCGGTTTTCTAGGGGCGGGCAAGACGACTCTATTAAATCATATCCTCTGCAATCGCGAAGGTTTGCGAGTCGCCGTCATTGTCAATGATATGAGCGAGGTCAACATCGATGCGCAGTTGATCGCGGGCGGGGATGCGAATCTTAGTCGTACCGATGAGAAGCTTATCGAGATGACCAATGGTTGTATCTGCTGCACGTTGCGAGAAGATTTGCTCGTCGAGGTATCTAAACTAGCTCGCGAAGGTCGGTTCGATTACTTGTTAATTGAGTCGACCGGGATTTCCGAACCGGCGCCCGTTGCTGACACCTTTACCTTTGCGGTAGGGGATGGACTGGCCTTATCAGATATCGCCGAACTCGACACGATGGTTACCGTTGTTGATTGTGCGAACTTTCTTGAGGACTTGGACCACAGCGAAGATCTACAAAGCCTTGGCGCCGCAGCAAATGATGAAGACACGCGGACTGTTGCGGATTTGCTCATCGATCAAGTCGAGTTTGCGAACGTCATCCTTATCAACAAAACCGACACGGTTGATGAAGATACCGTGCAAAAAATCGAATCACTGGTGGAGCGGCTCAACCCGCTGGCTCTCAAGATCAGAAGCGAATACGGAAAGATCGATCCGGCCAAGATACTAGGTACAGGTCGTTTTGATTTTGAGATTGCCAAGCAGTCCAAAGGTTGGCAATTGACACTGCGAGATGAAGGGGCCAGCGAGACCGAGGAGTATGGCGTTACTAGCTTTGTTTATCGCGCGAGGCGTCCGTTTCATCCGCAGCGATTCTACGATCGGCTCAGTCGCGATTGGTTTGGAATCTTGAGATCAAAAGGCTTCTTTTGGCTTGCGAGTCGGCTCGACAAGATTGGAGTTTGGTCGCAAGCGGGGCGAGTGGCAAGATTGGACTTTGGTGGTTTTTGGTGGGCAGCGATTCCGCAAGATCGCTGGCCCGACATTCCCCAAATTCGAAAGCACATCGAAGACACTTGGAATCCTGAGGTGGGTGATTGTCGGCAAGAGTTGGTCTTTATCGGGATCGGCATG
>JALOQS010000375.1 GCA_025459355.1 Pirellula sp.
TACACCAAGCCCCGGTTTGAAAAAAAACTGATGCGGCAACTGTTCGAATCGCAAGTTCCGTTTTACGGCCCAATGATTTCTCGCCGGTTCCGCTCCCCTAACGGCAAACTCCGATTGAGCATCGAACCGCTGTTTCCGAACTACGTGTTTATCCACGGCACGGAAATGCAGCGTTACACGGCCATCTGCACGGGAAGCGTTAGCCGCTGGATGCCTGTCGCGAATCCTTACGAATTAGTGACCGACCTCAGGCAAATCCACAATCTCATTTTGACCGATGCGCCGCTGGCTCCCGAGCTTCGTCTGCAACCAGGCCAAAAAGTCCGCGTGCGTTCAGGTGTCTTTAAAGGATTCGAAGGCGTTATCCTGCGACGCGAAAATCAAGTTCGCTTGTTGATCGCCGTCCGATACATGGGCCGCGGCGCGAGCGTTGCCTTAGACGATTGCCAATTAGAACCAATCTAAAGCTGAAAGGCGTCCTCGTCCTTTTGCTCCGAGTAAATCGGTAAGTATCGGTAGTACACCTCGAGAATCATCGTCGCCATGCACGTGGTATAGAAACGGCCTCCTTGTTCGGTGCTGTGTCCATCATTCCAGTACCAACTGCCCGCCGAGGCACCCGTCTGCATCTGCATGCCCAAAAGTTGGTCTCGCATCTTTTCATTCCATCGATCCCATTCCTTGCCCCCTACCTGCTTCATGACCTGCGTGGCATAGTAGTTGTAGTAGGTGTTGGTCGCATCAGGGCCCGCTGCATCAAACTTGGCCACGATTCCCTTTAATGCTTCGTTATCTTTAGGCAACCCCGAGTACATTCGACAAAGCAACGCACATGCAGTACAGCTTGGGTTGTAACCCGCTCCCGAACTGACCGAGTTAAAATCGTAGTGGTACGATTTGCCTCCATCCCAGGCCATTTGATCGAGAAAGAAATTGGCTTTTCGAACGACCGAAAGATCCACCGAAATGCCCGCCATCGATGCACTCTTGAGCGCCATCATTTGCCAACCGACGACCGATGTATCGCCACGCCCTTTCGGACCGTAATGCCATCCACCTGTGTCAGGATTTTGTGCATAAGTCAGAAAATTGACCCCCGCTTGAGCCGCTTCGAGCAAAGCGAGATCCTTGGTCATGCCATAGGCCTCACACAATGCGATGGTTGCAATGCCGTGCGAGTACATGTCATCAGGCCCAGCCCCGCCGCCACCAACATACCAACCTAAATGTCCACCGTGCGGCTTGATGTTGCGAATCAAAAAGCTGAGCCCCATGAAGACCGTTTCTTTGTATTCTCCCTCGAGGTGCGTTTGGCCTGCTCCCAGAAAACACATCAGCGCCAAACCAGTCGCGGCGTTGTAGCTTTGAATTCGTTTGCCGGGATTGTCCGGCCCGTGGGCTAATGTCCATGCACCCGTCTGCTTGTTCTGGCGATCGGCCAGCCATTTTAATGCCATGGACACCGCCTTTTCCGTCGCATCACTTCCACCAAACTTTTTCAATAGATCGCGCTTGGCTTCCTTGGATCGGCCTTTCATCGCCGCTTTGATCGCATCGTTCGCACTTACGGAAAGACCGCTGGTAGGGGCTAGGCTTTGCGACACGCTCGGCATGCTAATCGCCGGCGCCGATACAACAACCTCCGGAACGACCAGGGACGATGTCTCGGTCATCACCGCTTCTACCGCCACGGCTGGGGCTGGAGACTCGGCTTCTACAGGTTCAAGACTCTCGCTGGAAACCTCGACCGATTCGGCCACATCCAAAGACTCGGACGACTCCAAGCCCTCCGACGAAGTCAACATCAGCTTGAGCTCTTTCTTGATCGGTTCCAAGTGAACGGCCGCCAACGTAATAATGGCCGCCGTGTGCACGACCATGCTAATCATCCAACTCGGCATCGCTTTCAAAAAACTCCGATCGCGACGCTCCCCTGCCTGCAAAACGACTTCACCAGTATTGACACTTACCGCTGGCTCACTCGAACCTGGCTGAGCCGTGTGGCCCGTGATTGCATGATTCGAATCGGAGGCGGACTCTCTTGGTTGAGGTGTTGTAGTAATCTTGGCCATGAAAGCCCCTTGGATGAGGAGAAATCCGATAAGTGAAAAGTTGGGCAGCCGCGATTGTCAGCCGAGATCGTCAGTCTTGGTAAATCAAACCGCAGCGATCGTCAGCCAGTCGGTCGGGAAATCCGAAGATCTTTGCCTTAAGTTAACTTTAAGGTGCAATCGACGGATCTTAACGACCTCTTCTTAATAGTAACCATTTTCAACTCGGTTTGTACTCAGGCTCTTGCAGTTTTCCTCCGTCAAAACTCAGAACCAATTGCATCGATCGGCCTGGGTATCCATACTGATCACTCAATCTCGCCGGAATCGTCGCCAGTGGCCCGTCCCCCCTCCGATCATTCGGAAAGCAATCGCACCATGAATAACCAAGCTGTTTTGAACCACCCGCTCGTTCAGCATCATTTGTCCGTTTTGCGTGACAAAAACACTCCTCCACAGCTTTTTCGAACCCAAATCCACTTGATATCCATGCTGATTGCGGCGGAAGCCACCAAGGATCTGAAGCTGCAAGACTGTCGAATTCAAACCCCTATCGAAGAAACCTCCGGCCGCAAACTCTCGCAACGTATCTCGATTGTCCCCATTTTGCGAGCCGGCTTGGGATTGGTGGACCCTATCCTCCAGCTTTTGCCCGAAGCCGAGGTCTGGCACTTGGGGATGTACCGAGACGAAGCGACCGCTTTGCCAGTCGAATACTATTGCAAGCTTCCCAAAGATAGCCCTGCCGATGTGGGAATTGTCTTGGATCCCATGTTGGCCACCGGAGGAAGCATCCGTGTCGCCATCGCGGCTCTCAAACGCTGGGGAGTTCCCGACATTCGCGTTATCAGCGTCATCGCCTCCGAGGATGGGATCGCTGCCTTGAACGCGGAACATCCCGATGTCTCCGTTTACGTCGGTGCGGTCGATCCCGTTTTGAATGCCAATAAATTCATCGTTCCCGGCCTCGGAGATGCCGGCGACCGTATGTTCAATACTCGGCATGCCTAGCTCCGCAAATGGGAGATGACGTCGATCGTAAACCCACCCGTACGGGATTGTTGCTTTGATAGTATGTTGGTCACTCTTGACCGACATGAGCCCTACGAAACGGACGCTCCCGCCCGTTAACCTGGAGGTTCCATGCTCGCTTTACGTCAAAAGCTCCTAAAAAAGCTTGCGAATACCCACCAACCACGAAGAAGCGTTGGGATTCGCTCTTATAAATCTGCTGGATCTCAATTAGATTAGTGCATTCGATAGAAAGATTTAGAGCCCGAAGAAGTTTTGGGTATCAATCCGGCAATTCGTTTTTGCCACGTGGCCTAGTGGTTATCTAGCCTGGCGTTGAGCCCTGACCGGCCCCGCGAATCGTTGCGATTCTGTTTCGTGT
>JALOQS010000103.1 GCA_025459355.1 Pirellula sp.
AAGGGGATCGGATTGCACCTCTTCGGATTTCTTCGGTGTCTTTGTTAACTCGGGTGCTGCCAATCCAAATCGATTTCCCAGCATGTGTATGAGATAACTCTCGATGATCGCTGGATAATCACTTCGCTGAACTTGTCGCTGCGCCTGAGCAATATAACCAGCCCACCAGGAATCCTGAAGTTCTAGAAAAGTCTGATCGACTTGGTTCCCACCAAGCGGCCTGACGGGTACGACGTTGACCTTGAGCTGAATATCACCGTCCAAATAAACATCAAACGGTGTATCCCCCGTAAACAAAAACTGAACGCGAACTAACTCTGGCGGATTGATCTGATCTTTGGCATTCGCGACAGCATTTCGAATTCTCTGCACGAGCGCCCCAATCCTGGGGCGATTGGCGCGGTCTCTGGCTGGCTCAGGAGTCGCTGGCTCTTGATGAGGAGCTTCGATAACGTCGATCGCAGGGAAAAAAATGCGATCTTCTTCGTTGCTAACGACCACTCGCAACGAAGTAGACTCGGTGATCTGGCCCGCAGGAACGACGAATCGAGCGAAACCATACGGCTTGCCCGAAATGGCTTGCACCCCTTGGGCAAACGTCGATTGTGCACAAGATTGCATCCCAATCATCAACACGAGGACGATTAGCAGTCTATAACTTAGGAGTGACAAAACCAATCTCGCTTTCCCAAAATGAACAAGCACAATGGCAGTACATTCTAAACGGTCGTTCACTGCGCTTCCGGATTATTGTGCTTCTGGATTATCACGTATCATGAGCTCGCAGACAATTCGCAATTGTTACCATCTTTGGTTGCCGCGCTCTGCGATCTTAACATTCGGTTGCTGGTTCATGTTATGCCAATTGCTAGCTGCCTCCGATTGGTTCGGTATCCAAATCATTGACGAAGACTCAAAACGTGGTCTACCCCTCGCAAAGCTAAAAACCACCGACAACACGGAGTACTGGACGGATAACCAAGGCTGGATCGCCTTTTTGGAGCCGGGCATGATGGGAAAGGACATTTACTTTTCTGTCGAGTCCCCCGGCTACGAATACCCAAAAGATGGTTTCGAATTTCAAGGCATCAAACTAAGGACCGATCCAGGATCGCGCGTCAAAGTGGCCATGAAACGCGTTAACAATGCAGAACGCCTTTACCGTGTTACTGGCAACGGGCTGTATCGGGACAGCCAATTGCTCGGCATCCCCACACCCGATCATCGCAGTTCGTGGAATGCTGGCGTTATGGGATCCGATTCGGTCCAAATGCTCCCCTATCGCGGCAAACTCTTCTGGATCTGGGGAGATACGAACCTCGCTCATTATCCGCTCGGGAACTTTCACGTCACAGCTGCCACGAGCGCGATTCCAAACAGAGATAAAGCAAAAGACAGTCAAGAGCTTGTCGAAAACGCTCCCCAGCTCTCTTACTTCATCGATCAAGAGACCGGACGACCCAAGAAAATTCTTCCCGATGACGCACCTGGTGCCGTTTGGCTTTTCGGAGCATTCACGTTTCATGATGATTATCAAAACGAATTCTTGATTGCTCACTACTCCCGGCACCTCTCCTTGGGCAACATGGTGGAACACGGGATTGCTATATGGAACGACGAAAAAGAGGTGTTCGAGAAGAAAGCCACCTTTGATATTGCGAACAATTGGCAGCACCCGAGAGGCCAAGCGGTGCACATCAAACAGCCGGAGGGAGATTTTATCTACTTTGTCGAGTCGTTTGCCAATACGCGAGTTGCAGCGAATCTGGATGCTATCCTTGACCCGACCCAGTACCAATCGTTCGCATGGAACTCAGAATCAAAAACCTATCACTGGCAATCAACACTCCCGCCTACCACACAACAAGACGAACAAACAAAGCTTCTGGCCAACGAAATGCGAGCTTCCGATGCCAGGTATGATTTGCAGTCCAACGAGAAATCAATATCCATGCACCGAAGCTCCATCCAATGGAACAACTTTCGCAAACGTTGGGTCTTGATCGGCAATGAAATAAATCCCAAGAGCGACCCGTCTCACTTGGGAGAAGTCTGGTTTGCGGAATCAGACTCGATCGACGGACCTTGGACGAACGCGACCAAGATTGCGACTCATCCCAAACAAACCTTCTACAACCCTCGACAACATCCCGTGTACTCATCAAAAGACGATCGTATCATCTACTTTGAAGGTACCTATACGCAATCGTTCTCCGGCAACCCAATCGCTACACCCCGATACGAATACAACCAACTTATGTATCGATTGGATCTCAGCCGAATCGCTAGTCGACCAAATTGATCTCTGAAAAAGAACGAATTTGTGCACCGAGGTAGCTTGGATGAAGCGGTTTGTTGGACGGTCTCACACTCGCCACAACCTCCATGCCGACTGCCATGGCCGCAATTAACTCCTCTGCAACATCAGATACGAACAGAATGGTTCGCGGCTTCGCTCCGATAGCTTCGGCGATTCGCTGATAACTAGCGGGCTCTTGCTTCTTGCCAACGTTGGTATCAAAGTAACCAGATAATAAGCTGCTCAAATCCCCCTCAGTCGTAAAGCGAAAGAATAGCTGCTGTGCGAGCACGCTGCCCGAAGAGTAGATGGACAGTCGCTTGCCGTTGGCGGCCCACTTCCGGAGTGCTGGCAACACATCGGAAAAGAGTTCAGCTCGTAGTTGTCCCGACTCGAATCCTGACTTCCACACTAGGCCTTGCAGTGCTTTGAGTCCCGTCGCTTTGCTATCCGTTGACATTAACTCTTGAAGGTGCGCATTAAGTCTCTCGACATCAATGTCATTCCGATCTGTGGCCGACAACCAATGAGTAGCGTCAAGATTCGAATCCCGTGCGACTTGCTCGATCGCCGATCGAACCTCCGTAGACCCACCATGCGACTCTAAGAACGACTTCATGCTCTGCTTGGCAAACGGGAACATGACGTCGTACACGAAACGAACATCCGAAACCGTACCCTCGATATCCAGGAGGAGTATGTCAACGCCTGAAAATTGACCCATAGATGTTGGCTCGTAAGTCTATCTGGTAAACAAGTGGGCTGGCAATCAATTGGGCTGCGTATGCGACACCGAATCGTTGCTTTAAACAACCGTGAGCTACTGCGGTGCCGGCATCTTGCCCATATCGTCTTGTTTCACAAAGTCAGGTCGAGCCATCGTATTGAGTGCTTCCCATGGCTTTTGGTAATAATACAAAGGGACACATCGACCTGCATGATTGCGATAGTGCCCGGCGTTCACGCTCGACTTCCAGGCCATCGCTTCTTGACTGGAGGGCTCGATGATGTGAGCAATGTGACCAGTGACGTAACGAGGTCGATTGTAAGTGTATCGATACTCGGGCCATGCTTTGATGATTGGATAGGGAAGGATATCCTCTCGCTGTTTCGCTGGATCTAGATATGTTCCTGATAGAAAGCCATCGCCGCTTGCTGTGCCAGTAAATACCGAACATACAGCCCCGGTTACCAACATCAATGCCATGATACGTTTCATAGAATCCCTTCTCCTTTGCAAAAAGCTCTAGAGTGTGTATCGCCAAATCGCAGGGAGTTCACTTCGTTTTGTAAGGGATTTCGGGTGTCGCGCATTTGCTATCTTTCGGCATATACCGATTAAACCGGTGATACCGTTCCTCGTTCTATCGCAGCCACAAGCCCCGCAGCTTTGGTCCACGTTTCTTCCTCTTCGCTGGCCGGCTCGCTATCGGCAACGATCCCTCCCCCGACTTGGAATTGCCACCACCCTCGCGAAGCTGTCAAGGTGCGAATGAGGATGTTCCAGTCCATGCTGCCGTCTGCTCCGCAGTACCCGAGTGAACCGCAATATGGGCCTCGAACGGTTGGCTCAAGCTCTGCAATAATCTCCATGGCACGAACCTTAGGAGCACCCGTTATGCTCCCTCCAGGAAATACGGCCGCCATAACATCAGACCACTGGACCTCATCCCGTAACCGTGCACCGATCACACTGACTAGATGAAGTACAAACGGATATTCTTCCACTTTGCATAGTTGTTCCACTCGCATGCTATTAGGATCACATACACGCGACAAATCATTTCTCAGCAAATCAACAATCATGACGTTTTCCGAGCGATCTTTTTCACTCGATAGGAGCTCTTCTGCTGATCGGACGAGTTTCAATCCAGCGGTCTCGCACGTGATAAAATCGCTCCGGGGATGCACTGATGATCTGTCCGCTGCCAAAGTCAAAGTAGCCAGCAAACGGGGCCGCATTCACGAGCCTTAAGTGCTCGTACAGTTCATCCGATTTGCAACGAGCGGGACACAGCAAACGCTGCGAAAGGTTTACTTGGAAGATATCTCCCGCGTAGATGTAATCGCGAGCTTTCTGAACGGCCGCTCGATACCCTTCGCTGTCAAAGTTTCCTAGCCATCCACCACCCAATCGCGTTTCAAACTGCTCGGCTGTTAATCCATGGGCCATCGCATGCACGCTAGGTTGCCGATACGAATCGCTTAGCTCCTCATCCTGCTCGACCCATGACAGGAATTGGTTCAAGCGGAGGACAGCTCGTTTCTCGCGATCCATGGTCGGATCTTTGAGCGAGAAGCCGTGAGAGAAAACCCAGCCTTGATCGAGCTCATGATCCCACGCAAAGACCACATCGTACAATCCGAGCACCGCCAAGGGGGTCGAAAACTCATCATGCTTGGCAGCTGGGACTCGCTCAAAACAGCGTCCAAACTCATAGCCGAGATACCCCGCGACCCCGCCTTGAAAAGGTGGCAGTCCGCCAACTGTGGCCGATTGGCAGCGATCTAGCCAGCTTTGCACTTCGGAAAGTGGATCCGCTACGGGCTCATGCAGCTCCCAGCTTTCGACCGGGTCAGCACACAAAAACGAATAACGCCCCCGCTGACCACCCTTAAGGGCAGAATCTAACCAGCAGCAATAAGGTTTCCGCTTGAGGGCACGAAAGACCCTATCGGGAGTGATCGCAGGGGCTAACTTTTGGACCAGTGGCACTAACTTGGAATTCGTCATGCCGCCATTGTAAGTCCCCCGAAACACCTTCCAAGATCCACAAGTTATGAATCCCTGAGCCTTGGCGGTTAAGTCGTATCGCTAGACAGGCCAGAAAAGACTTGCTCACAGATGCCGTCAACAATCAGCGGCACTTGGCCCTTTTCCCAACAACACCAAGCAAAATCATGGTGACAACAACCGCTAATCCGTGTAGCCTACTCCCTCTGGTGCACACCGCCTGGACCGAGCCGAGAGAGTGTGAAACGCGAGAATCTATACCACGAGAATCTGAGAAAGGTGCGAAAAGTCCGTTGTCATCATCGAACCAGTTCGTTCGTGTTGGGGCAGTTTCCTATCTCAACTCCAAGCCCCTCATCCATGGATTGGCCGATGACTTGGCCGGGATTGGCCAATTGTCCACCGACCTTCCTAGTCGACTCGCCGACCAAATCAAATCGGGAGCCATCGATGTCGGACTTATCCCCGCTTTTGAGTATTTGAAGACCCCTGGACTGCGACTCGTTTCGAATTCCGCAATCGTCTCGCGAGGCCCTGTCTGGTCAGTTCGCCTTTTCTTCCGTAACGAACCGTCCTCGGTAAAGCGAGTTGCCCTCGACGAAGGCTCCCGAACCAGCGCGGCTCTCTCCAAGCTATTGTTGCACGAAACGCTCGGCATCCGTCCCGAAACTCAGATGCTTCACATGACAGACGACCCGGAGAATGTTGATGCCGACGCGGTTCTGCTCATCGGCGACCGGGCCATGCACCCGGAGAACTACGAGCATTCATTCCGTTTGTCGTGGGATCTCGGCGAAAAGTGGTTTCAATGGACCGGCTTGCCTTTTGTCTTCGCAGGCTGGGTGACGCGCGAATCGAGTATCGACGAAAAGCGCTTGGGACGGATGCTTGACGAAGCCAAACATCGGGGCCGCCGCGATGTGCGGAAGATTTGCGAGGACTGCTGCGACAGTTATGGATTGACGGTCGATAAATGCTTAGACTATCTCACCAACTACATTTTTTTCGATCTCAACCAAGACGCCGTTCGTGGACTTGAGGAGTTTCGCAGTCGATGCCTTCGTGCGGGCTTGATCGAAAACAATGCGAATATCCTTAACGCTTCGACCCCGATCACTTGAACCAATTTTTGCGTAAAGCGCTAACAACCAAAGCCGCTAACACGGAATCGTCACCACAGAGGAAATCATGATCTCGAGTCAACATGTCGATAGTATCTTGGAGCGAGTCTTGGGTGGCGAGCGTCTCTCTGACGACGATGCACTCTTTCTCATCGAGAGCAATAAGTTGGCCAAAATAGGTCACGCGGCGGACCAAATTTGTCGACGCAAACACCCAGAGAGCTATCGCACCTACAACATCGATCGCAACATCAACTACACAAACATCTGCACCGCCGTCTGCGATTTCTGCGCATTTTATCGGACCCCCAAAAGCGAAGAGGGCTACGTACTACCACGTGCGGAACTACTCGACAAAGTGCGCGAAACCGTCGAGCTGGGTGGCAATCAAATCTTGATGCAAGGTGGCTTGCACCCCAAGTTTACTCTCGACTGGTACGAAGAACTTCTTCAAGACATCAAGAAGAATTTTCCTAACGTCAACATCCACGGCTTTAGCCCACCTGAGCTGCATCACTTTACCAAGGTGAACAAGCTATCCATTGAAACGGTTCTTGAACGACTTAAAGTCGCTGGCTTAGGCAGCATCCCAGGCGGTGGCGCCGAGATACTCGTCGACCGAGTTCGCTCGGCCATTACTCGTGGCAAAGTTATGTCCGATGATTGGCTCAATGTGATGCGAGTGTGGCACAATCTAGGTGGAAACAGCACGGTCACCATGATGTTTGGCCACGTGGAGACGCTGGCTGAACGCATTGAGCACTTGCGCCGAGTTCGCGAACTTCAAGATGAAACAGGTGGCTTTACCGCGTTTATTTGCTGGACGTTCCAACCTGACAATACCGCCATGTCGCACATTCCACCCACCGGTGCTCACGAGTATCTCAAGACCCAAGCGGTCGCAAGGCTTTACTTGGACAACGTTCCGAACATTCAAAGCTCTTGGGTCACGCAAGGGTTAAAGATTGGTCAATTGGCATTAAGTTACGGCGCCAATGATATGGGTTCGCTCATGTTGGAAGAGAACGTTGTTGCGGAAGCGGGCACCGTTCACTTCCTCACGCTGGATCAAATGCGGGGAGCGATTGAAGAGTACGGATTTGAAGCACGCTACCGGCTTGTCGATTCTGAGCTTCAAGAAAAAGCGATTCACGCCAACCGCAAAAAAGACCAAGCACTGCCAGTGTTAGCATAGAGTACTGAGACTTTCTTGAGAGATGCGAACAAGAATTCCCGAAAGATTTTTTTGGCTGTGTCTTGTGCCACTTAGTGTTTTCAGGGCTTGGATTTAGGGTAAAGCGACCCTGAGTTACCACGGCATTACTACTCTCCGCAATCGTACACGGCTACGGTCGGAGTGATCCACACATCAGGCTCCATAAGAAGCAACTCCCGAAGAAGCGATAACTCCTCTTGAGCAAGTGCCACTGAGTCAAAGTCGCTATACCGGATCCCCCACGGCTCAGCATGATACAAACTCCGAGATACCACCAGCGGCGTTCGAATCTGATTGCTCTCGGTTTGAGCATCCCGATTCTTCGCATTGCTAATGGCTCGATCTATTTGCTCTCGATTCGCAACCTCAGACCATAGATTGAGATCATCCCGACCAAAACCGGATACGACGCGATAGATCGGCTTGTCTTTCCCTCGCTCTGATTTCTCCCGCTTGAGCCAATCTGCAACGTGGTACACATCTTGTCCGTAATCAAAATTGCTATCGTTGAGGGCCATCGGATTTCGATAAGTTCCACCAAACAACGGATTCGCATACGAAAACGGATGAGCCCATTTCATACTCATGTCCCAAACCATTAGCACGACGATCACTCCCAAAAAACCTCTCGTGATGACCATCTCAAGTCTCCCTCCAAATAACTCTACGGTTCGACTGGCAAACACAACCTCTGCAACCAACACATACAAAAGGGGCAAGACAGGAATGAGATATCGCATGTTCCAAACCAAGTTCTCTTGTGTCGTGAAAAGAAGAATCATCGACATCAAAGACACAAGGCAAAACAAACTCAAATGAGATTCGTCTTGGGCCAACGAACCGGAGCTTAGAACGCTGGTCGTGTCTTCATTCCCCTTTCCACATCCACGCCTGCCTCGGAACGTTTTGATCACGATCCCAAACAACCCCATGCATAACGCGACAGCTACCGCAGGCTGTTCTTTGATCCAAAACGCAACCAGAAAAAACCACGGCAACGGACCCTCGATTCGACGCCCTAAGAGATATGCTCCACGCGGGCGATTCATATCGGCAAGCTGCTGATCGATCCCCTCTAAGAATAGCCGAGGAAATGGCGAAGGAACCTCAGCTATCATGCGATGGAATGTCGATTGCCTTTCCGCTCGCTCAAAACGAAAATCGCGAAACTCCTTGCTAACAAACTCATGTTTGCCAATCGGTACCAGCGGTTCTTGAAACAGATAGAGTGCATGAAGCGTCATGCAAGCAACCAACGCATGGATCGGCCAACGCAATAACAATCTACGCCAAGAAAATTCTTGCCTCGTCGCCCATCGGATCCCCTCGATTACTACTGGAAAGGCCACATACAACGGTGCAAATGTGAACTTGGTCCCAATCGCCATTCCCCATGCGACACCAGAAAACACAACGAACCTCAATAACGCGTGACGCATCAACGGCAGTGCCGTCCACAGAATCGCTGCCATGGCCACACCGGCCGGCGCATCCGCCGAAACGATCCACCCATGACCGAGTATCAGTGGCGAAGTGCACCAGAACGCTTGTACCAATATCCTCGCATGCCATGGCAATGAGGCGCATGATATCCACAACAGCCACGAGCCCAATAGCATCACGGGAATCCGAGCCATGCGAGCAATCCATAGCCCTCGCCTGTAGTTCGCTGGGTTGTCCGCCATGACTTGCTGTCCGAACTGGAACTCTATTCGGGAAGCATTGCCATGCTGCGTTGAGGGAACAACAGGCGGCAATTCGAGAGCAGGGATGATGGGCTCGATGATCGCGATCAGCCATTTATTGGCTGGAGGATTGACCCGAAAGTAGCCTGGGTCCGCGTATTGGGCCAAGACTATCCCGCTTGCGAAGTGGGCTGTTTCGTCAAAGGTAGGAGACGACACCCACGCCGCTCGGGCGAGCACGATGGCCATCAAAAGATTGAGCCCGATAACCGACTCAATGGCAAGCGTTCGATGGGCCATTTTCGTTTCAGTCATGCAAAAGATTACGCTAGGAACACACGTGTCGACGATCTATTAACAAGAATGCTACCAGAGTTCCCGGACTCCACAATGCTTACGTATTCTGTCCATCCGAAGCATCGCTGACCTAACAGAAAGATGTTGCAGCTGTTTACTCGTTAAGGCAGACGAAAATTCTTGAATGGCAGAAATATCGAACGCAGAAAAATGGCCAAACCAAACCCCCGTCCCCTTTTCTTTGTCCAATGGCGACCTCTTTCGATGAAAAGATCGTCACCCGTGAAATGCAAGCCGTAAGAACCTCCGGCGCCATGTAAATACAGGAAAATCGTCATAGTCACAAAAAATCCCCAAATCCATAAAACAGGCAAAGATACTGTTTCACCAGGCTTACTGGAAACACTTCCAATCCGATATGAAACCTACTCCAACTGAATATTCCGCTGCCCAAAAAAGTCGGTTCCTGCGACCCTAATTCTGGCCGCTGAGTTGGTTGCATCAACAGGTCAGGCTGCTTTTATAGAAACTACTTTTGACACTACCTCTTCGACAATACAAGCACTTAGCAGCGTGGTCGACAACAGAACTGTTTTTATGTAGATAGGAGAAGGAGCAAAGCCAAAGCAACCGCAATCGATTTGAATTCCCCTGCTTAGGACGAAAAGTTGCGCTATAGAAAACGCCGCAAACATTTGCATTGCTTACCAAAATGCCGATGCCACTCCAGACACCGAGAAACTCCCCCATTGACATTTGACGTGGTTCGTCAAGGCCATCATAGACCACTACTCCGTCACGTTGGACGAGCACGACAACCCAGTGATTAAATCGATCATCACTAGGGTTTCTTCTTACGTTCGCAACAATGGGTCCTGAAAACGTCCGGATATCGAAGGCTGACAACCTTCCTAATTGGGAAGCCCGCCCCCCGGCGTCTTCCACCATGGCGCAGATATCTTCAGCTCTACTACCCTGGCAAGAGCTTATGTACTTTGTGGTTAAGAAATCACCTTCAAAAGCACTCACTCCAATTAGTCTCAAGGCTATACAGGTAGCGTGCACGCCGCACAGCGGACCCGAATCTGGTTCCCGATACACGGTAGCGTTGACCAGCTTGGATCGAACGCTGGCGACCGATTCCGCCAACGATGTGCTTTCGAGAATGAGTATCGTGGCGAGAACCAGAGATCCATAAAACCGCATTTTGAAAGTCCTGTTCAGAGCCCAATGGTATATGCAGTGACGGTCAGGTGTTACGACGACGAAACCAGAAAAACACCATTATTGCAAGCAGCAGCAGTATATTAACGAAAATCAACCTAAACAGTCGGGGGCCTCCTCCAGCAACTATTGGTGAACGATCTAGTTGAGGAGGTGCAGAAATACCCGGCACGGGACGTTTACCATCCCACTTGTACGGAATATGCGCCGCCTCATCTACCGTCACATCGAAGTCACGCGGGAAAGCAATATTGGTCTCAAAATCACCTTCAACAAAAATCGGGGAAAAGGTCAACGAGTCGAATTCAAAATGTGTTAAATAGGTTACCGACCTACCCCCGTAAAAATTTACTGTCTTTTTCACATCCATCTGCCGTGGCGACCAGCGGCCCTGCGAATCAGCAGAAAATTGGCTGGCCGTCCCATCCCAAATAATTTCACGTATACCGTTAGCCGTACGTGTCAATTCCGGTCCCTTGCCCTCAGGATGCACATCAGTGGGATCTGGCGCAACTACTTTGGGCGTAAACCACTCCTTGGCAGTCCCATTAAGAATACGGCTGTCTGTTCGTTTTACGATGCGAAACTTTCGTGGCAACCACCCGTCCGCCTCACCAGCCTCGAAACTGATTTCACCATAAGGTCCGTCCGTCTTGAATCGTACTAGGTTGTTATCAAGCGGGTTTTGTTGAATCTCTAGTTCGCCTTCTAGATAGAGCCTAAATGGTGTGCGGCCAATCCACCAAATCGAGGGCTCTAGTTCGCTAAAATAATAATTTACGGAATCTCTATCGACCGTTTGTATCCCGGCGACTTTTCTGCTGAAAAATAATAAAGAGAGATGTGGATTGTAACTGCCTCTGAATTGTTGCAAAGTATCATCTAGCATAGCCTGACAACCTAGAACGCTACCATCGGCGAAAACCATCAAATCATTCTGAGACCGATGGGGCTCATCACCCTCTTGAAAAAGAGCACGCTTAAAAGAAATTAGACGACGGTCCAATCCGCTCCGATACAAAAAAATGCCCTCTTCACTCGCTACAGGCAAACCTCCAGGAAACTCTCCAGACTGAATCTTGACTCGTGCGACTAACGAGATATCCTCCTCGTACTTCGATAACGCACTTATTACATTACCCACGATCGTCCCATCGTACGCCGGCAAAAAATTAGCGGAGAATGCAACGCAAAAAAAACATGAACTGACAACCAACCGTAACTTGGAATTCATTTTTAGTCTCGACTATTTGATGTCCGAATGCCGGAAGTTCATCCTAGTAGGTACTAACACAATTAAGGGCAAGTCTGTGTTATACAATCACCACTTAGTTTATGCGGACGCGATTTACAGTCAGGATCAGCGGTCTGACACACGTAACCCGTGTCTTCTAAACAAACAAACTCCTTCGCCGGTGTTAAATTTCCGCCGAGACAACCCTGACATTTTTGCCATTGTGCACCACAAGGGTTCCCAGTACTATCATAACAATTCTTAGCTTTTAGTTTTGTCGTAGAGCAGGGATCTTTAGAACTACCTGCGGAAATGCTGCGTGCGAAACGCTCCGATGGCATGGCCAACAAAAAAGCTCCAAGAACTGCAAAAACTCTAACAAATGAAAACGCATTACCCATAGTGATTTCCCCCTCAATTTGTGTTCCGAACGTGTTTTGATGGCTTCGACCTTAAGCCGGGCCACGCTGGAAAGCTAGCACCGTTTATCAAGCGAGGGTCACCGTTTATGCCCCTCCTCTCAACAAATGGATAAACCCAAGTGTCGCGTCTCGTCTCGAGATTTTCGTTGAGAAGCACACCCCATAGTAGTAATGCAACTTTTTTGCTCAAGACGGACAAGAATTCCGGAAAGATTTTTTCTCTTGTGTCCTCCGCGACTGCGTGGCTTCAGTAACAAAAGCCTCTTTTCCCTTTGAAAAGTGTTGTTCGCGTTGAGTTTTGCGAGGACGCTTCGGGCGGAAAAGTTTTTTTGAAACACGGACACACCGGGACCAAAGAGATTTACGACGTGAGACCTTCGACTCCAACCCGATTTGGTTCCCATGGCACTGGACTCTTGCAAGTCCTGCTTCGCACGAGAAATGGCCTAGCGCTGATCCATGTGCCCTCTTGTATTGCCAAGCGGATGTGCAAGCTACTTGACGAGTACGCTAAGTCAATCGACCTTTGCTATGATCCGAATCGTGGCTCTCGCTGTTTGTTCGAATGACGGGATTGCTTAGAAGAAAACCCCTGGTAGGGCAGAAAGATCGAACGCAGAAAAATGAGTCTCGTATCTTTCTGCGTTCGATTTTTTTGCCAATACAGAAAGGTACTGTTTGGTCCGTCTAATTGACTCCTTGAAGTCGCATGTTATCTCGTGTTAGCAATGCACTCGCGAGCCACTCCTGACCCGTTCGGACCAGACAAAAAAACCCGTCCCCTTTTCGTTGTCAAATAAACCCAACGACGCAAGCTTACAACCAAAAAATCCCATGCGGCAACGTGTACGCTTATAGCTACGTCATTTTAATCCGTCCGTCTTAACCGGAAAATCGCTTCCGGATTCAGTTGCAGAATCCGGTATTGGGATTTTCAAAATTTGTCGCTTACCGGATTTTGTTGTGACTAACACTCTTGTGCGAGAACAAAAATCAATCAGCCGCTCACGACGCTCAGCATTGATGATCAAACGGTGTACCCTGTCAGCGATATTTGGATCATGTTCTTCCACGAGATCTAACATTTCGCTAGGGCCGTCTAGCGATATCGTTGCCAGTTCTCGTGAAACAACAGTGAGCCGCATTTGATTACCCTCGTCGTTTATTGATAGATCTGAAATTCTACACGGTCGATCGAATGTCACTTGAACCGGCAAGTCCAAACTAACCTGGGGATCTGTTTCGTCATAGACAACAATTTTTTCATTAATTAAGGTTTTGTCACCGTTACCAAAAACTGTCAGGGAAATCGTCAACCTATCAGGCGAAGGTTGGGCAATTTTAACCTTCATGCCATCAGGCAAATCTCTAACTTTCAGACGGCTCAACATTTCGTTTTTTGATGAAAAAATACTAATCTCACGCGTTTCTTCATCCGATTTCATCGGGGAAACAAAGAAACCTCTAGGTTTCGAATATAAAAGAACTGGATAGTGAACCTTCAACGGGATCGTTACGTTTGCGTCTTCATTAAGGATTGATACAACAGCTTGCACGAGCTGGTCAGCACTACCATTGTAGCCGACGGTGAGAACAAGGTCTGTCGATCCACCTGGAGCGAGTTCGCTGTCTCGCAAAACCGCACTTGTGCAGCCACAAGTCGTTTTCACGGTAGGGTTAAGTTCTAATCTGTTTTTGGTTAGATTCTGAATCTTGAAGGTCGCTTTCGCTTTCATGTCCTTTTCAGCGATTACTTCTTCTGGTCCTGTGGCACGAATCAAATCTCCATCCGATTGATCTCGTCCGATTGGTTTCCACTTATCGCACCCACACATGTTCAGTAACAAGACGATTAGCAAGCATCGGATTAGCGTGCAGGTCTTCATCTCAGACGCCTCTTGTAAAGAATCAAAAGAATTGTGATTAGCACTAACGAAATCAGAAATATGCGTGAGGCCCGAATGCTATACGGTTTCGAACCTTTTTGTTCTGAATCTTCGAAAGTTGACGAGTTGTCTCCACCAATTAAGGAATCCGTATCCCTATCGTACATCCGCCCCTCGGGGGGAGCAATTCGAGTGAAGTAATCATTGTTAAAATCCTGATCAATTCGCGCTGTCTTAAGATCATTCAGGAACAGTAGACTACTCCATAACTGCTCACTCATGCCTTGCTCTGTCTTTTTGCAGATATAGCTGTCCAACAAGGATTCCGATGGCAACCAGAACCCCTCTGCAACCTCCTCAAACAACCGATTTTGGACAACTCGTTGAGTGCCGATACCACGGTAACCGATACGCCAGCTTTCAGGGGCAAATCCACATTTAGGTAGTAGTGTGAGGGTTATGTCAGATATCGTTAGTGACTCGTTCACAAAACAATCAGCACTGCATGTAATCATGTAGTTACCCTCAGGTGTCACTTCAGCGGTGGCATCCTTCGCCCTACGGAGCAGATCAATTAAATCCTGAGGAGGCGGAAACACCGCGCGTTTTCCTAATGCGGACCCAGGTGTCCCGACGCTGTACAGGTGGTTAAAATCTCCCCCTTGATTGGAATAGATCAGCCCTGATTTTTCATTTTGATCGTAAGTGCGAACTTTCTCTCCGTCGTTTGCGAGTATAAGGGGAGTCCATTCATTTTTATCGTTCGCTTGCGAAGATGGGCTATATTTGCGGTAATCCATGCGTTCACGCGTGCCCGCTGAGTCAAAGCAATATCTACCCCGAAAAAGCAACTCAAAATCTCTATTCGCGTATCGAATACGTCGTGCAGTTTGACTCGCTTTTGTGGTCGGAAAATGCGGGTATCGCCCTACGTATGCTTCGAAGTCGACCTCGAAGTTTTTGACTTTTTCAAGATATTCACCATAAGCCTCTATCAATGACGATGCTTCGATATCTTGGGCAACCAGCGGACGGGCAATTCCCCCGATAAAGCAGAGAGACATTATCAAAACTATAGTTACGTACTGCATCCCTATAACCTCTCTTTCAAGAGCCTCGCCGTCGTTGGATTGCGAAACCGATCAGCCTTACTTATTGCAATTGCGAACCACGCTGCTTCTACCGGTGGCGTTCCCGGAGGTGGAGCGGGGCATCCGCAATAGGTACCCCCAGGGTGAGTTGGGTCCGGTAAGGCGCTACATGGGACACTCAACTGATTCCCACATGTAGACGTATAATTGGAAGCACTAAGGTGACATGTCGCGCCGGTTTTGAGCCAGCAATGACTTTTAGTGCCACTACCATCGCATTTCACACACGTGTACGAGGAGAAAGCATTTTGGTTAGGGCTGGGACAATCGTTTTCCTTTGGGTTCGGTATCGCACCATTGCAACTCTTCGATTTGCATTCATACCCCTCCAAAACCGTTGTGCTGACGTCTGCACGGAAAGCAGCAATGCAGAATGTAAACAAGACCAAGATAGAAAAAATGGCGGCTTTCATGATTCTCACTTTTTCAACATGGAACGAAGTTGGAGATCGTAAGATATCCGATCAATGCAAAGTCGGGAATCTAACACGAGTTTAGGAAAAAGCCGGCTTGAATGGAACGTTACTACCGTAGTCTGGAGTTTTCTCGCTGAGGAACACCCTCGATATAGTAATGCAACTTTTTCGCTCGATGCGGACAAGAATTCCGGAAAGATTTTCTTGTTGTGTCCTCCGCGACTCTGTGGCTCCAGTAAAAAAAGGCTCTTCGCCCTTGGAAAAGTGTTGTTCGCGTCGAGTTTTGCGAGGACGCTTCGGGCGGAAAAGTGTTTTTGAAACACAGGGACCACTTAGACACATAGAGCACAGAGATTTACGACGTGAGACCTTCGACGCCAACCCGATTTGGTTCCCAGGGCACTGAACTCTTGCGAGTCCGAGGACATAAAAACTGACCCAACCCTGATCCATGTGCCCTCTTGTATTGCCAAGCGGATGTGCAAGCTACTTGACGAGTACGCTAAGTCAATCGACCTTTGCTGTGATCCTAATCGTGCCTCTCGCTGTTTGTTCGAATGACGGGTTTACTTAGAAAAAAACCTGATAGGGCAGAAAGATCGAACGCAGAAAAATGAGTCTCCGATCTTTCTGCGTTCGATTTTTCTGCCAACACAAAAAGGTACTGTTTGGTTCGCCTAATTGACTCTTTGAAGTCGCACGTTATCGCGTGTCAGCAAAGCACTCGCGGGCTATCTCCTGCCCCGTTTGGACCAGACAAAAACCCCGTCCCCTTTTCGTTGTCTATTGTTGACTTCGAATTCGACCATCCAACAGGCCAGTCAAGATGCGGTCTCGGCTTTGTCTCAAGACTTCGTTCTCATCCTGGCTAACCCAAGGCCAGATAGAATTAAAATGGCAGCTAATGCGAATAAAAACCATAAACCCCACGATCGGGCTGGTCGCTCTAATCCATAATACGAAAGAGAGAATTCTGATAATGGAACAGGCCCGAGTGTGTATTCGAATGTCCTGTGGACCGTCTCGGTTGATGGGTCCCCTGCGTTCGGTCTGTTTACGGTCTTTCTCACTTCTTTAACGAGCGGCACTCCATTTGCGACTCCATAAGTGATTGGGTCGTAAACAACCTCACCGATCTCTTTCATTCCATTGAACTCATTTTCAAATTTTTGAAGCAGGAATCTCTCTTCTGTTAACCAAAATGTTGCCTTCAACAATGTGGTTACATTGTCTTGTAACTTTGGCTGTGGATTAACCCATCGAACTCGCCACAGTCCATTCGACTCACTCGTCGGCTCTCTTACGAATTCGACTATCCCCTCATTCGTTGCTAAAAGCTCAGGGAGCGGAGTTGCCCCAGCAAAAATCATCGGTGGTTGCAATGAATCGAAAGCGGATACGCCGTCTTCAGGGGGGCTGTGCCCATCCATAAAATTCAACAAGACATAGTTATTGGCTTTTGCTGGCTTCAACAACTCAAATACCTCCTTGTGTGCCCCGCAGGATACAACGGTTTCTCCGACGTTGCGACCTGTCGTAGAACCCTCTTGCCAGACGAGTTCTATTGCAAGATGCGATGGTGACTGAAGTCGAATGGACTCTTGATTTGCCTCCCACAGGATTTGCTCACCACTACGGTCTTTGACAATCTTCTTCTCGGTACGAACTTGCAAGCGATAAGCTGCGTATTCCTCTTTGATGTTTTCCCAAGCAGTTCGTGCCTGGGACAAAGCAACCATATCCACATCCGCCGCTGCAAGGCACGAGAGAGTTGCGATGAGTTGTTGGCACACGACACAGACGAATCCCAAAGACCGAAACATACACCAATCCTCACAAAAAAAGACTACCGCAAATACCGACCAGAAAATAGCCTCGATCCTACGCCATACAACGCGGATAGCAAATCGTTAAAACCAGTAGGGCTGCGGCGATCCCTCAGAGCTAACGACAAAGAGCACGATCGACAACCATCCCATCTCTTAGCACGAGACAGTTAAGATGCATGAACATCGTTTATTTATCTAACCACATTTAATGCACCGTGTTACAACTTGCACACACCCGAACAGGGAGAAAAACCCCTTCCCCTTTTCGTCGTCCGTATTGGGCCAGAACAACTTCACTCGCAAAGTGAGCTGTTTCATCGAAGGTAGGAGACGCCACCCACGCCGCTATCGCGAGGATGCACGTCATCAAAAGTTCAGCCCGATCACCGAGACGATGGCAATCGCTCTACGCGGGCTTTTGATCTCAGTCATGGAACGGATCGCGTACGGAATAAGTTGGGCGACGAAGACCGACCACGAATCGAATCAGATTCCGATCCTGTCTCAATCTTTACGGGTCCTACGCCTCCAAAGCAATGCCGACACAACAGAAAGCATGACGATCAGAACGATGATCGATAGTCGGAAGCTTCCGTTCGTCTTGATTGAAGGTGCCCCCTGACCTGCGGATGACTCCTCTCCGAGAGCTTCTACGAAGACAGGACTACCACCAAGTTCATTAGAGTACATTGATATCTGGTCGTCTCCAGCTAGTGCCTCTGGAGTGAACAAAAATGGGTCTATTGGACCGTTTACGATTTCCCAAGAAACGGTCGCGGTGACGATTTCCGTGATATCTAATTGCCTATTAACAAATTTCATATCACTAGCGACAAAGACTCCGCCTTTCTCTTTCCACGAGGTTTCAAAGTCTAATTTCGTAAGATCTGATTCCGTTACATTTTTTACCCACCCATACCCCTGTTTTTCATCGAGCCATAATTGCTTTCTGCGTTCGTCTTGTTCCCAAGACAATTTCGTCAAGTGACCGAAAACCTCTACCTGAACATCTTTATTGTTCGAGACAGAGTCTACTATCAATCTGTCATTAAAGGTATATGACGGTCCCGGAATGGAAAAAGTACCGAGCTTTCTCGCGTCGAAAAAACTGATTGTTGGATGACAGTCGGCAGAGGATGTGCCTCTAACAACCGCCCTTCCGGCGGCGCGCATTCCCAAGCGTTCATAGGTTTTGTCCTTGGTATAAATTATACGACCACCTTGAGCGATTCCGTCTTTGTCCGGCACCAACCGATCAAAACGAAATGCACCTGCATCGAGATCAAACCAAGTTTTGATCTCGATTGGATCACCACCGTCGATAATCAGTTCTATTCGACAGGCACCTGTACGGAGTCGCTCGAAGTTGTCTCGGCACCCTGCCAACGCAACGCTCTTTTCGTCCCCAAGAAGGGTGTGAGTGGTAAGAAAACTAAGCAGTATCGATACGATGAACCGAAGTTTCATAAAACGACTCTATCCGATTTTACGGGGTACAAACAAAGACGTTACTAATCGCGATTTGCGTTGAGGGTGGCACGTAGCTGAGGCAATGGCCGGGAAAGCCGCAGTTTTTCCAGCATTCTCAAAGCTTCTTGCTCACACTCACAACAAATGAACAAATCCGACCGCAATCTCTCGCCCAGGCGTCTTCGTTGAGGAACACCCTCGATGTAGTAATGCAACTTTTTTGCTCCATGCGGACAAGAATTCCGGAAAGATTTTTTCTCTTGTGTCCTCCGCGACTCTGTGGCTTCAGTAACAAAAGCCCCTTTTCCCTTTGAAAAGTGTTGTTCGCGTCGAGTTTTTTGGAGACGCGTCGCGCGAAAAAGTTTTTTTGAAACACGGACACACCGGGACCAAACAGATTTACGTCGCGAGACCTTCGACGCCTACCCGCTTTGCTTCTCAGGGCACTGAACTCTTGCGAGTCCGACTACATAAAAATGGGCCCAGCCCTGATCCATGTACCCTCTAGTATTGCCGAGTTGACGAGCAAGCTACTTGACGAATACGCTAAGTCAATCGACCTGTGCTATGATCCGAATCGTGGCTCTCGCTGTTTGTTCGAATGACGCCGTCTAAGTGGAAGAAAAACCCTGATAGGGCAGAAA
>JALOQS010000376.1 GCA_025459355.1 Pirellula sp.
TCGTAGTTATCGGCTTGTATGACGCTGTAACCGCCCAAGATTTCCTTACCTTCTACGTAAGGACCATCGGAAACAACATTTCCATTGCGCAAGACTCGTCCCGTCGGAGCCAGTGCGTCTCCGCCGTCGACGATGGCCGTTCCACATTGGGCAAACCATTCACCCCACATTGCCAGGAAACCTTGCATTTCTTCGGGGGATGGGTGGTTAGATTGTTCTGCGGAATCTCGATAAACCAGTAAAAATTTAGCCATGAAACTTGGTCCTTGTTAAAACTTGAAGTGAAACTGTTGACTTCCGCAGGTGCTCAGTCGATGAACGGGTGCTCTTTCATTCTGGTCACAAGCGGGTGAGCTTTGCTACGATGACGATTGAGTTATCCGAAATAGGACAAGCCTAGGACAAATTTTAAAAACTTTTTGCCGTCGCATGAATTTGCAGCCAGAATCCAAACAGTCCCACCAATTGGTGGATCACTTTTTCCGCCATGAATACGGCCGATTACTTGGTCGATTAGCAAGAGTATTGGGGGCGGGGAACTGGGAGACAGCAGAAGACTCCGTGCAAAGTGCGATGCAAGAAGCGTTGCGAGTTTGGGGGCCGCGAGGTATCCCGTCGGATCCTGGTGGTTGGCTTTACAAAGTCGCGCACCGAAAGGCAATAGATAGTCTTCGTAGAGCGAAATTGCACAAGAAGTTTTTAGACCACGATGGTGGCGGATTACGAGAGGCCGATCAAGCGGTGGCTTCATTTGAGCCAATCGACCTCGACAACTCCATTGAGGATGATCGCCTGAGGATGCTCTTTCTCTGCTGTGACCCGGCCATACCATGCGAATCGCAAATTGCCATGACGCTCAAGCTTGCGGCTGGTTTCGGCATCTCGGAGATATCTCGGGCGTTGCTTGCTACAGAATCGACCATTCAAAAGAGGATCACTAGAGCTAAAGAAAAACTTCGCGAGACTCACAACCATTCTGGTAGGTTCGACGAGATACATTGGGCCGATCGAGTCGACTCGGTTCTTCAGACGATCTACCTGATATTCAATGAAGGATACTTTTCGTTCACGCCGGAACATTTGCTTCGCAAGGACTTGTGTGATGAAGCCATCCGTCTAGCGACTTTGTTGTATTCGACTTCGTTTGGGTGTGCACCCAAAACAAGTGCGTTGATTGCTCTTATGTTCTTTCATACTTCACGATTCGAAGCTCGGGAGTCCGATACGGATTACTTTGTTTCGCTCGAAGATCAAGATCGCAGCCGTTGGGATTGGACCGTAATTCGTCGAGGCATGGAATGGATGCAGCTATCAGCCAAAGGATCGACACTAAGTCGATACCATATCGAAGCCTCCATAGCGTGGGAGCATTGCCGAGCAACGCATTTTGAAAAAACCGATTGGAAGCGAATTGGCGAACTTTATCGTCTAATGCTCGACTCGCGACACTCGGTTTACTGTCAAATCGGCATGGCCATGGCGGAGTATTTTTGTGAGGGAGCGGCAACTGCGCTCGCGCGATTGGATCGTTGCCTGACACCGTTCAAGGAGGGTGGGGCACAGCAAGCATCAACAAATGAGGTCAGTTTATCTCCCCAGGAAAGAGCGGCCTGCGAAACCCTCAAGGGCTGGGTCTACTTTCGGGTCCAACAACCGGAACGTGCGATACAGTCATTACGATCCGCGATTGCATGCTCGGTAGGCGATCATCAAGAAGCCGCGATTAAGCAGCTCATGATTCGAAACGGCCTGAATCCAGTGTTGCTGACATCAGAATAGACAGATCTGAAAAGTCGGGTCGGTAGACGTTGATCGTTTGAAAAATTATTCTCGTCGGTTACGAGCGATAGATTGTTGGTCAACTTTTCAAAATTCGCGGAACTGTCGCCGATCAGGATTCGTCTCCATCTCACCGGCCATGGGGTTCACGACCGGCGTTAAAACTCAAACATCATAGACAGGGTTACTCGAATGAACGGCAGTCATGGTTTTGGAGCATCAAGTAGATTCATCAAGGCATCAATCGTTTCGATGTTGTGTGCCGGGCTCGTTGCGTTTTGCGAACCAGCAATGGTCTTTAGTCAAGATTCAACGGCAGTTCAATCGCCGGAAGAAACGATACGATTCCGCGTCATCTCGAACAACGATTACTCGAGTTTTGCCGTGAACTGGGGACCGGAGCATCGATATCGGTTGGGAGTGCTTCGCACGTTAGGTGACTATGAGAAAGTCTATAACGCGGCGGCCTTTGCGGGGAATAAAAAGCCATATGGTCCTGCAGCCGACCAATTCAAAAAGGAGATGATGGTCTTTGTTAGCCGAGTGATACCGGCGGTGGACGATGTAGACAAAGAGTTACGTTTGGAAAAAGTGGTCGCCACCGGCACGACGTTGGATGTGTATTTTCAGTACAGAGGCTCGGCCAAGAATTCGACGTATCAAATAAAAGCGACAGCAGCAGCTTGGATTCCCAAGAAAGACTACACCCGGATCAGGTTCTATGAGGGCAAGAAGTTAGAGAAGGAGTTAAAGTTCAGTGACGAAACGGTCATTTTCCCCGAGGAGTAGTTGGCATTTGTCCAAAAATCCATCCGCAAACAAGACACAGCCGACAAAAGTGTGGTCATTGCATGCATTTCGATTGCAAAGGACATTTCTGGCAGGTTTCTGTAGAGTGCAGTATCTCCATCTTGCCAATACCATGGTGATAGTGTGAGCGATGAGGGGTTTTCCCCGCCGGGCAAGATGTAATGATCGGATCGATGTGTTTCTTTCCATAGCTATCGATTACCTCACGTTCTTCGAATGGAAAATCTGTTTCGGAAAAGACTTCCGACGAAGCTTTTTGTTCGGAACATTTACCTAGCACGGGTGCCTCAAGCTCTACACCATACGCTTGGCAAAGGCAGAAATTGTCATCGATATCCCCACCTGGAGATTTGCGCACTTCGACCTTGTCAAGTTTAATTTCGCATTGCTGCTCGAAAACGACAACCATCGTCCGATACCAAGGCCTTCACCTCTTGTCAACGGATTGAACCAAAGTCCATTAAACAGATTTTTGACAAGCTGGCTTTTCGGAAAAACGATACTTGCCTCCGGCTTTTGTCGGCGGTGTCCGAGGCCAAGCCGGGCTGGAAAAGGGAGCGTGCCGTAACTGCGCAAAGGGCTTGTTACGGCCTACGGGAGTCGTTATGGCCTAAGGATTGTTGTGGCACGATTTGCCGTCTACCTAGTGCCACAACTTTGAGATAACTTTGATTGGAGAACCTCCGAAATCCTAACCCGCAGCGTGAGCGAGGGATTTAAGGCTTAAGGCTTAAGATTGGATTTCCGTGTCGCCGATCTCACCAAGAGATCGGATTGCGTTCTGTCTTTGTCTTACCAATCTTCAATCATCAGTCGCCAATCCAAAATGGTGCGTCTATAGCTTGGGTAGGACTGATGCCTCGGGGGCAAATTTTTCTAGGTTCGATGGGACCTCGGCCTCGACCTCGCCAAGTATCCATTTGAGGCCTCCTATGAAAATCGATTCAAATATCGGATTGGTCCATACGTCTTCTCGGTGACCCATCGATGTGTAAAACACATTCCCCTTGCCATGCTTCCTGGCCCATGTCGCTGGATATGGCGGTCGATCGTAATCGGCGTCCTTCATGCCATTGGTCTCTTGTACCAAAATCACGTGCATGTCAGGTGCAAAAT
>JALOQS010000104.1 GCA_025459355.1 Pirellula sp.
GCTAGCCAAAGACTTGGTTTCCCCTCCTTAAATGCCAGCTGCGGTACTCCTTGATGCGACACTGTTTTGCGAACTTGGGATCGGGACTGGACGGGGGGAATTAGCATTGAAGATTGAAGATTGGCGATTGTAGATTGAAAAGAAAAGCGTCAGATCCATCCAATCTCTTGGCGAGATCGGCTACGACCATTGAAGATTGATGATTGCAGATCGAATTTTAGTTCATCCAATCTCTTGGCGAGATCGGCTACGACCATTGAAGATTGGCGATTGATGATTGCAGATTGAATTTTAGTTCATCCAATCTCTTGGCGAGATCGGCTACGGGGGGATTGGCAATCTGAAATCGGCAATCTGAAATCATAAATCCATCCAATCTCTTGGCGAGATTGGCTACGGGAGGATCGGCGATTTAAAATCATAAATCCATCCAATCTCTGGCGAGATTGGGTGCGGGGGGGAATTTGTTGACGCTTAGTCAATCTCTTCAAACTTGGGGAGATCGTCCTCGGGAGTTTCTGGGGCCTCGCGCTCTAGCCCCCATTGCTGAAGTCGACGTATCAATGTCCAAATCGATCTGGCTGAATTGCTTGATCTCTTCTAGTTCGGAATTGGATGTTCTCAAGGAAATGGGGAGATGAGCAGCACGAATCGATTCCCCCTTGGCTTCACGAAAAGCATGGTCCATCGCATGATCTAACTCAGCAAGATCCCCTTTCCATGGATACGCCTGGAGTGCGTCATAGAACTCTGGCGTCGATTGAAACTCTGTCGGAATGTGCTTTGATTCATCACGCAATTCTGCGGTTAACTCTTTTTGCTTTTGAACAAATCGAGCGCTGACCAACTCCTTGAGATCTTCTTTACGTTCTGACAATGCGGGGATGTTTACCAAAAAGCTAGCCACTCGATTCCAAAGCTCCCTATCAATCGGCGAACGGCTGGGATTCGCCGTGGGGACCGCCGAGGCATCGACCGTAGCATACAAACCAATCCCGCTATTCTTCTTGAGAAAACTGGTCAACGGCAGAGATAAATCTACTGGCAGTCGGTCGAGATCTTTCAGAATTACCCCCAACTCCGTCGCCGACGTCGCTCGACGCTCAGAGATGAGTTCCAACATGCCGGACAACAAACTGTAGTCCATTAGTTTGCAATCGATGGTGATGGGCACGGCGGCGCACGAGATGCCGCGATGCTGAAGCCGACTCCTGTGAAGAAATTGAGCTAACTGTTCTCGGAATGCTCCTTCATTCCCCGTGATTACAACAGGAAAATCATGCTTGCAAGCCAGCTGAATTTGCCGCCTTAGGAACTGCGTTTGAGCAGAAGAGCCAACCAAGAACCAAGGACTCTCCATTCCTAATCGAGTATACAGCTCTTGGATCATTTGGCGGATCGCAAGCCCGGACCAGTCGAGTTGTCGAATCGATCCTGCATTTAATTCAGGAACGATGATAACCAAAACGGTTGCACGCCCGCCAGCATTGACAAGCTCGATGGGCAGAAGAATCCGGACCGATTCTTCGTCTACGTTCGCTGCCAATTGGACATGCAATCGATTCCAGTCGAGCGGAAGCCCGAGACGTGCGGCTAACTCGTTGGTCGTAGAAGCGATTGGATTGCAATGAATTCCGATAAGTTCTTCGGAATCGATTGAGAAATGAACTCCGGCAGCTTCGTTTGCAAATACGACGACATCATCCTCGCTCAGAACATAAATCGGTAGAGGTGAACTACCGATTAGCCGTGCAATTTGCCGACGCGCCGTCGGTTTGGGACTTTCCTCATTGGACATTAAACTTAACTTTCGTTACACGAGATCTGGCTCGGGATGAACCCATGGTTCACGATAGGGCCGCCGCAAAAGCTTGGTCGCTGCCTCATCACCAGCAACAACATGCTTCTCTGGATCCCAGCGGAGAGTTCTACCGAGTCCCATCGACATATTTGCCAGGATACAAGCTGCCGTGGAGATATGCCCTTGTTCAATGTCAGCAATCGGCTTGGATCGGTTTTCTATGGCAGAGAGAAAATCTAACATGTGCCCACGAATTGCCGGTGCAACATGTTGTTCAAGGTCTTTTTCGGTTTTATCTTCGGGATATTGCTCCAGCTCCATTACGACATCTTGATGAAGCTTCTTGCCACCCGATCGTGGTATAAAGTCGTATTTTTGTACGCTTAGTTTTAAGGTTCCCTTTTCGCCGTACAAAGTCGCGCCCCATGGGTATTCAGGGTCCGGAGCATCGCCCCATGATCTATGCGTCCATACCACGTTTAGTTCAGGAAATTCAAAGGTCGCGGTTTGCGTGTCGGTAATGTTTGCTTTGGAAGCCTTGTCGACCAAGATACCACCGTGAGATGAAACGCTGGTCGGCCAACCGAGCCCGAGCATCCATCGAACCGTGTCCAGCATGTGAATGCACATGTCGCCAACAATGCCGTTTCCGTATTCCATAAATGCACGCCAGCTGCGGGGGTGGCACAGTTTGTTGTACGGTCGCATCGGAGCGGGACCAGTCCACATTTCGTAATCGAGGTGAGCTGGTGGCATCGTGTCGGGTGGATTCTCGCGTGCTCGCATGTGGTAGTAGCAGTAGACCTCAGCATGAGACACTTTACCGAGCAGCCCTTCATCGATGACTTTTTTCTTCGCGTCGATGAGGTGAGGTGTGCTCCTACGCTGGGTTCCCACTTGAACGACACGACCATATTTGCGAGCTGCCGCCAGCATCGCTTGTCCCTCGATGATGTCGACACTTATTGGTTTTTGCACCCATACGTCCATCCCCAGTTTTAGGGCTTCGATAGTCGGAAGAGCATGCCAGTGATCGGGGGTTGCGACCAAGACTATATCGAGATCTTTTTCCTGGAGCATTTGACGGTAATCGCCATACTCGCGAGGTCTTTTGCCTGATTTTTGTCGCTCGGAGACCATCTTGGCGGCATCGGAGAGCATGTTTTTGTCAACATCGCATAACGATACGACTTCGACTGGAGCGACCTGCAACAATCGAAAGCGGGTTGATCGAGCAATGAAGCGATGGTTTCGCGATGATTTGCCAGTGCTAATGAGCCTGCCATGGCTGAGCCAGCTAAGAAATTTCTACGATCCATAACGAATCTCCAAGGAGAGGAATGCAAGGTTGAGAACGATGGTAACGGAGTGATATAAAAGAGTTTGCCAACTTACTTTTCGGGCATCAACTCTTTGATCTGAATGTTGCGGTAGAGGGCTTCGGTCGGAGGTCCAGAATGAATCTGAAGCCCGATGATGCCAGAGCGTTCAATCTTAGGATCTCTCTCAGTGTAATCGACTGAAAGATTACCGTTGAGATAGAGTTCGATTTTGTCCCCTTTGGCCACGATGCGTAATTCGTTCCATTCCCCCTTCTTAGTCCACGTCGCAGACTTTTCAGCAGGAGCATCAGCCAGCAATTTATTGCGTCGCGATTCATCGTAGAGGCAAGCCCACACGCTTCGATTCCAAGCTGTGCCGACGTCGCATTGATAACCACTGACCTCAGTCGTATTGGGCAATCGCTTGGTTCGAAACTGCACCCCGGCGTTGTCACCCACGCCGCGCAGTTTTGCTTCGAGTCTTAGCTCAAAGTCCGCGTAAGTTTTTTTCGTGCACAAAAACTCGTTGTGAGGAATATCAGCCTTGAGATTGCCCGCGACAATGGCACCATCCTCGATTCGAAAGTATTCCAAATTTCCTTCCCAACCGTCGAGCGTCTTGCCATCAAAGAGCCAACTGAATCCTGGCAGCAATTTTGCTGCACCGTCTTCGGCAACATTTGCGGCACCGTTATCTGCACCGTTTGCAGGCCGAGGCGTACTGGCACCAAAGAATACCACCAGAACGATAGCACCTAAAAACCTGGACCAATTTCGAGGAGTTTTGGTACGCTGTTGCACGAATGTAGTCTGCATGGCAAAAAATCTTGAGTGAGTGAGAGGATCGATCTTCTTCCAGGGTAATCAACGGATGAACTATTGGGAGGCATCCGATGCCAATTGAGCGATATGTTTTAGAACGGAAGGGAGCTGGATGATACCGGAGTAATGATCGGCTTCCATTTCAATGTGATGCGATTCGGGAAGATTTGCGGCCTTGGCAAACAGCTTAGAGTTTCTCGGCGGAACAACATCGTCGAATTTGCCCGAGTAGAGCCATGTTCGATTCGCATTGACGCGGTGCGCTAAGTGCAAGGGCTCGACACAATCCAAGCACATTCGGATGCCTTCATCGTCGAGTCCTTGCGCGGCCATTTGATCGCGAAACTTTTGTGCATCCTTTTTTCCTTGAGTCACAACGCTGTAAAGATCGCCTCCTGCTAACAATACCACGACGGAATGAAACCGATCGTCGATGCCTGCCGTTGTCGCGGCTACGAATCCACCGAGGCTGGTCCCTTGTAACGAAATTTTGGTTCGATCCACTTCAGGCAATATAGCGACCGCATCAAAAGCGCGTCGAACATCCGCGATTGACTGCTTGAGTGCCCGTGCGACATCCTCGCTATCCGTCTGAGGCGAGCGACGAACGCCATAATGTGGCAGATGAATCATAAACGCGTGGATCCCTTGATTGGCGATCCCCTTGGCAATCATCTTTCCGACCGTCATGCCTCTACCTGATTCATGAACGACAATCACTGCGGGAAGCGATGATGCGCCTTTGGTTTTCGAACCCGTTCCTTTGTACCATTGCAACGCGACCCGATCATTCTTTTCATTTCCGGTTTCCACGGCGGATGGGAAACGAACAAACGTATCGTCCTCGATAGTCTCTAAGGAAACATCGAACGGCTGTGGCTTCCATAGAAGCTCATCTAGACTTTTCCTCGCCCTTTCGTTGGGATCGTCCACAACCGAAGGAATGGAATCGAGTGCGACCATCTTGGCTGGCACGACCGCTTGGTCGGCAGGAGCCTTAGTCTGTACCGCTAACGATTTCGATTTATACGCCACCTCGGGAACTTGTTTGAGCAATGCTGCCAGATCGAGTTTTGTGTACGGCCGATCGGCGGCTGGATTTTTATGGTCGGCGTTGGCCACATGCAGGACTAAATCCTCGGGCACGAAAAGAACGTTGTGTAGATTGGAAGACATGGCAACGGGCCTGCACATGAGTTGTTGACCGATTGCGGTATTGATCTTGCCATAAGAGTTCTTGACTCGATTCCTTAATTCCTCGAGTCGATTGCCTGCGGATAGAACTACCGCATCGGGAATCCCGTCGCCGAGCAGCGGATGGGCTTGTCCAGGATTCACGAATTCAATCTTTTCTGGGGTGGCTGCTACGCCAACGGCAGAACGATTTTTCCCATCTGCAAAAACATAGTAGTATTCGCATGTACGAGGATTATCAGCCCACAGAGACTTCACTTCGTCTAGAGTAGAACATTCTTCGAGAGCCCGACGCATGAGAGTCGCCATAGGAACCCCATCCCATTGCCCCTCGCCTCGTCCTCCCATTTCGCCCAGTGAAATCTTGGCCCCATTCATACCACTCACGCTGCCAATGAATCCGCCGTATCCCACATTCGCGAAAGGGAGATAGTCATCGGGTGCAACGATAAATGTTGTGGCCGCATCTTGCAGCCCAATGGTGGTCATGTAATCAAGCACCCGACCGTGATAAAGTTTCCCTCCTTCGGTCGCCGAGCCAAAGACGGCAAAGCCAGAGCAGTGAAATAATTCGGGAAACACGTTCACCACCTCGAGCAACTTGCCATCGATCCCCAGCGAGGCCGCCAAGGCTCGGGTCTCTCGTTTGTGTCGTTCGGGAATATGAGGCGATAGACGTTGGTAAGCACTTTCCAGTTCGCTACGAAACCACTTACCTGTTGCGATGGTTTGCACAGCACCGAAACCGTAGATGACCGAATCGATACAGCGAACGGTTTCATCCTTAAGAAGCTTGCCGTGAGCGGTTCCGATTTGCTCGGGGCTTCCCCAGAGCACGGCAACTCGCTGGCCATCAATGGCGAGCAGCTTGCCGTTTTCGACTGATTGCTCTTTGATTCTGGGGTTGGTCAACTTTGGCGACGGGGCCAAAACTTCGAAAGCGCGACGCAAACCGCGAGCTAGGGTCCTCTCAAGTTCGTTGCGATCGATTGAGTTTATCTGCAAAGCGCCAAATCTTGAATCCACCCAAGCTTGGTCGATTGCGTCAGGAATCGTAAGTTCGCTGTTCAAGTCTCCGATCGACAACCAGCCCGATCCGTCCTTGGAAGAGAAGTCCACTTTTGGTCCATTGAATTGGAATCGGCTCCCATCAGGTAGCGCCCAAGCCCCTTTTGAGGAATCAGACTCCTCTGACTGATACTTGAGTCCACTAAGAAACAAAAGCGCCCCGGCAAAATCCACCGGCGCATCAGCCTGTTTAAGCAATGGCTTTACACCGTATACGATCGAACCGTCACTAACCAATCGATTGAGGGAATCGTTCGGAGCGATGTGGTCGATCTCGTCGACGGGGCCGGTTCCTAACCAAACACGATTGTGTTTAGGGAGAACGAGAGCGGTTGAAAGACGGTTTCGCACGATACCGAATTCGTATTCTGGATGCTTGAGATGGAGAAAAAACCGCTCGTCATCTTGCCTCGAAAACGCAACCTCGATCGCTTGTGGTTTGCCGCTGATGTTGACGTTCATTTCACCACGCATGGAGAACGATGGCTGTTTTAGCGTCAAGCAATTCAACCACGGCTTGATCTGATCTGCCAACAATACGTCGGGGTCGACGGCACGAGCGTTCGCGTTGGCGACCGAGAGCACCAAGAGTGGCAGCACAAAGATCCAACCGATACGGATTCCGATGAAATTCATGATTAATTCCGGGAGAGGTTGTGGAGCGAAATGGAAGGGAGAAGATAACAACGGCCAATCTCACACCGAATACAGTCTGGCGGCAATCATCGTCTCCCGGTCATCTTAGCACAGGCAGTGACGAGAAAAAACACCACTCCAAACCCGAAAAACCGCCCGGTCTCCGCCAAATTTCCAATGATACGAAGCATACTGGTTTGAGATCGGTGCATTCAGAACGCATTTTTATCCCGCAGTAAATCATCTATTGGGAATCGACGAAACCAGCGATTTAATCACAATGGTGCAAAGCGACTAGTGCCGCAACCGTGAGATAACCTTGATTGGAGAACCGCCGAAATTCTAACCCGCAGCGTGAGCGAGGGACGATATACCGGCAAATTCCCTTGCTTACGCGTCGGGTTATGATCGACATCATCTCCAAGTTGCGGCACTAGGCAACTGTTCACCCAGATTGGAAAGATCTTCGTCAACTCTATGCTATCTATGGCAAGCAAAGTTTTCTGTTTCGCGGGTTGGTTGCTTGTTCTTGCAGGACTAGGCTGCACCCCCACACAGCATTCGGCTAACTCGCAGCCTCCGGCTAAGCAGACCGAATCGGAGTCGTTTGCCGTCGACGAATCAAGCGAAGTCAAGATCACCGACCGACTCGGACGCACCATTACCTTGCCTAGACCACCGCAGCGAATTGTATCGCTTTCCCCCTCTGCTACGGAGATGATTTATGCGGTGGGAGCGGGCGATCGGATGGTAGGGGCGACGCAGTTCTGCAACTACCCCGAGGAAGCGATGATGATCACCCGCGTCAGTTCTGGAACGATCGAGGGTGTTAATCGGGAGTCGATTCTCAACTTGAAGCCCGATGTCATATTCTTCAAAGCCGATCATCACCAATCGCTGATTGAGACGTTTAACAAGTTCGGTATTCCCATGGTTGGAGTGGGAGCGGAGAGCCTCGAAGAATTGTTTCAAGAAGCCTTAATCATCGGGGAATTCTTGGGGAGCAAAAAGATTGCGGAACAACTTGTTGCCCAGATGCGAACCGACCTAGACAAACAGAGGGAGCGAGTGGCATCGATTCCTGAAGAAGAAAGGCAACGGGTGTTCTACGAGGTCTGGGATCAGCCCCTTATGACTGTAGGCCCTCAATCCTTTATTGGAGAGATGCTAGCGATTGCTAAAGCAAAAAACATTTTCGACGATGCAACGCAAGGCTATCCGCAGATTAGTTCCGAGCTAGTCGTGGATCGGGACCCGCAGGTTATCATACGGCCCGCCTCGGAGTCCGACGGAAGCGATATAGATAGAATCTTGAATCGCAAAGGATGGGAAGGAGTCAGCGCCGTAAAAAACAAGCGAGTTCACACCATCAACGGCGATCAGATTTCTCGCTGCGGCCCGAGGCTAATACAAGTGCTTCCGAGTTTGATAGATGCGATTTATCCGGAGCGAAAGCCCCAATGATCGCGTCCCGAATGAGACATCCCGCATATCTGTTGTTCTTCACCATCGGGTTGCTTTTGCTCAGCATTGTTTTCGGCATCTCCATGGGAGCTGTTCGCATTCCCTTTGCCACCACTTTTGCATGGTTGTTCGGGATTGATAATGGGCTTAGCGATTCCCAACGTGCCATTCTATTTGAGCTGCGTATGCCTCGCGTTTTGACGGCCATCATCGTGGGCAGCTCGCTGGCGGCGGCAGGAGTCGGTTTCCAAGGGTTGTTTCGAAATGTACTAGCAGAACCGTATATCATTGGCGCATCGAGTGGTGCAGCTCTCGGAGTTGCGATCGTCATAGTTTTGAACCTCAACGCGACGTTATTAGGCATCAGCGCTCCCGCGATTGCTGCACTGTTGGGGTCGATGGGCGTTGTTGCGTTGGTTTTTTTGGTTGGTGCCTTGGGGCGAGGAAGCTCGCAACTGAGTTTGTTGCTATCAGGTGTGGCGATCAGTGCATTAGCTAACGCGGCTGTCTCGTTATTGCTTTTTTTGAACAATCAAAAAGCGATGGTGATCGTGTCATGGTTAATGGGTTCCATTTCTAGTGCGACTTGGTCATCGACAGCTATTTCAGGTGCAGTCGGGGGTTTGGGAGTAGCCATACTCTGGTCTCGTTCGCGGGCATTGGATGCTTACATGCTGGGCGATACTGCATCGACATCACTAGGGCTGGATCTGATTCGATTTCGGCTTTGGATGATCGTTGGCGGGAGTTTGGCCACAGCAGCCGCAGTTTCTTCCGCAGGTATTGTGGGCTTTGTGGGATTGGTCGCACCACAAATTGCGAGGATGCTCGTCGGTCCCAAGCATTCGTATCTGATCCCGATGAGCGTTTGCTGTGGCGGTATAGTGATGTTACTGGCAGATGTTTTAGCCCGATCGCTCCATGACAATCTCGAGTTGCCTGTGGGAGTTCTCACCGCTCTGTTGGGCGGACCATTTTTCTTTGGATTGTTGATAACTCGCAGGGGGAGCAGAGCCCTATCGTGAGCCATCTCAACATCGAACACTTGACCTTTTCTTATCCCAACCGCGAGGTGCTTCAAGACGTTAGCCTGGAGTTTAGGCCTGGGGAGCTGATCGTTTTACTAGGAGCGAACGGATCGGGTAAGACCAGTTTGCTCAAATGTATTGCCAAGCAGTTGAAGCCTGCCCAAGGAAAAGTGTTCTTGGACTCGCGCGACTTGCACGTGTTGGATCGATTGACCCTGGCCAAGCATGTAGCCTTAATGCCGCAGTTTGAACAACGCGATGCACCCATGCTGGTTCAAGACGTCGTCGCACTGGGGCGAAGTCCGCATGTTGGCTGGCTTGTGCCACTGGGGGCTAGCGACTGGTCTATCATCGAAAACGCGATGCGAATAACGGGAACGTGGGAGCTGCGAGACCGCAACGTACAGGAACTATCGGGTGGCGAATGGAGGCGAATGATTCTGGCTCGATCGATCGCGCAGGATGCAAGTGTGTTGTTACTGGATGAACCGACTGCTGGATTGGATCTGAGGTATCAGTACGAGTGCCTTGAACGAGTCCGAACTATTGTAAAAGATAAAAATCTTATCGGTGTCGTAACAATGCACGATTTGAATCAAGCGGCCTTGTTCTCCGATCGAATTGCACTATTAGCGCATCATCAGGTGCTAGGATTTGGGACTGCTTCAGAGATACTCAAGGAATCGATGATCGAATGTGCGTTTGGAGTCAAGGTATCCGTTTTAAAGCATCCCACTCGTGATATCCCGCTCATTGTGCCCATCGCCGCCAAGCAGTAGCTTACTTAAGAAACCAAATTGACATGGCAAAAAGGCAAGAGTGTCTTATGGATGTCGATGAGCGGCGATCAGTGTTCACTTCAACGTGATTTCCTTCGAGTCCTATGGCGTTCGAACTAGCAGCAGGATAAGAACACTAATCTTCACTAATCGACACTTATCCCGGAGGCCCGAGGTAAACGTCTCCAATGTTTATGATAACTCGGTCAACTGCCTCAGAAGCATCGCCAAAACCACACAGTCATAATTCGGTCACGACCACGACCGCAATTCGGCTCGTGACAATTACTCTTGCAAAACGTGTATGGCTTAAACAATGGTACGAATCATGATCGAATGATAACCAACGCTTTGACCGGTTGACTATCGCCGTTGGCGAAAACGGTCCGATGGGCATTCATCCAGGGGCGTTGCCCCCTTGTCTTTACCCACATTTCAAGGCATCGAAAACCAAGATTCGTTACTCTTCGTGCTCGTGCTCGTGCTCAGTCCTAAGGACGGTGCTCGTGCTCGTAATCGATTGGGTTGGCGATTCGATTACGAGCACCATTTCATTGAGCACGATCACGAAAAATGTAGGTAAAGATGAGGGCGTTGCCCCTGGAATCTGAACACCATCAGGTAAGTGGGTGGCACAAAGCGGATTTGATTTAGGCACTAGTCTGGAAAGGAGGGGATCGTCTATATTGTGGCGATTGGCGAACCAACAAACGCGGCGAGTCGTTTGTCACGCTTCTTATGTCACGCTTCCTTTCACTTTTTAGACGAGCAACATAAATGGGTTTTGGGGATCGATTAAGCCAAGCGGTTAAGAATAGAAAGAATGCCGTATGCGTTGGGATCGACCCCAGGCTTAACCAGCTGCCAAGCGGTCTGAGAGAGGGAATTCATGATGAACAGGGGGCTGCAGACGCGTTCTTGACGTTTTCTAAAATGATCATCGATGTCGTTGCGCCGCTGGTACCCGTCGTAAAACCGCAGAGCGCGTTCTTTGAAGAATTGGGGCCGCTGGGTGTTGTGGCGCTACGAGAAGTGAATCGTTATGCGACCAGTAAAGGCCTATTGGTCATATTGGATGGAAAACGCAATGACATTGGCTCGACCGCAACAGCGTATGCCCGAGCCTACTTGGGACAAAGCAGTCCGTTTGGTGCCGATGCGTTGACGGTCAGTCCGTTCTTGGGTGCCGATTCGCTCGAACCGTTTGTGGATCGATGTGTTGAGGCTGACGCCGGAATCTTTGTCTTGGTAAAAACATCGAATCCAGGTAGTGGGTTCATGCAAGATAGAGTCGTCGACGGAAGTACGATTTCGGAACGTATCGCAGACCTGGTGCAAGAAAAGTCACTGGCGACAGCGAGTTCTCCCGATGCTTATGGATCAATCGGCTGCGTAGTAGGAGCGACTTATCCCGAGCAACTGGCAGCCATGAGAATGCGAATGCCGAACTCGTGGATTTTGATTCCTGGGTACGGGGCCCAGGGTGGTGGTGCCTCGGACGTAGTTCACGGTTTCGATGAAAATGGATTGGGTGCGCTAGTGAACAGTTCGCGCGGAATCATTTTCGCGCACGAGAATCCAAAGTACGGGAGCTTCAACGATTGGCAGCGGGCTGTCGAAGAAGCGACCAAGGATATGATTTTGGAATTGGGCTCTTGAGATCATGTAGGCCGTAACCAAGGCGTGGCGTAGTTACGGCGTCGTGCGGTGCGATTCGGGGTTGAAATGGGAAGGGAAAGGATTGCCGGCGTGTTGGCCAAAGTCTAGGCGACTTCGGCTACAAGAGAGGATGCTTGCTGGCCAAAGTCTAGGCGACTTCGGCTACAAGAGGGGATGGAGCCGATCTCGCTAGAGATTGGATCGCCACCTAAGCTGCACCGAAGATACGCAGTGCAGGGACTGCTTCGGCGGCAGGCTGGAGAGCTGGTTGTTCTTTTTCCGCCTTGAGGACTGCTGTGGCCACATCTAAGTCTGAGCAAGGGGATTTGGTCTGGTTGTTTAGCCATCGAGAACAACCCCAGCCTGCAAGTAGAATTTGATCGCCCGGTCGCGAAGATCTAATAGCAAGCTCAATAGCAATCTCTCGATTGGGAACGATCTGAACGGCCGCTGGATCCGAACACCCATCTAGCACTTGCCATATTGCTTTCTGGCCAGTTGAGATAGTCGCGCGACTTTGCGTAAGTATTACCTTGGAAGCCGCTTTCTCGAGAACCCGTCCGTAAGCCATCAATTGATCAGGAGTCGATGCCTCGGGAACTTCGGCAACGCAAACAATGGGCGAGCCATTATGTCGCTGCAATGCATGCAGGGAAACCGCCAATCGGTCCGCTTGATCAGCCAAGTCGATATAGATCTTTCGTTCGGAGGTGACTTTTTGGAGGCGGCCTGGAATCCGTTGCAATCGTTCAACACCCGCAATGATCTCATCAATTTCGAGACCGAGTGCATAGCCGATAGCGACGGCACCCAAGATATGTCGTGCCGTATGGTCACCGATCAGTTTGCTGGTAACCGGTGCAATCGACCGTCCAACTCGGATCACCATCGATTTTTCATCGCCAGAGTTTTTCAATCGACTTCCCATTACGTCGCAGGCTGCATCCAAACCGTACCCGATCGAAAATGGTTGATGACGCTCGATCCAGCGATTTAGTCGTGCATCGTCCGCGTTGTAAACGATAACGCCATGTTTCTTTAGTTGACTGGTAACGCGTTGCATAGCGTTTTCTACACCGCGTGATCGAAGCTTGTCTGAGCGTTGGCTTTGACGCAGGCTAGTCACGAGGATAACGTCGAATTCGACGCCGCATGCGGCTTTTGAACAGAGCATTTCATCCGACAGTTCGATGATAACTGCCGGCGCTCCGTTTTCGTTAGCTTGTTGAATCAATTCCGTTATCGCATGAGCATCGCAATGGGAATCCGCTCTCAAGCCAGCTTGCCCGCCGTTGCATGCTCCGAGAGTCGTATGATAAGCAACTCGGCCACCAACGTGTTTGATCATGGCAGACGTCAGCAACGATGCCATGGTCTTACCGTGTGTCCCCATCACCCCGATAGTAAGTAGCTTACGGCTCGGATATTCGCTGAGTGCATTGCAAAGCGTTGCGTAGGCTTCCTGTACGTCTGGGACTATGCATTGAGGCACGGGAGACGGAAGAAATCGTTCGGTAAGAACCGCTTTCGCGCCATTCTGAACGCCATCGACGACTTCGCGTGCCAAATCATGCGATTCATCAAGCCCCACAACAATGACTCCATCGGGCAAGATCGCCTCGGGGTTCGCGTTACACGACCGGCACTCGATATCGGAGGCACCGACAATTTGTGCGCGAGGAAAGAGAGATTTCAACGAAACGACAGTCTGGGACGAGCAACGACTCATTGATCTGGCCTCCATGCCAATTAATCACGGTTTCAGGATCGGGAATGGCTCGGTAATGCAACAGTCATCCTGACGTTTCAATCACACAAGCCTTGGGTTCTCCCCGGTGACAGATCATTAACCTGATCGATTCGATGCCAAAGGTCAAGTCGAAACGATGGGCTCAGCGGGGCAGAATTTCAATAAAAAACCAGCGTTTTGCTAGCATTAATCGCGTCAGCTAGTGATTGATTTGGGGGGCTCGGGTATGATCCGATCGTCGCGAGCGACACGTTAAAAGCCTAAGGACAGGAAAGCCACAATTGCCATGACCAATGTTGACTGCGCTCAACCTAAATTTGTTTTTCATTCCACGCATATCACCGAGCACAAGCAGATCGCGGCGGATACGTGGCAACTAACTTTTTTTGCACCCGATATGGCGGCACACGCTTTGCCTGGCCAATTCTTTATGCTGCGGATTGCAGGGCAGAATGATCCACTGATCGGCAGAGCTTTGGCCATGTTCGATCGACACCGAGACGGGGCTGGAAATCTCAATGCCATCAGTGTCGTCTACACCGTCAAAGGAAGGTTCACGACGGCCATGGCTCGGCGCAATCCCGGTGATCAAATCGACGTCTGGGGACCTCTCGGAAATGCTTTTTCTACCGAGCCGGTCGATCATTTGATACTGGTGGCGGGCGGTGTTGGCCAAACCCCCATGCTGACCTACGCCGCCGCAGCACTTGGACGCGAGGAGTTCGGCGCATCGTCTAGTTCTAATCAAGCTGGCACAGGTCCCCTCGGCATGAAAGGCCCGTTTGCCTCCAAGGTGACTATGTGTTACGGCGCTCGGACCAAAGATCAACTGGCCGGAGTGGAGCAGTTTCAGAAGGTTTGTAGCGAAGTCATTATTACCACGGAAGATGGCTCAGCTGGGATACAAGGTCGTGTTACAACAGCTTTGGAAGCGATACTAAAACAGAAGCAATCCGAGCGATGCAGAATCGCATGCTGTGGCCCTGAACCAATGATGCATGCGGTCAGCAATATGGCTGAAGCGTATGACGTTCCCTGTCAAGTTTCCCTAGAGACTCCCATGGCTTGTGGCATCGGGATATGTTTTACTTGTGTGGCAAAGGTTATCCAGCCAGATGGCCAATGGGACTACAAGAGAACTTGCGTCGAAGGCCCCATTTTTGACTCCCGCAGCATTTGCTGGGAGTAATATCGAGACTTGCAATTATACCATCTCAACAACCACATACTCAAACCGAGACATTGCGCATGGACAACGAAATAGAAGACGACAACGGCTCGACGAATGAAGATTCCCCGAGCGCGGCATCGCCTCAAAGTGCGAACCCACCTGCAGTAGCCGCCCCTCCTGCTTGGAAGCCATTAAATGCCAACCAGCGTCGTGTGCTCGGGACTCTCATGGAAAAATCCAAAACGACCCCTGACGCTTACCCCATGTCGTATACGGGACTCGCCACCGGTTGCAATCAAAAAAACAATCGCGACCCGCTATCCAACTTGTCTGTTGAACAAGTGGAAACGATTGTGGATGAGCTACGAACATTGGGGGCAGCCGCCATAGTTCAAGGCTCGGGGCGAGTCACCAAAGTTCGTCACTATGCCTACAATTGGCTAGGACTTAGCAAAGTGGAAGCCGCCGTGATGACGGAACTATTGCTGCGTGGAGCTCAAACCATGGGAGAGCTCAGGACTCGGGCTTCTCGTATGGAGCCAATTTCGGACATGTCGGTTTTGCAAGAAATCTTTGATGGCCTCAAACAACGCTCCTTGGTGGTCGCGCTCACTCCTCCCGGCAGAGGCCAAGTCGTTTCCGTTTCGCATAACTTGTATCCCGAATGGGAACTTGAAAAGCTGAAAAGTGCCAAATGGGAATCGCCATCTGACAGCGGCCCCACTGGAGTCGCTGCATCTGCACCAACTTTGAACCGAACCGGCACCGGCGAGCTAGCTGCGTTACAAACGGAAGTCAAAGAGCTAAAAGAAACCGTGCAGTCCTTATCCGAGAGACTATCGCGTCTTGAAAAAGACTTAGGGGTATCCTAACGTTCAAAGCGATCGAATCCTCGCCACGCCAGGCGGACGACGCGTGGCGGTACCCATGGCAAGAAGAGCTTCCAATGAGAGCTTGCAAAAAGTGGAGTCAATCATGCGTTTGCCGAGAGCTGTTCGAATTCTTGCATGCGGCCCTGTCACACACGGCCTTGTCACTAAGATGCTCGCCGTGGCCACTCTTGCATTGGCCACTTTCGCAATGGCCAATCGAGGCCTCAATGCGGCGGATGATTTTCGAACGATAGAGCTATCGGGGACTCCATCGCAGGTTGAGCCCATGACAGGCTTGGTTCTTTGGTCGTCGAATGAGCACGTCGCCACCGCTCCCATTCAATTGGAATTCGAGTACATCGCATACAGCGACGTTATTAAGGGC
>JALOQS010000377.1 GCA_025459355.1 Pirellula sp.
TTTTAAAGCATGCTTCGTTTGACATAGACCACATTCCTGAAATCTTCCCGGTCGTAAGCATCGGCGTTGGAGACATGTCCGTCATAATCGCCGACTTTCGCGAGAACTTTACCGTTCTGCAGAGTGATTTGTAAGCCATGCTCAATTTCCCAATCACAACCACCGCCGAACGAGACATAAACATCGTGCTCATCGCAATCCCATCTGACCTCAATTTCAGAATCAAGTTCGATTCTTGTCAGAATGTCATCATCGGCATCGATTAGATCAATTTCTTCTTCACCGATCAGTTCAATCATGTCGCGATAGTACTCCCAAAGATATGGCGAGCAGTTCTCCAGCCAACCGTTTGGTAGGCCCAAGAAGTTTCGCACAGCCGTTTCGAATTCGTTTGGGAAAACGTCAGCGTCTTGATCGAGTTCCGGAAAGGTGAATGTGCACTTGATGTTGCCAAGCGCAGGAACCTTGACCGTTGAAGATTTGCGGCACTCACTGTCGGTGTCAAACAACAACGGGCCGAGTGTCTTTGATTCCATGTGTCCTCTTCTAATGCATAGCGACGGCATTGAATGACGGGCGAGAGGTGATCTCGACACAAGTCGGGGGCCGAAGAATCGACCCCTTCGGTCCAATGCTTGGTTCTCATTTGTTTTCGGTTTCCAAGGATCGCCGTTCGATCCTTGTCTTGGTTCTGGATCGTCATTGTACGAGTTCTGATGTTACGCGAAAAAAGGTTTTCATGTTTTTGCCCACACATGTTTTTGCCCAAACAAGATCGTTCCAGACTCCCGTTACATTATCGAGACGTGACGACCGCACGAACTACGTTTCTAACTTCGGCTGTTCCGACCATCTGTGATTTGAGAACGGTGCGGTGCAACGGGCGGCGGCAAAAGACTCAACCACCTCAAAAACGGTTACCAACGCCGCTCCTTTGCAACCGATGGTTATCCGCCAGCCCCTAGCGCTATGCCAGCCATCGAACGGTGTCTAGATTGTAATAGCGGGCCAGCAAATCGTACAACTCCCAATGACTTCGTTTCAACCGATCTGGCGATTCAAAAAAGCACTCAGTCGCAACGGCGAAAAACTCCGTCTTGTTTTTAGCACCGAAAAACTCCGTCTTGTTTTTAGCACCGTAGTGCCGAAGGATGGTCCATCTGCCTGTTGCAGCAGCGTCACATAACTCATTGTATTCTTCTTCCATGATGATGGTCCACTGTTTCTGATCAATTGGATCTTTGAATCTCAATGTTCCGTCCATTCGATTATCGCGGCGATCAAAGTGATGGGCAAATTCATGAATTACCAGATTGCGTTCGCCTCCGTGACGCGCATTGAGCACATGATGCCAAGAAAGAGTTGTCGCTCCGTTCATATGAGCCCGTCCAGAGACGGTATCAGTGTCGTAGATTGGCTCCCACTCTTTCCTGTCATCGAACTCTCGTCGACAGATGTAAATCGATCGGGCTTCATCCATAAAATCGTCTTCCAAGCCGAGAAGCATCAAGCTGATGTGTCCGGCAATCGTCACTTTCATGCCGTCGATCACTTCGATCCCGTCGAGACCGCGCCAGTCAACTTCGGCAACAATCACTTTGACACAATTGTGGAGCCTGTCGCGTTGATCAACGCTCAGTTCCGAGTATTGCCAGACACGATCATGCAAGACCTCTTGCCACGGTCGTGGAAACGGCATTGCCAGAATTCGATCTCGCGGTTTCTTTCTTCGCCAGTTGAACATGCGTGAGGCGGACGACTATGGATCACCAAGTCGACGTGATGATCTCTCCACTGGCAAAACGCACGATTCGCCGACTTGGGTGCATCCGATTGTTCGTCCTCATCGGGCTGACAGCAAGGCTTGCAAATCCGATTCAGAGGTCAATATCATCTTAGTCGATAATCGAAACTTGGGTTTGGGTGAACCAGATGAATTCCATGCAAATCGTCGCCACAAAGCGAGCACGGCAGGGCCGTTCGCGGTCGCGTTGAGCCTTAGTATGAGATCATGTCCGTAGGCCAGCAAAGCCGTCGCCTCTCCATTTTCGGTAACAATCTTCTCCGCGCGTGACTCATCAATCTTCGCATCGCAGTCCATACCGAGTTGAAGAATGGAATGTACCTGCATTTTCAGGGCACGTTTCTTGTCAGCGGTGCTTAGGGATTTTGTCTTAAGATTCGGTGCTTCAATCATCCAACTGCACATCGGACAAAAGCAATGTGCATTGGGCGAAAATTTTATCCTGCCCGGGTCTTCAATCAGGTCGAAAGAGTTCTCAAGATAGGTCGAGAAAAAGTTTGCGAAAACTGGAACGTCCTTTCGATCAACCCGTGCAGCGTCTGGGATATTCAAATAGTGTTTGTCAATCCAGTCCGCAGCGGCGTGCGGTAAAGTTGAATATTCGTGGGCCGTTCGGAATGAGAGCAGCCCCGAAGACACACCCTGACCGACCCACTTTAAGAGGGCGTAACTCTTCGCCTGCATTTTTACCGCGAGGTCAAGTTGTAGTTGATCAAGGAGCATGTTAAGTGGACGAGCGGTTGGGTTCAGCGGGGCCTAGCGGTTGACTCGGCGCAAGTAAAAATGGCTAATCGAGGGCTTCGTCTGCTACCCTTTGTTCGCCACCATTCTGTTCAGATTACGCTAAGTCAAAGTCTGTTTAGTTGTGCTAAGGTCTTCCGGGTCTACGACAATCATTCTGATCGATTTCGCCCGCACGAGGAAGCGACGGCCCTGCGGATCTTCGAGTATAACCATCCCATTTAGTTCGTATGGAAGGTGCGTCTTCATGCTCTCCGTATTCGTGAATCCAATAAATCGCACGCGCTCAAAGTCCTCGGAGCCTGTCATATAGACTTTAGCCCATGTCTCTTTCTTTAAAACGCCCCTTACAGCTAAGGTTTCTCGTGTCGAATCAGCGCGGTTGATGCGGCTAAGAACTGTAAAGAATATCGCAAGTGCGATAATGCCAAGGACGATGCAGAGTACTGCAACTCCAACCGTGCTAAACATTTCAATGGCGGATTGATTCATTGCGGACTTCGAGGTATCGGTGTAAGTGTCAGATCGGTCGACGAACGGTAGGGTTCTGCGGGGCTGCGCGAACGACTGAACACTTCAAAAAGGTAAGATGGCGGCCTCCGTTGCAGCCCATGGTTCTGCCATTACATCACATGCTCAACGCACAGCGGCGGTAGACTTAAGAGGTGGATAGATGTACGCCGCGCCAATGGGAATGCCGGCTATCGACGAGCCATTATATCGCGTAGCGAGTGGTGCAGGATGACGATCGCGAATCTCTTTTACTTTCATTGCTAGCGCATCATCGGAGCTGAGCAACTTAATTTGAAACGCATCGAGCCACATCTGCTTACCGCTACCAACCAACCTGAGCACCTCCCCGTATGCCACGTCGAAATTGCTGTCATTTATTGCTGGCGATGCAAGGTAAAGCTCCCACTCCGACGATTCAGCGGGGTTTAGCCAAAAGAGAGCGTCAACCGTCTGGTAGTTATTGAACGCTTCTGCAAATTCGCGGCCCGCATCGATCTGTTCGTTTACCAATATAGCTTTATCCATTGCAGGACTCCGTTTGTAGGGTCAGAAACCGCATTGTACAGTGCATGGGCTTGGTTTTGTGTTGAATTTCTATAGCGGAACAGTTCATTCCAATCTTTCGCAATCAGCCAATTCGTTCCGAGTTGGGCGTTCGCGGAGATAGCGTTCCCGCGAGTTACTTCGAGATCTGCCATTCTCACGAGAACTTCAAGATCGTGCGTCCAACATTTTTCGGCGAATTTCTTGTCTTCAAAAATGATACCGGTTCGGTCAACTTATCGAAGAACTGCCGCCTTCAATGCACATTCTATAGCATAGCCCGCCAAATAATATGCCCCAGCCCATCGTGAAGCCGCGATAAGAGCCGCCGCGTCAAGCAAGCGATCTTGAGACAGCTGTTGTAGTTCTGTTCGATTCAATCGGTTTACTCCGAAATTGGCATTGGAGCTTTATAGCAGAACGTGTGCACTGACCGATGGGCGAGGGGTGATCTTGACACAAGTCAGGGCCGCGAAGAAGAGCCCTTCGGTCCAATGCTTGGTTCTCATTTGTTTTCGGGTTTGCAAGGATCGCCATTCGATCCCTGTCTTGATTCTATCTCGTCATTGTACGAGTTCTGGTGTCACGCTGCAATCATCGTGTTTCTATTAGGGCAAAAAAATGGTTGGGCAAAAATATGTCACGCGAAAAAAGGTTTTCATGTTTTTGCCCTCACATGTTTTTGCCCAAACAAGATCGTTCTAGACTCCCGTGATGTATTTGACCTCCGCGATCTTCTCAGCAGCGCCGTGCGATCCCGATTACGACTCGTCATCCTGAGAGTGGCGAAGTAACGATGCGATCATGAACGTGGATCGATCACACTAAACGCAAATCTAGTTTATTGCA
>JALOQS010000378.1 GCA_025459355.1 Pirellula sp.
AAGTCAACTCGCCAGTTTGCTGCGGGAATCGTGATCAACCAGACGACAAACATGCGACGCTCGGATTTTGATGCTTTAAAAGCGACCCTAACCAATTGCTTCCGAAGCGGGCCTCAGGAACAAAATCGAGATAGCATCCCCAGCTTCCGTAGTCACCTCCTGGGACGCATACTTTGGGCAAAGCAGCTCAACCCCAACCGTGGAGAAAAGCTCATGCGGATTTTCGAACGCATCGACTGGGGGACGTAACTCAACAGACCATTCCGCAAATGAGAAAAGTGTAGGCCGTAACAAGGCTTTGCGCAGTTACGGCAGGGATTTAGGGCTCGTAGCCAATCTCGCCAAGAGATTGGAGGGATTTATGATTTCAGATTGCCGATTTCCGATTGGCAATCCTCCAGTAGCCGATCTCGCCAAGAGATTGGAGTATTCAAGGTCAATCGCCAATCATCAATCATCAATCATCAATGGTTGTAGCCAATCTCGCCAAGAGATTGGAAGCTTTACCTCTAACTCGCGACCCAATCTTTTCCTGCCACTTGAACTGCTTCCCCTTCAATCTGGGCGAGCGACATGGCTTGCTTGATGGTACAAGTAATCCATTCGCAGGTCTCCGTTCGAGAGAGTTTGTTGGATTTCGAATCTTCAAGCAACAAGGCATCTTGAGCTAACGAACTCGGCGCTCGACAGGGAGAGCCCACTATGACACGAACATGCGCGGCTCGAAACAATGCACTGTAAACTTGGTTCCCAGAGGGTGCCCCGATTATCCAAATGGGCACTAGTGGAACTCCTGCTCGCGCGGCCACCATCGCCGCTCCCGGCCGAATCGACAACATCGGTGCAACAGTTCGGTTAATTCGACCTTCGGGAAACATGCCAACCATGCCCCCTTCACTGGCCAAACGAATCGCTCGTTTCGTCGATGCATTGTCGAATCCGCCTCGGTTCGTTGGAATGGCCTGATACGATCTTAACAAAGGACCAAACAGAAAATGCTTGAAATACTCACCAGCAACCATCCAATGAACCCGGTCGCCAGCTGCCAACTGCACAAAGAAAGGATCGACGGAAGATCGATGGTTCGCAATCAAAACGGCTCCTCCGCTAATTCGATCCCTTAGCATTTCATGATTGCTACGCTCTCCCCACGACGGGTCCCAGTTTATCTCGACCCGCCACAAAACCCTTGCCAGCACGTAAACCGGTGCGTAAAGGAGCCTCTCTGCTGTTGTATACCGACCTTTTCTTGTCAGCAGATACACAAACAAACCGACGTATGCGATGCCCGCCGCAACCAAAAATGCAACCGCCCAGCCGTCTGACATAACTTTACCTGACCCAAAACCTCTAGAAATCGTAGGGCATCCCCACCAAAACCATCATGACCGTTATAAGCTGTCCTGCGGTTTTCGAGAAGATCCACCAGAATTCAAGTTTGCACATTGCCCACCGAAATGATGTCGTACTCTTCCATGAAGTCAAACCGCATGATTCCGATTCTCCGGCGAGTATTGTATGTCTTCTATTCAGCAGAACACCACCTCAGGCTTAACCTTCGGGAATGCTCCGTTCGTCGATCGGAGACAGGCTCGCTCAGAAAACTCAGGAGAAGAGGAACGTCGCCAGTTCGGAAACTCCTACAACGGATTGTCCGAGCCTGGACGAGAACTAGCCGAAGCCATAGATGCCTACAAAGTTCAGCATCGACGTCGATACATTACAACCGATGAATTGCTCGGTGTGATTCACAGTCTGGGTTACTCGAAAACCTAAAGGCCTGCAATTAGCAAAAACCCGCCAACACTTCCGTAGAGTTCGCGGCTACAATAACGGGACCTGCCAGAGTCTCTTCCTCGCCGAAGACTCTTCCTACCTCCTCCTACTTGGTCCCTCACCATGTCGGCTTGGTCCTACCAATCGCAATTGCTCTCCCGCGAGAAACACCTCGTTTCTATCGCATTGACTACGCCTAGCTTTTTTTCGTTTTCTGGAGTCTTGCTTCTCATTCTGATATGGCCAACTGTCGCGATTGCGTTTAGCAATGCTGCCAGGGCCGAACCACCGGCGTCAGATGCCCAGATCGATTTTGAACGAGACGTTAAACCGATCTTTGCAAAATACTGCACCGAATGCCATGGTGCTCTAAACCAAACATCCGATCTTCGATTAGATCTTCGCCACACGATTCTTCTAGGTGGCACTAGCGGCGCAATCGTCTCTCCTGGCCGCAGTTCAGAGAGCCGACTTATTGATGTTGTCTCAGGTACTGATCCCGAATACTCGATGCCCCCCGAAGGAGATTCAGTACCCGCTGAAGCTATCGATATTCTTCGTCGATGGATAGATCAAGGCGCGACCGGCCCAGATGACAAGTCGCTAGCAGAAAAGCCTATCCCCTGGAGCTTTCATCCCGTGGTGCGGCCGAATACCCCGTCTGGCACACAATCTATCGATCTACTTCTAGAGCAATCTCTCGCCAAGAACAATCTTGCATTCTCTCCCGAGGAAACGAAACCGCAGTTTATTCGGCGACTCTACTTGGTTGCCCTCGGTGTTCCTCCCTCCATTGATGAGGTGCAACAATTTGTTCGTGATTCGGACCCGCTCGCCGTGGAAAGTTTGGTCGATCGAGTTCTCGCGGACCCTCGCTATGGCGAGCGGATGGCACGCCATTGGTTCGATGTTGTCCGATTCGCAGAATCGCATGGATTCGAAACCAATCGCGTTCGTTACAATTCATGGCCCTACCGCGACTATATCATACAAGCCTTTAACCAAGACCTGCCCTACGATCAATTTGTCTATGACCAAATCGCAGGGGATACCTCTGGCTCCGATTTCGCAACCGGCTTCTTGGTGGCTGGCACCTACGATTTGGTGAAAAGCCCTGACATCAACCTGACGTTGATGCAACGTCAAGATGAACTGACCGATCTAGTGAATACCATCGGTACCTCCTTTCTGGGGTTAACGATCGGTTGCGCTCGATGCCACGATCACAAGTTCGATCCCATCAGCCAAAAGGATTTCTACGCCTTACAAGCTCTCGTGGCTGGTGTCCAATTCGCCGATCGCAGCATCGCGAAACCACTTGGACCCTCTCAACAAACAGAATTGGCTCAATGGAAAGAGCAATACTCGGATATCTCGAAAAAGATAACAGAGCTTCTCGAAATCGGTCGCAATCGTAACATCACAAAACAACTTCGTCCGGCCGTGTCTCACGACCGAAATGAAGAACTCTTTGATCCAATTCTGACTAATGCCGTACGATTTCGGATCCTGGCCAGCGGGAATTCCGAGCCTTGCATCGATGAATGGGAAGTCTTCAACGAGCAAGGCAAAAATGTCGCGCTCGCTAGCCACGGCAGTGTTGCCAAGGTATCTAGTACTCTCC
>JALOQS010000379.1 GCA_025459355.1 Pirellula sp.
CGAAGTGGGGAAGCATGGTTTGCGATTAACTCTCGGTAACTCGCGCGGCCTGTTGCTTCCTTCCGTCGCGGTCGAACAAAATTGGAACGCCGAAGAGTTCCTGGACGCCGTTTGTAGAAAAGCCCAACTACTCGACGGTTTTTGGAAACGCTCAGACGCGATTGTCGAAACCTTTGAAGCCAAATGTATCGACGGAAATATGCAACCAGATTGTCTGCCGGATGTGATCCCTCCATCTCGCGCACCGGGATCGATCAAGAGTCTTTTACGATTAAAGCAGGTGGTGGTCGAAAACATCATCGCGATGAACAAAGGAATGACGCCGAACTACGTGGTGCTTGATGCTATGGATGGCACCGTCAATGGCATCGTTCTGTCGGTTCACAATTCCGAAGACAAAAAGGTTCTAGCAAGCTGGATTCAAACCTCCATGCGACCCGGGATTCCTTTGCAAGCGAGTTTGTTCGAACTAAGCAAGAGCGTGGCCCAAGCCCTCTCGCAAGCGAGGCTACCCAAAGACACGTCGGTGGATATCGAGCTAACGGTTCTCTTCGATCCCGTCCATCACGGCGTTCTGGGCCAAGAGGATTGGAACGCTAAGGAACTGCACCCTACTCTCTCTAAGTGCGGTTTAGATGAGGTATCAACCACAGAACGTGCACTCGTTACCTTGGTCGGCAATCGGGTCGCCATTGGCTTCAACGGTGAAAGCTCCGTCATGGATCTTTTGCAAGAAGTAGCAAACTTGTCCCGTTTGCGCACCAACACGCAAGCGGTCTTCTCCATGGCTTGCGTCTCGAGCTTGTCAAATCTAATCGTTACCAATGCTTCACAACCTGATACGCGGACCGATCCACGACAACCCGCGATGGCCAAGGTCTTTTATCCCGAAAGCAAAGAGGAGCGAACGGAAGTAGTTCAATCCCTTTTAAAGAAAGCTCCCTCGCGTGAAAAGACAAAGGCGCTCGCCATCATGTCACCACACGCAGGACTTCGGTTTAGTGGCCAGACAGCGGTTGATGTTTGGTCCAGTATCGAGATCCCCAAGTCGATTCTTGTGATCGGGCCAAAGCATACGAATATTGGTCCTGAATGGTCGATCGCCCCCTGTAGCGCATGGAACCTACCAAACTCGGAACCATTCCCCGCAGACTCCGCTTTGGTCCAATCGATCGCGGAACGCGTCGAGGGACTCGAACTGGATGCATCGGCTCACGCGGGTGAACACGCTATTGAAGTTATGTTGCCAATCTTAGAAGGGCTGCAGCCTTCCGAACGTCCAGCGATTTCAGCCATCGTTTTGCGAGGTGCAACACTGTCTGAAATTGACAAGTTTAGCGAACAGTTGGCAAGTGTTTTGGCTGATCTGCCTGAGCTTCCCCTGCTAGTGATATCGAGTGACCTCAATCACTATCAGCCCGAAGCGGAAAACCGACGACGCGATGAGATAGCTCTCGAAGCGATGAAGACAGGAAATGCAGAGCATCTGTTGGAAACATGCCGAAAAAATGACATTAGCATGTGCGGAGTTGTACCTGCTGCGATTGTCATGAAGACACTTGAACGTTTGGGCAAATCATTTCGAGTAGAGCAGATCGCTTACTCGAATAGCGCAACGTTTGGTGGCGACAATTCGCGAACCGTCGGCTACGGTGGCGTCGCATTGCTGCCCGCATAAAACATCACTGCTGGGCTTGTTATGAATCTTTCGCGGCGCCGTTCGAACTTGTCGAGGCGCCTTTCCACTTTCCGACAGCCCACTTCACGCCAAAAAACACCAACAAAACACCCGTGACACATAGCAGCATAAAAAAGGCATTTTTGGGACCCAAGATTGCGAAAAGCAAATCGCTGAAAAACAAAATCATCAGTGAGCCAATAGCTGTTCCGGTCATGGCTGCCAAAAATACAGCTCGACGATCCAGCCCAAGTATTCTTCCGAGAATTCCACCAGATGGGCCGCTGGCGAACGGCATGGCTACAAACGCCGCGATGCCAAAGTAAGTAAGTTTGCGAAGCTGGGGATACTTCAACAAAAGTTTAGTGGCCGCTGTTACCAATCGATCGAATAGCCACCCAAGCAAAGGCAATCGTAAAATCGTTCCCAAGTGATAGACTACAAGCAGCGTCGTGCACAAGTCGACATATAGGACGATCGCCAGAAGCTGTCCCGGTGAATAAAACGCGATCTTTTCACTCGCTTCGTCGATGTGTCCTCCAGCAATGATCGTTTTACCCAAAACAAAAATGATCACCATGCAAGTGCCAAAGAATTGGCCGACACTGGCGAGACCCTTACTCAACGCCATATAGAGAAGGAGCCCAGAAGTGAGCACCAATGGAATCGCCAAGGACAACCACCACGAGATCGGATTCTCACGTCGATAATACCAGTCCGCTTTCCAAGCGGATGTCTCTGGAGAACCGCTGGGATGTTCAGGCGGCATAGGGCTTGCAATGTCATTCTGGGCGTTCATGACGTTAGCTTACTTTTCCCGTTGCACGAGGTTGCTGCTGGGTTGCGCAATGAAATGCACCGAGCCCCCATATGAAGGATGCTGCGTCAATCGGAACGATGATGTGATTAGGAAACAGCTCCCCCAACTTCACTACGGCCGCATCGTCGGTCTCTCGGTAACCAAAGGTTGGAACGATGACGATGCCGTTCGCGATATAAAAGTTGCAGTAGCTCTCCGGAACTCGTTTCCCCTGAATGTAGCGAGGTGGCGGGGTCACCAAAGGCACGATCTCGAATCGCCGTCCTCGTGCGTCGATGCAATTCTTTAAAACCTCGAACTGCTTGGCCAGTTTTGAGGCATTGCTATCGTCCAAACTATAAGAAACCGCAGCAACTACAACACCCGGCCTTACAAATCGAACCAATTGATCAATGTGGCTGTCGGTATCATCTCCGGCTAACTCTCCACCATCAATCCAAAGCAGTTGGTCGATTCCGAGAAGACGTTTCAACTCGGATTCGATTTGCGTCTCATTCCAATTCGGGTTGCGTGAGTAGGACTTAATGCTCGAACTTGTGGCTAATAGAGTCCCTTCACCGTCGGTTTCTAATCCCCCCCCTTCTGCTACTAGGTCGGAACAAAAGACTTCACCGATGTTACCTCGCGATTTGAGTAGATCCGCGATTCGCCCACCCGCCGCAGTATCATCATCGTGAGGTTGATACTTGTTACCCCATGCGTTGAATCTCCAGAGGACAGCACCTAGAGTGCTATCGTCTTCCTTAAGCACGAACGTCGGGCCATAATCCCTGATCCAGCAGTCGTTGGTAAGGATGCGATGGACCTCTACATTCGGAACATCTCCGACTTGCCTAACTGCCATCTCATACGAGGAGTTTGGTCCGCCGAGCACATGGACCGTTTCAACCTCGGC
>JALOQS010000380.1 GCA_025459355.1 Pirellula sp.
CGCGTCAAAAGTATCGCATCAACATTGGGAGTCGCAGTTATCTCGCTACCGAGGTAGGCCAGTTCCTGATGGTCCGGACATAAGTTCTCGCCAGGATTCAGACTTAACCCATTATCTAAATAGAACAGGCCGCCCGCATCCGTGTTCAGCGTATGTTGCCCATCGTTCCATTCATCGTCGCACTGAGTGATACTGATCGTATCGAGAGAATCGTACTGGGCCAAAAGGGAATCGATCTGCTCAAAGCCACTCTCCATTCGCTCAACGAGGAAACGATTTTGATCGATATCGTCACTCCCATCGATCCCCTCCAGGTAAGACAAAACGTCTCGGGTCGAAAACGAATCCGACTGAACCAATACGATCTCGTGGCTAGTAGGACCTTCTTCAAGGTTGGAGCGTTCGCTGTAGGTCAACTCCTCTTGAGAACTGTCTTCGGATTCAGGAAGAATGCTTGATGGCTCATCGACCCGGCTTATTTGGTTGATTTGCTCAAAGAACGCGATCGCTTCTTCGATCATCTCGGGGGTGAAACTCGACTCGGGTGGCGCGTTCTCTCCGCCATCCAGAATAGCCATCGGGGTCGCACTGTAGAGGATGCGATCCTCAAGAAGAATGCCGTCCACCTCATTGGGATCTAAAGGGGGCGTTAGTCGGAACAAACGATCTAACCATCCCTCAATCCGCTTCCAAAACGGCACAGCGGAAGAAGCATCTAACGAAGCTAATTCTTTGCTTTCCGAAATGGGATTTTTGGTCATAGATGTTTCCGTACAATCAGCGAGCTCTATGAGTGGACGTAACGGCTACATCAACAGTCTTGGTTTAAAGATTAGGACAGACAAACGCTGCGTTTTAGAAAAGGTAGCCCGAATGGGTATTTGTTTCCGATTTTGCCGATAGATAATCCTTTGCGGGTCGTATCGCGACCACTTCGATTCTTCATCGTCGAACATCAGCAATTCCACCAATTTGTCAGGAAAATCGTTGATGGAACACGCGTCACGCCGCAAAACTCTCACAAAAGCCATTGCCCAAAAACGCTCACTGCTTCAAACTTCACGTTCCCCTACGTGACTCGAACGAGTGATCGGAGCAATTTACTTTGAAAATACTTCTTGCGAACGACGACGGCATTTACGCTCCAGGCTTGCGGGCTCTCGGGCGGGAGTTACGAAAGCTGGGTGAAGTGTTATTGGTGGCCCCTGCGACGGAGCAGAGTGGCGTCGGTCACTCCATAACGTACCTAACTCCGTTGACGTGCAAAGAAATTTACGACGGCAATGATTTTCTAGGGTGGGCTGTTGAGGGAGCACCTGCGGATTGCGTTAAGCTCGGAGTGAGTGAACTGTTCCCTGGTCCCGTGGATCTCATTGTCAGCGGAATTAACAGCGGCCTCAATGCGGGAATAAACGTGCTTTACTCAGGAACGGTTGCTGCCGCGATCGAGGGTGCATTCTTTCGCATTCCTAGCATTGCAATCTCCCTCGAAGAAGATCCCCATGCCGATTTCGAAGCCGCTGCGGAGCTTGCTGTTTCCCTGATCAATCAGGTTCTAACGAATCAGGCCGAGCAACAAAATCTCTTCAATATCAACATTCCTACGCTGGCAACTCGCCAATATCGCGAGGGCAAGACTCCGGAGGTTCGATGCGTTCCAATGGGGGTTGAGCGATATGGCGATCACTATATCAAACGCCAAGACCCGAAAGGCAGAAATTACTACTGGTCTACAAACGATCCACCACCTCGTCCAACAGAACACGATACAGATTTAACCTGTCTTTCAAACGGATTCATCACGATTACGCCTCTGCAGTTTGATATGACGAAACATCCATTACTGGAGGATATGAGAAACTGGGGTTTGCATCTGTAAGGCTTGAAAACACATTCGCAATTTTATTAGCATGGCAGAAAACAACGTCGAATCTACTCGATTCCTCCAAAACAAACGGGTCGCCTTGGCCGGAAAACTCGGGGCGTTATCCAAGAAAGAGGCATTTCGATTGCTTCGAGAATTCGGCGCGGAACCCGTTGACCGCATCTCGGAGGATGTCGACTGCATCGTAATTGGTGCTGATGAACTGCCAGGAGAGGACATCTCACGCTTTCTTGATCACACGATTCGAAAGCGACTGCGCGATGGCTCTACATCTCTCATCCATGAAAACGATCTTCTGTTGAAGCTCGGTATTGCAGAAGATACGCCTAAACAGCAGTATACCCCTGCAATGATGGCTGAAATCATTCGTACTCCGGTGCGAAACATTCGCCGATGGCATCGCATGGGACTCTTGCAAAGCATTCGGATTGTTCGCAAGCTTCCCTATTTTGATTTTGAACAGATTCAAAACGCGCGACAAATATCGGCTTGGATTAACAAAGGTGCCAGACCTGCCGACATTGTAAAGCAGCTTTCCCACTTTAAGCCTTGGGTCGAAAAGAAATCGCTTCTTGATTTAGACTTAGTCGTCGATGGACGCAGGCTGCTCTTAAGGCAAGGAGGCAAACTCCTCGGCGCGCACGGCCAACTACACCTTGACTTTGATACAGAAGAGTTCCACCCTGTTTCCGATGACACTCTGCCCATCGTACTCGCAGCACAACCTGATTCTATTCCGGAGACCGAGTCGCATGCCGAGCTTGGTTCACCACCCAACGATCTCGACGGATGGACCAGAGATGACCTACTACGTTCCGCTGAAGAACTAGAAGACTCCGGTCAGCTAGACGAAGCGATCGAGTGGTACCGCGTCATCTTAGCCAGGTATGGAAGCCATCCAGAGATTTGCTTTCAGCTAGCGGAATTGCTGTATCGAATCGGCGACGTTTCGGCAGCTCGCGAACGGTACTATAACGTTATCGAACTCGACGAAGACTTTATTGAAGCGAGAGCCAATCTAGGGTGTGTCTTGGCAGAAACCGGTCGAGTCGACTTGGCAATCGCGGCCTTTGAAGGGGCGCTCAATCGCGATGACCGCTACCCGGATTTGCATTATCACATCGCAAGATGCTTAGACGAAATCGGCGAAGCGGATAGAGCAGCTCTCCATTGGCTCCGGTTCATACAACTCGCTCCACAAAGTCCATGGGCCGAAGAAGCACTGGACCGACTCGGGGCCCTGTAACAGGAAATGCGGCTGCAAACCCAAGGTAAGGTGCGTCAATCCTGCTCGTCTGATTTCGACCACTTAGGCTACTTGCTCACGCCTCGGGCTGGGATGTTCTCCTAGGTCAATCCAACTTACTTATCGAACAGCTTCTCGCCTTTGGTCAGATCGCTCTTCTTATCATTGCGTCCTGGCATCACCGACAAGGGGTCAAACTGCATCAGTGTTGGGTTCACCGCCATCAAGGTAGCAGCTAATTGTGCCCCCTGCATGACCATC
>JALOQS010000381.1 GCA_025459355.1 Pirellula sp.
TTACTTCTTTAGATAGGCTTCGTAGAGATCATCCAGCTTCTTCAAAAACTTCTCTGGTGATGCTTGCATCTTTTTAGTGCATGGTGGGCAGCAGACGAAAACGGCATGTCCCTCAACGATTCCGATTTTGGACTCAGGGGAGATCTCGTTGTCGGTCATAACAAGACAGTGCGCCTGGGCCTTGGCGAAATGGCTTCGGATTTTCTCCAAGTGTTTATCCTCTGGCTTGGCTTTGCTACATTCCTCGCAACAAACGTAGAGAACTTCCTTGGTCTCTGGGTTAACCAGCTTAATGGGTTTGCTTTCCAAGCTGAGCGATTCGCCTGTTACGGGGCATATCGCTTGGACTGACATGCGAAGTCTTTCTCTTCGTTGGTCTTTCGTCTCTCCTGTTGGCGACTGGGAAACGAGGTATGTTCCCAAACTGCAAAGCATCAGTAGGGAAAGATAAAGGCTCTTTTGATTGATCATGGTTTTCCTTGGTATAGAAGTAACAAATTTAAAATCGGTACAAAATGATCTATGCGAACGAATGATGCTTCGATCGATCATCGCAGTTCGCTATGGGTTCCATTCTGCCAAGTGATGAGACACGAGAATCCCATCATGCTGACACGACGAATGGCAAGTCAGTAAAAGATGGCCTGAGAAAAGCACTTCACGAAGAAGATCCAATACGATGCAATCATCTTGCGCAGGTACAGACAATCAACGATGCAGTAGCAAATCTCAGAAAATGCAGGACTCAATGATTCCAGACGCAAACCAAAGATTGCCAAGAATGTTTGCTCGGCAGAAGTAGAGGTGGCGAACCGTACTGGTTTCTAACCTGCAGAATGTGAGCCGAGTGACTGGGGAGTAAAGGTGCAACCCAGTCTGCTCCTCCATTTTTGAATTTGAGGGTCGGCGGCTCGCTACACTCGTTCCCTACAAAATGAAACTTGGAACAAGAGCAAGGTGCATCAAACTCAGAAACGCCGTTGCTTTTTGAAGAATCTTTAGCGGCAACCACCGGAGTATCTGAGGTCTGAGCATTAGACCGAGCTGCACATTTTGGGCAACGGAAGCTGGTCGGTTTTTCCGCGACATCCGAATCGCTGACCGCACATGAGTTTGGCTCAGAATTCGAAACATTATTCAGTATGGCGATGCGACCGCTGATCGATCTAACCAAACAACAACACGTAATCCCCCCAAGGATTTGGCTGTAGGCAATTGCCAGCAGCAACATCATTACGAGGGAGTTTCTTGCCATGGTTTGTTTTAGTTGATTCCTCCAGCAAATTGGTAGCAAATCGTTAGGCAGGCATACAGCTTCCGAACTTTGTACACTGCCCAGTATAATCAAGTCAACGTCTCGTGCAGCGGTTCTACGATCGAAAACCCCTGATTACTCGACGGTTTCGCCCCATCAACAACTTCAATGCATTGTTTGCAGTTTATTTGTTTTGTCTTTTAAACCGGACCATCCTAGGATGAGGCTTGAGATATAATGCCGCTTCTGCGGTTCTGTTGATTGAACAGCTTTGTAGCCCCCATCTCACTGAGGTATGTTTCCTATGAGAATTTCGATGATGTATTCTAAGTCTGCGTTCGCTGCGATTGTCCTGGTGTTCGCTTCCTTTGTTCCAAATGTTTCTGCACAGCCAGGTGGCGGACCTGGCCCCAGTCCGACTCCAGTCTTAGCACCAGATGATAAAACCATAGAAAATTTACCTGCGCCCACAAGCAACCTCGTAAACTGTTGGGTCAGTCGCAGCAATAGCGAGGCGATCGCTGTTTCCGTGTACAAAGATAGCACGCAACAACTCGTGGGTAAGCTTCGCCGTTACAACAAAGGCTTCGAAGATTTCAGGGAGAAAGATACTCAGATCCGATTGCCGGATTCGACAATTCTGCCTGCCGAAAAGATAGTCTCTTTTAAGCTGGAAAAATTAACAAGCGACAAGTTTCCGGATGTCTACAACATGATGTATACGCCCCCCACGGGCAGCCCGATCCAAATCGGCTACATTAGTTTTATTCGAGGCAATAAAACAAGACTCTCCTCGAGCGCTGTGATTCGATTAAATGACAAAGTGGTCGTTGGAGTGACCAACCCGTGTGACGAGCCCCCAATCGACGACCTTGGCGAAGAAGAAGCGATCAGTCGTGCGCCCACCAATCCCTTTGGGATAAACGCCCCCGGAGTATCTCTTTCGTTAATCGAAGTTATTTCTCAGCCGAATTAATCGGTGATTGCTCTAGGACCTCGATGGTCCGGGCGAGCCGAAAACCTGTTGTGATAGAGCTGTATTCCGGCGCATTGGCGGTCGATGCGCTGGTTACAGATGATAGTGCTGATTGCTTGAATCTACCCCCCGCCAGAACGTAGAACATGGTCCTCTCGCTGGTGGGTTCTCTGCTGTCTTCCAAAAAGGACTGGAACAACGGCCTCAAAGTTTGCTGAAAGCTGGAGTCGGTCCATTCCGCGAGATTCCCGCTCATATCGAATAAGCCGAACGGATTGGGACGCAACGTAGCGACCTCTCGGCTTTTGTTGGCTGCGTGCGGCTCATTCCATTCGTAATACTTGGAGTGAGTTTCATTGTTACCGTAGTGCCATAGATCTTCCGAGCCACCGGAACATGCGAACGCCCACTCCGCTTCGGTCGGCAATCGATAACCTTTGAGTTTGAGGTGATCGGGTTTCGGCACGGGGTTAGTATCTTTCTCTCCCCATACATTGTCATAGCACCACTCCCGCTCAGGGATCTTTTCTCGCTCATTTAACCATTGGCAATACTTTACAGCTACGATCCATGATACGGCATGCTGCGGTTTGTTACCCTCGACCAGCTGACACCAACGACGTTGACGGTTTTCGGCGATCCAAGATTGAAATCGCAGGTCCAGGTAAAACTCAGCAAATTGATCACCGGTGACTTCTGTCGATGAGATCGAATAGCGTCGACCGATTCGAGTCCAAATCAGCTGCGATTCTCCTTTGCCAACCAGTACCTTTTCCGGCACTTGAATGTTAACGAATTGCATTCCGACGGAATTGAAAGACCAATTGGCTCCCGGGGGAACATTCTGAGCAACGGATTCGATCGGCAAAGCTTCACCGAGCTTGGCCAAGCAGTAATTAGTCATGTTTAACAAGATGGCATCCTTGGACGAGTTGCTCCAATCCCGCAACCTTAGGTTTACATAACGCAGGTCAGATTCCGATATCTCGCTGGTACGATAATTTGCAAGAATGGAAAGGATCACCGATAGAGATTCGCTGTCTGATTCTGTTTTTAGCATAGCGACCAATACGGAACTATCGATTAGTTTCGGGGCAAGCTCTATCAAGGCCGATTGAGCCGTTTTGCCCCACCGTTGATGAAGTTTTGCCCCACCGTTGATGAACGCAGTCGATTAATGCATCCAACTCGCCAAGCCCCGCCATGGCCAAACAGATCGTCGCGATTCTATTAGCCTGGGCCGATTGTTCCTGCGGAGTCGTTTTCTTTCTGGCCCATACCGATGAAACAATCCGCCCTCTGATCGGCTCAGTGTGCAAAGTCAATACGGTTGGCAGATATCCCGTCTCGACAAGCTTACTGCTCGACGTCGCATGATCTGCGGCCGCACTTCCCAAGATAGCACGTGACTCCCAAGAACTACTGGCATGATAACATGATGTGTAGCGAGTCCCGAGCTGTAAC
>JALOQS010000382.1 GCA_025459355.1 Pirellula sp.
CACTCTCGAAGATTGGGACGTAGCGTTCCGAATCAGAAACGCTGGCCGTTCCCTCGACAGCTGGCGACGCTGTATCCTGTGAAGATTTCTTTACGGTAGCATCTTTTTCCAAAGTCACACATTGAACCAGGTTGGGTTTTTCCGTAATGGCAAGCCGCTGGGCAATTTGAGTTCTTTGAAATCTCCAGCAGCCAATGGTGAATCTCTGTTCCGAAGCAACATCGATTGATACCCCTGAGCAATCGTAAAGCCGTTCCTCGATGAACGTCTTCATGGTGTCAACATGCACATTTCCGACGACTCTATATTGCATTTTGGTGGGGTATGCCCCTGCGAACCAAATAACAATCGCGACTACCAAGAGAACGCCCCCAGCGCTTTCGAGCGCTGAGACGAGCGTCGCATGTCTCGATTCCTTCATAAAGATCATGGTGGTAACGCCCCATCTCGGATACTTGGACCGCGATGCAGCACTACCCCCGGCAAGATTGCCAGACAAATTGCCCGCCAACTCTTGTTTCGCCCAGCTTGCGAAAGGCAATGTAAACACGAAGAGCGGCGAGAGTGGTAGCAACGATGCGACGACTCCCACCTGGCCGATTTTGGAATTGCCCGTCACGGCATAAATGATTCCTGAGAAAAGCTGAATCAAAATGACTGGCCCGATGCAAACGGAAATTGCCACCGACAGCATAGCTTTGATGCTGGAGGCGAAACCTGACTCAACAGCCGCAACTTGCAAAATGGCGACGATACCACTGTTTAAAAACGAGCATAGGATCAGTAAAAGAGCTATCGTAAGATTGGTTGGTATGTGTCTAAGAACGCCTAGATTAAAGTCAGAAACAATCGAGGGATGGTACTGTCGAACTCGATCGACAAATCGATCCGCAAGGTCCTGATTTTGCTTTTTGACTTTTACGGTCAAATACCCACCTTCTGTCCCAGGGAATTCCTGAAACAGGCTGAATGTATCGCCGTAGATCTGTAGCTTGCTCTCGAACACACCAGGCTTAAGCTCGACACGGACAAGTCGATTCCAAGGAAGCTCAAGCGTTCGAAGTTTTGATTTCCAGGTGCCGAAAAACGCATCTTGACTTTGATACTCAACCCGTATGCCAGTCTCGTTCGCTTGTACTGCCCCATGGACCCTAGAAAAGCCATTCATCCCTTCGCACTGAAACGGTACGCTAATGGCAGGTTGATTCGGAATATTGGCGTGTGGTCCAGCTGCCCAAGGAACACTTGGCTGCACCGAGGAGGATTTGCCAATCGCTGCCACTACCGCTTGCTGAAACTCATCAACCGTTTGGAATCGCAAAGATGGCTTGCGACTTAGCGATTTCAAAATGACCGCGTCCAGTTCTCGACTGATCGCTGTATTGATATGACTCGGTGGTTCAAAGTTGCCGACCGGTAACTGCTTGGTTAGCAATTCATAAAAGACGACCCCCAAGGCGTAGATGTCGACCCTATGGTCTACTTCGTTGCTCGCTTCGAGTTGCTCTGGTGCTAAGTAATGAACGGTTCCGAGAACTTGGCGAGTCACCGTGATTTTTTTCTCGGATACAGCGTTGTTGATTTTGGCGATACCAAAGTCCGCTAACTTGATCCGTCCGTCATCGCTCAAAAGAATGTTTTCTGGCTTAATGTCTCGATGAACGACTCCTTTCGAATGGGCGTAGTTGAGCGCATCGGCTACAGAGCGAATGATCTCTATCGAATGAGCCAACTCGATGGGCATGCTCTGCATCGCTTCTCTCAAGTTGAGTCCGTGAATGAACTCCATCAAGAAGTAAGCTAACCCATCACTCGTATGACCGTAGTCGAAAACAGACACGATGTTAGGATGACTTAGCTTTGCTAACGCCTTGGCCTCTCGCTCGAATCGGTCAAGAAACGTGGAGTCATTGGAAATCGAACGGTCGATGATTTTGAGGGCAACGTCGCGATCGAGCGAGGTTTGTCGAGCGTGGTAAATGGTACCCATCCCACCACGACCAACCATGCGAAGGATGCTCAAATGGGGAAACTGTGAGTTTAACTGCTGAAGACTGCCGGCATCCATGGGGCTCGATGAGGATTGCCGATACTCCAAAGCGAGTTTAAGGAGGCACTTGGAGCAAATCCCATCGGCTCGAAGCGGAGCGGAGCATTCTGGACACACGTTCATAGCAAGACCCACGGAAGCATCGGACAAAATCGGAAAAACAAACTTACAAGAATAGATTCGACGCAAAATGGGAAGAGTTACAGGCTCGGAGGAAAAACTGTTTCGATTTATTTTCCCCCCGAGATGAATCGCAAGAGATTTCGGATCTCCCCCTCTAGGTCGCTCGGATCGTCCAAAGTTTCCTCGACCAATTGTCGCAAAACGTCAGCAAACCGCTGCCTCAGTCGATGCAACGCGACCTTGGCTGCCCCAACGGTCATATCGTTTTGCATGGCAATCGTCGCATAAGTGTCGCTGTTCACTGGCTTGGTGACGTAAGCCGCAAGGCCATGAAAAATCTTGGAACGGTTGCTCTTGGCGTACTCCGATTCCAGCGTCGAGAACGCCTCCCTCACAATAGAACTGGCCCATTCTTCTTCGAAAAGCTCTTCGGGGGCTCGATTTCTGGGGGTGTAAGCCGAGCATTCTAAGAAGTCCCTCTCCCCGGCGGCGCAAAAGATTGAGGTAACGACCTCTCCTCCTCCTCGCTTAAGCCTCGTTTCGCCTCGATTCCTATCAATGAGAAATCGCTTCCATATTGTGAGCAGATAGTTCCTGAAACGACCTTTCGCAGGATCGGCCGAGGACAGGATCTCTCCCTCGATCAATTCTCTCATAAAGTCCTGAGTCGCATCCTCAGCATCGGTCGCAGAAAGACCGCGTTGCCTCGCGTAAAAGTAGAGTGGACGCCAGTACTTTTCTAGCAATTGCCCCAAAGCTGGCCGATCTTCGGTTCTTTTTTCTTGCGCCGCCAATACGACGACAGTCCATTGAGTAGTAGTCAACACTAGGAAATACGACAGGAGCAAAGGTGTAATCTTAGATCGATTCGAATCGATACCGCACGGTCGATTATAAATTGCAACAGCGCTATGCGACACCAACAACGTGTGTCGAATTCGCCTGTTCCTTTGAGAAATTGGCACCATTTCTTCAAAGTTGTTTCGATTCATGCATCCTATGTGTCGAATGGGCACAGACGACGGCACATTTGCGGCGAGCTGCCACAAGTTCTAGTGGGAGTTTTTCATTCCAATCTCGGAATTCCTTGAGAAACGGAGAACTTTGCACAGTTGGCACGCATTTCGCTTTCTCACTTCTAGGTAAAGAAGACCCATGTCGGGGGATCGAGACCGACGTCCTACAGGAGAGAGCT
>JALOQS010000105.1 GCA_025459355.1 Pirellula sp.
AATTGTTTTTTTCGAAAAGTAACCTCAAATGAACACATACAGTCTCGATTACATCGACGACTTATACGTCCGCTACATCCAAGACCCCAGCAGCGTGTCCGACGTATGGCGAAAGTACTTTGAAGAATTCTCCCTCGCCTCTCAATCGGAATCACTTTACCAAGAGCCTACCAACGGATCGGTGGCGACTGGTGGAGATGCTCCGGATGCTCTTTGGCTAGCTCGCATGCAAGAGCGCGTGGACCAATTGGTTCGCGAATATCGAGTGCGCGGGCACTTGATGGCAAAGATTGATCCATTGGGTCTAAACCGAAAGGGGCCACCTGAGTTGGATCCTCAGTCGCATGGGCTGACCGAGGAGGACATGCGTCGTCCCTTTACATCGCCCACCATTGAGCACGCAAACGGTCGGACGGTTGGCGACATTATTGAAAAGCTGCGAACCACTTACTGCCGCAGCATCGGTGCACAGTTTATGCACGTCGATAACCGGAACATACGGGACTGGTTGCAGCGTCGTATGGAGTCGACTGAAAACAGGCTCGCGCTATCTCGCGAGGTGCAAACGCGAATTTACACCAAGCTGGCGGACGCGACGATCTTTGAAGAGTTTGTTCGCAAGAAATATGCGACAGCCAAAACATTCTCGCTTGAGGGAGCAGAGAGCCTTATTCCGCTTCTAGATCGAGCTTTAGAAAAGGCTGGTCAGCACGGCATCAAAGGGTTGGTCTTGGCCATGGCCCACCGAGGCCGTTTGAATGTGTTGGCCAACATTATGGGCAAGCGACCTCAGAGCATCTTCTGGTCGTTTGACGATCCCAAGCCCGAGATGTTCCGTGGAGGTGGCGATGTTAAGTATCACATGGGATACAGCAGTGATTGGACGACCAGCACTGGCCAGACCATTCATATCTCTCTTTGCTTTAATCCGAGCCACCTCGAGTTTGTTAATCCCGTGGCCTTGGGGCGTTGTCGAGCCAAGCAAGATCGTTCGGGTGACATCACTCGCAACGAACACATGACCGTTTTGATTCATGGTGATGCTGCGTTTATCGGCGAAGGGGTTGTTCAAGAAACATTGAACTTGAGCGAACTGCCAGGTTACCGAACCGGCGGAACGCTCCATATCGTGTTGAACAATCAGATTGGTTTTACAACGGAACCAGAGGAATCCCGAAGCAGCACCTATGCCAGCGATATTGCTAAGATGTTGCAAATCCCAATCTTCCACGTAAACGGTGAAGATCCGGAAGCGGTTGCCCAAGTGGTGAACTTGGCCATGGATTTCCGAAATGAGTTTGAGAAAGATGTCGTCATCGACATGTATGCTTATCGCCGTCTCGGGCACAACGAAGGTGATGAGCCACGATTCACCCAACCGTTGATGTACGCAGCCATCGACGCCAAGAAACCAGTTCGCGAAAGCTACTTGGAACACTTGCTGAGTCTAAATGAATTGACCAGGCAGGAGGCTGATTCCATAGCCGAGGTAAGGCACAATCGATTGTCCAAGGAGTTTGAACTAGCCAAGACTGAGCCGTTTGTACACGACCTCACGTCGCTGACTGGCATTTGGTCAGGTTACTTTGGTGGACCTGAACCGATTGACGAAAAAATCACTACCGGGATCGCCAAGTCGGTTGCTGCCGATCTGTTGAGCAAAGCCTGTTCTGTACCAGCCGATTTCCAACCACACAAAAAGATCCTTCGTATCTTAGAAGATCGTCGAACCGCAGCAGCTGGCAACTCCAGTTTGGACTGGGCTTCAGCTGAGTCCATCGCGTTTGCTTCTTTGGTTACCGAGGGGCATCCGGTTCGACTAACTGGTCAAGATTGTGAACGTGGTACATTCTCTCATCGGCACTCCGTGCTTCATGATGAGAAGGACAATCGAAAGTACATGCCGCTTGCAAACCTCTCTCCGAATCAGGCCAAGATTGAGATCGTAAATAGCCCATTATCCGAAGCAGCCGTTTTGGGTTTCGAGTATGGCTATAGTCTCGATTGCCCTGAAGGTTTGATTGCATGGGAAGCCCAGTTTGGAGACTTCTCCAATGTGGCTCAATGCGTGATCGATCAGTTCATCGCCAGTGCGGAAGACAAGTGGAAGCGACTAAGTCGTTTAGTCATGTTGTTGCCGCACGGCTTTGAGGGACAAGGACCTGAGCACTGCAGTGCGCGTCTGGAGCGATTCCTGCTAATGACCGCCGAGCACAATGTGATTGTGGCTCAGCCGTCGACACCAGCTCAGTATTTTCACCTATTGCGACGTCAAGTTAAGTCGAAATGGAGCAAGCCGTTAATCGTGATGACTCCAAAGAGTTTGTTGCGAAACAAGCAATGCGTTTCAACTTTAGACGAGATTGAGAGCGGCAGCTTCCAAAAGATTATTCCAGACAATCGACCAGCGGGAACACCGACATCGCGTGTAATTCTCTCTAGTGGCAAGGCGTATTACGATCTTCTGCAAGAACGCACCAAGCTTCAGCGAAATGATGTAGCGCTAGTTCGTATCGAGCAATTCTATCCGCTCGATCCGGCCAAGATTATGGAAACTCTCGCCGAGTATGCCGATGGAACCCCTGTGTATTGGTATCAAGACGAGCCAAGCAATATGGGAGCGTGGCAATTCGTGAAGATCAATTGGGGAGACACAATTGACACCAGATTCAAGTTGCGACGAATTTCGCGTGCAGAATCAGCGAGCCCGTCGACCGGTTCCGCCAAAGCGCATGCTTTGGAAGAACAAGACCTACTCGCCGCTGCGTTTAACACCGATTCCTAATCAACAAACTATTACGCCAAACATCACCAGAAACCAGCACCAAACCTCATGGAACGATATGTCGATATCTCGTTTGACTGTATCCCCCTGAGGAGTCTGGTTCGTTTGGACCCGCCGATCGACGCATCACCTGGTTTGGTCGCTAAGTATGATCGAATCAAAGCGGCCATCGACTTTTTGCATAACGCTGCGTGTAAGTTTTTCGTAACCAACGACCCTGCACACGGAATGATCTCGTTCAAATTTGAAGGGGTCGTTTTCACAGATGAAAAGGACGAGCGAACCAAACATGCCGATTTAACAGTCACACTGGATAGTGAGACTTGTCCATGGCTCGAGCAGCATGTTGTCAACTGGTTCATAGAGACCGTTCGTCACGCCGTAGTTGTCGAGTTCGATCGCTACATTGGCGCGGGTGATTCTGAGCAAACCCGAAAGCGACGCGCCATGTTAGAGCGATCTATTCAGGAGTCCGGCGGCTTTGTCGGCATGCATTTGTAAAGCTAACGCCCTATCGGCGCAGTTGCGTCCTATCAATGCAGCCGCATTGTTATGGTCCTTGAATAATCACCGATCTCCAACCTGTAGCATAAGTCTCAAAGCCAGGTGATTTAGCTTGAGCTATGCAAACATTCTTGCCGTCGACTTTCTCAATAAAGTAGCCTTTGCTCTTGGCCCAAAGATCAGCATATTTGCGAGCAGGAAATGTGTAATCGCTTGGGACATTGTTCGATGCAGCGAGCACGTGACCAGCGTCATTAACGAACATGCGGCGACAGGAATTGTCCCAGGTCCCACCATCCAAAATCGCTTGCGAAAGAGATGACCAGTTAAAGACCACGGCTAGGACTCCGATTGCCCGCTCGGTTGTTTCACCGTTCGCACGTACTGCTGTTGCGTAGATGAGGGACGATTGGGCGTTCACAAGCGGGCAGCGGAATGGACCTTGGCAAACGAATTCGTCACCAGTCCTTAAAGCGATCGCTTGTCGGAACCAATCCGATTCTCTTTCGGATCTACCGATTACGCTAAACCGATCAGGTCTGCCGTTAGCGATAACGTTTCCGGTAGAATCACAAAGCACTAAATCGTAGTAAACGGTATAGGCATTGAGAATCACCCGCATTCTAGCTGAAGCATGTTTCGCATCAGATTCGTCACGTGTAGTAAGCGCATGGACCAATGCCGAATCAGTGGCCCACCATCGCACGTCACATGTCCGCTCATATAAATTGCGATCGACCAAATCAATGTTCGTCAATGCAACGTCAGCTAACCGAGTCCCCCGAGCGTTATCGCCGATGATACTTACCAGATCTTTGATCGATGCGGTCGAATTCTCCATGCCGTTAGCCACAGAAGCCGTCTTTGCAGACAACCCTTGCATTTCCTGGGCCACGACGCCAAAGGCGGCCCCCGCCTCCCCTGCCCTCGCTGCTTCAATTCTCGCATTCAGCGTCAGCAGTTTGGCGTTTTCATTGATATCACGAATCTCGGCGATTGCGGAACGAACTGCCAATGTTAGTTCGTCTATGATTTGAAGGGCACGCTGAGAGGGACACTGCTCGGTTGATCCCTGAGATGGTTTGATTTGGACAGGCATATTGCGACGGTTCTTTGGCGAATTATATCGATAGAAGACCTTGTGTTGGTGGGGCTAGTCCTCGCAATGCTATCTCTAGGGGGGCAGAAGAGGGCGCAGTGGCATCGCAGTCGGTTGTTTCGTGTTCATCCTTGTATTTTCTTAACTGGTTTCGATAAAATTTTGCCATTGTTGTTTTAAGACTGAGGAATGTGATATTTTCAACAAAACATTCCCCTTTCCTGGGGGGTATGTCAGCCATCATGGATGCTAGCAATAGTGGTTTGCTCTACCAAAATGCTCTGGCCATCAGAAGCCGATTCTTGCTATTAACTGTGGGTCCCGGAGGTTTCATCAAGAATTTTCCAACGAAACGTCAAGGAATTGAACGGCAAAGGATAATTTATGTTGCGGCAATACAAATCATTCAGATTGGTCTCATTCGGATTGGCTATGCTCTGTGCCCTTTCGATAAACTCGGGGGCCTTGGGGCAGCGTCCCAAAAGCAGCGCTGAGTTGCTTCTCAAGACCGAGCATGGCCCGTGGATGGTGCTCGCGGCTAGCTTTGAGGGAGAAGGGGCTAAGCGGAAAGCAGTGCAGCTCGCAGCGGAGTTGCGAGAGGAGTTCCGACTCAAAGCCTACTGTCTTCCTAAGATGTTTGACTACACCCAGACGGTAGCCGGTGTTGGCTTTACCCCCCAGGGTGAGCAGAAGAAAATGAAGTATCAAGATGATCGTGTCATCGAAAGCTGCGCCGTGCTGGTAGGGGATTTCGATTCCATCGAAGGGGATGATATCGAACGGACCTTGAATTATGTTCGCACGATCAAACCAAAGTTTTACAACCAAGGTGGCAGTGCTAGTTCCGCTGGTGATGAATCCAAGGTTGCTGCCGGTGATTATCGCAAGTGGTTAGAGAAACTGGTTGTTCGAAAAGAGGAGACCAAGATCAAAGATCCAGGTCCCATGTCCAAAGCGTTTTTGGTTCGCAATCCACTCTTGCCTGCTGAGTACTTCAAGTCACCAACAGTTGATAAGTTCGTCAAGGACCTCAATCAACAACCTGTTCTCAAAGAACACAACCTACTCAATTGCAAAAGCAACTTTACCGTGCGGGTCCTGACACTCAAAGGTAAGACCGCTTACGTCTCGTGGGGACGATCTGCAGAGCTCAATGAAGAAGACTCGGACCTGGAAGCGGCTGCGGAGCAAGCTTACTTGGTTACTAAAGTTTTGCGAGATGCTGGCTACGAAGCGTATCAATTTCACAATCGGCAAGAGAGCATTGTGACCATAGGTGGATTTGATAACCTCGGCAAAGAACAACCTGATAAATCGTTCCAGTACGATCCTGCCATCCAGCGGGTCGTCGATAAATTCAAGGGAACCGACCGAGTAACGCAATCCAAATTTGGCTTAACGCAAACACCGCGAATGCTAGTGGACGAAGTGGTACCGCAGAATCGCATCCCTGAACTGGCCAAGGGGACACGCGAGGAGCAGCTCGAGTTGTTTCGAAAGCTGAGTGTGGCGTTTGATCTTATTCCTTTACCGATTGCAGTTCCAAAGCTCGAGGCGAAATCCTTGTACAGCGGATATGCTCTTGGAAAGTAGCCCATGCAGTGGTCAATTTCCATTGCCGAGACTAGGGACTCCCGATGACGCAAATTGATCGGTACGTACTCGTTTTGTACCTCCGTGTCTTCATCGTTTGTCTCCTGACGCTCTCAGGACTGCTTATAGTCGTTCAGCTATTCACGAACATCGACGAGTTCGTGATGTTTGGCAAAGCCCAAGGAGGTTTTGTTAAGGGGCTGGTCATCTATTTCGGTCCTCAAATGCTAAGCATATTCGATCGGATGTGCGGGCTTATCACTCTGTTGGCCATTATGTTCGTGGTCGCCTGGCTGCAACGAACTCACGAGCTTACGGCCATTCTGGCTGCTGGGATAAGCAAGAAACGGATCGTCGTTCCTCTGTTGTATGCATCCGCTCTGCTTATCATCGTATCTGCCGTGTTGAGAGAAACGGCCATCCCACAATTTTCGGAAATCTTGAGCAAACGCCCTCGCGATCTTATTGGTGAACGCAATGAGTCACTTCGGCCAACCGAGGATGTTGACCAAGGGTTCATCGTGGTTGGCAAACAACTCCTGAAAAACAACCGTTCCATCGTGAACCCAGTTTTCAAATTTACAGGGCCCATCGCACACCAAACCCGACAAATCGAGGGGGAAGTGGCTCAGTTCTTAGACGCCAACAATGAACATGCCCCTGGGTTTCTCGTTACCAATTTCAAGCCCTCTGAACCGTTGTCCCTTACCGGGTCGCTCATGCAGGATGAGCGATACTATCTTATGCTCCCTGCGGATCAAAAGTGGTTGCAGCCAAATCAATGTTTTATAACCAGCGCCCTAGACTTTGACTTAATCTCTGGTGGGCAAGGTCTACAGTATGCGTCGACTGCGGAATTGATATCCGATTTGCGCAATCAAAGCTACTATCATGGTCCGGAACTCAAAGTCACATTGCACTCCCGATTCGTTCAACCACTCCTCGATTTTACGCAGATTCTCATTGGGCTCCCCTTTATCCTAACGGGCCTCAATCGGAATCTCGTTCGAATGGTGACGTCATGCCTGATCATCTTTGCGATATTCTACGCAGTCACTTTCGGATTGCGAACCTTGGGTGCACATGAGACATTGTTGACTGCATCAGCCGGAGCATGGGCACCGGTATTGCTATTCGCCCCGGTGGCGTGGGCAAAATCGGTAGCTGCCATGAACAGTTAAATGGGACTTTATTTTTAGACGGGACTGCTATGTTCGTTGCACCAGATTTTTCTGTGCTTGAGTACCAAGTCGCCTTGGAAGCAACTCGTCGTGCCTCTCACGAATTGATGTCGCGATTCGGGACCAAGATAGCGGTTCAGAAAAAGGGAATCGCAAACTTTGCCTCCGAAGCCGACTTGGCTGCCGAAGCGGCCATAATCAGCACCGTTCGCGATCAGTTTCCTGATCACACCATATTGGCAGAGGAATCGAATCTGCCTGTTGCAGATGATGCAGAGCATCTATGGGTTATTGATCCACTGGATGGCACCAATAATTTTCTGCATGGCATTCCTCACTTTGCCGTATCCATCGCATACTACCACCATAGAAAGCCTCTCGTCGGAATCGTTTATAATCCAGTTTCAAACGAGCTCTTTACGGCTGTTGCAGGCCAGGGAGCATGGAAAGGCACAATAAGGCAATACGTATCCGACGCCACACGTCTCGATGAGATAGTTATAGCGTGCGGGTTTTACTACGATCGCGGTTTAATGATGCGAACGACCCTCGACACAATCGGGGATCTATTCGGTGCCAATGTTCACGGCATGCGACGCTTTGGTGCTGCTGCATTGGACCTGTGCCACGTCGGATGTGGCTTGTTCGGTCTGTTTTTCGAATACCGGCTCAGCCCATGGGATTACGCTGCGGGGCAACTATTTGTTCACGAGGCTGGTGGCCGATGCACCGATTGTGATGGTGCTCCATTGCCGGTGTCCACGGGGAGCAGCATCTGCGCGACCAACGGTCGAGTTCACAAGGAAGCACTACAAATTATTCAGCCCCGGTGGTCGAAGCTGAAAAGCTAATCCTCATTAGCTACGTTACCCACCGAGCGTCATGGATGATACTCGCCATTTCTGTCTCGCTTATGAGAGTTGACCTGTTGCGTCGTTTTCAGTCTTGTTTTGGCCTAGTGCCGCAACTTGGAGATGATGTCGATCATAACCCGACGCATAAGATTTTGGATTGGCGACTGATGATTGAAGATTGGCAAGACAAAGACAGAACGCAATCCGATCTTTTGGTGAGATCGGCGACACGGAAATCCAATCTTAAGCCTTAAGCCTTAAGCCTTAAGCCTTAAACCTTAAACCTTAAACCTTAAACCTTAAACCTTAAATCCCTCGCTCACGCTGCGGGTTAGGATTTCGGCGGTTCTCCAATCAAGGTTATCTCCTTAAACCTTAAACCTTAAACCTTAAATCCCTCGCTCACGCTGCGGGTTAGGATTTCGGCGGTTCTCCAATCAAGGTTATCTCCAAGTTGTGGCACTAGTTCTCGGCAATGCTTTGCCAAATAGCGTTTCGCCCCCTTTCATTGCGTGATCGGCTCCGTCGTCTTACAGGTTCGCTATCAGAGCCGACACTTTAGTTTTCGACTGGCAAAACCTAAAAAAATTTTTTTGCCCCCTATACCGGATAATCAATACCATCGGAACAAATTAAACGCGATTGACACTCCTTTGCTTTAAAATTGAACGGATTGAACGTTTTTGCAAGCAACAATTCGTTCAAATCGTCCATGTGGTAAATATCTTTTCCATTTCGAGACACAGTAAAGGGCCCCCACGATGTTTGGGTTTTTCGGAAGACTCAGCGTTAGAAGCCGAATCGTAAGTTGCGTTGTACTACAAGCGGCACTGTTGACGGTTTCGTTCACATGTATGTTCGTTCAACAGGTTAGAACAACAGCTAAAGAGGATACTGTCAGTGATGCCAAACGTGTGATCGCGATGGCCGAGGCGGTACGCGAGGGAATGGAAGAGAAATGGCGCAAGGGTCTGTTTAGCACAGAGGCCATGCGACAATGGTCGAGCGATGGCCAAACCGATAAAGTTCTAGCGGCTGTTCCAATCGTGTCAGCGTGGGATGCGGTTCGTGAATATGCCAGCGAGGGTGGTTACGAATTCAAGACTCCTCGCTTTGATCCCCGAAACTCGTCAAACACGCCAGACGAAATTGAATCCCAGGCCCTAAAGGCTTTTGAGGCTGACTCAAAGCTTTCCGATTATTCGGCGTTCGATTCCGAAAAAAACGCATTGCGGTACTTTAAACCCGTTCGGTTGACTCAAGACTGCATGTTATGCCACGGAAACCCATCTACAAGCCTCGCTATTTGGGGGAATAACCAGGGCATGGACCCAACCGGGCATTCCATGGAAAACGCCAATGTCGGCGACTTGCACGGAGCTTACGAAGTGATCCAATCTATGGCGTCGGCAGACGCACGGGTTAGCGGTGCTATATGGAAAGGCAGTTTAATCTCTGCTTGCGTCGTCATCCCGTCTTTGTTGTTTGTGGCTTGGGTGATCGGTCGAGGCGTTGCGAATCCGATTCGAAACACCATCACAACATTGAAAGATATCGCTGAGGGAGACGGAGACTTGACCAAACGTTTGGACGACTCGCGAGAAGACGAGTTGGGCGAAATGGCGCGTTGGTTCAATAGGTTTACGCACAAAGTCCATAGTATCGTATCTGAGATTGCTCACGGAGCTTCCGTATTGAATACATCGAGTCACCGATTGAGTCAAACTTCTAATGAGTTGGCAGACGGATCTAGAGTATCCAAGCAGCAGTCGACCATGGTTGCATCGGCCGCAGAGCAACTGAGTGTTGGAATGAAAAATCTGGCCTCGGATACGTCCCATTTAACACATAACATCACCGAGGTTTCGAGTTCTCTCAATGAGATGAGGGAGACGATTCGTCTGATTGCAACCAATGCAGAACAAAGTGCGTTGGTGGCGGGTGAAGCTGAACTGCTTGTGCAGGAAAGCAACGGCCGTATCGCTAATCTTGGAGATTCGGCATTGCAGATTGGAAAGGTAGTCGAAGTGATTCAGGACATCGCAGAGCAAACCAATCTCCTTGCTCTGAATGCAACCATCGAAGCAGCCCGGGCTGGAGAAGCTGGAAAAGGATTTTCGGTTGTTGCTGGAGAAGTGAAAGAGCTGGCGAAGCAAACTGCCCAGGCAACTGATGGAATCCGGAATAGGATTCAAGCCATGCAGGCATCTACGGACGACACTGTCAGGATTATTGGTTCGATCGCTGGCGTCATCAAGCGGGTCAATGACTACAGTCGAAAGATTGCGGAGTCTGTGGAGAATCAGTCAGAAACAACCGGGCAAATCGTTGGTCGAATTACCGATACGGTGTCCGTTGCCGAGTCGATTTCCAAGAGCATCTCTGAGTCTGCTATCGCCAGCACGGAAATCACCGAGAGCATAGCCAAAGTCGATAGCGTATTGACCGAGACGGCCGCAGGCGCAGCGCAAAGTCAACAATCGGGCGTCGAGCTAACCGATCTGGCAGATCGTTTGCAACAATTGGTTGGGCAGTTCAGGCTCGATATGGAGCAAACCGATAAGCCGAATCGGTCACCGCAAAAGATTGGGACATAATCGTCTTGCCATCTCACCCCGGTCGCGGGCTTATCTCTGTCGAAAGCGTCCCTTTTCGATCTAACGAAAAGGGACTACCCAGTCGTAGTTTCACTGTTGACGAGACTTTGCTTGTAATACTTGAGCCCAGGTATAAAGAACGAAAGGGCCGCCACCGCTCCAAAGATCAAGTGTGCCACTAAGGGATACGCCAACATAAATCCAGTGGTCGCGAACAAGCAAACTGCTTGAATGTAAAACGCACCACTCAGTATGCCGGCCTTAATCAGAAACACCATGCCGCTGATCACTCCTAACAGAGGTGTTAATTGCAACGGTTCCAGATCCAGTGCCCACTCGATCGGAAACATCGATGCAATCGCCAGCATGCTTGCTCCCCAAACGTGGGCGATCTGCCGCTCCACAAAGGTCACGGGTCCCATTCGTCTCCGCAACGCCCAAAACACGCCGGCCCACGCTCCCAAACCCACAGTCCACAACAGTGGATAGGACCACCGGTTTACATTATTCCACTGAAGTATCTCGGTTAGCACACACACCAAAATCAGAACGAGCGAGTGCCACATCCAAAGCAATCCCCAGTTCTCCAAAACGGGAGCGTGATGCGTCTCTCGAAAATACCTAGCCAGAATGTGAGCGAACTGACCAGACCGAGCCGATATGGGTTCGTCTCTAAGATAGGCTAACAGATCATCCCCCATGGTCCCTGCTGATAGGTATCGTAGATCTTTAGGCTTCTGCAAGGCTCGTACGGCAATCATCTCAAGGTCGCGATCTAGCTTAGGTGCCAAAACTCGCGGCGGCGGAGGATCCTGCTCCAGTATCTTAAAGACCAAATCAACCGGGTTCTTTCCCACGAACGGAGGCTGTCCGGTTATCGCATGATATAGAACGGCGCCGAGCGAATAGACATCGGATGCGGGACCAATCGGTCCCATGCGACCGCTCGCTTGCTCCGGACTCATGTAAGTCGGTGTACCCAGTACAACTCCCGTTTTGGTCAACGAATCAACCGAGTCACTGAACTTAGCTAAGCCAAAGTCAGTCAATCTCGCATGGCCTGACTCATCGATCAGAATATTGGAAGGCTTAATGTCTCGATGAACGATTCCGCGATCGTGCGCGAATTGTACGGCACGACTGATTTGCTCCAAGTAGCGAGCTGCGGTTCGCGGTGTTAACTCACCATCTTGAATGATCTCATAGAGCGTTTTCCCCTTAATGAACTTCATCACGAAGTACGGACGTCCATCAATCTCCCCGACATCATAAACAGGAACGATTCCTGGATGCTCTAGCTTGGCCGTCGCGCGGGCTTCTGCAAAAAATCGCTGCCGATCTTGCTGCGATGCTAACTGATCCTTTAGGATCATTTTGATAGCTACTTCACGGTCCAAACTGATTTGACGGGCTCGGTAGACGATACCCATACCGCCACGCCCTAGCAAATCTTGAAGTTCAAAGTCGCCAAACTGATAAGGTAGCGGCAACTGCCAAGCCCCCGAACCGGGATCTCGACCAAGCTTTATCGCGCTCGCTTCGACAGCCCCAACAGCCTCCGTGACAACGATTGTGCCCCAAAGCGATTTGAGCTCAGCTGCAAATTCGGGATAACGTCGACATTCTTCAACGATATCGATCGAGTCACCCTTTTGATGTCGATCAGCCAAACCGGCAACGAGCGACGCTAATCGCTCATCGATTTCGGTCGACTCGACATCATCATCATCTTCGTCCTCGTCGGCTGATGGAAAAGGATTCATAGAAATCTATTCTGGCAAATAACCTTGTAGCGGAGGCAGCGTTTCCATGATACCTCGCAATCGCTTCAAAGCACGAAGATAACGCATACTCGCAGCCGGTTCGGTTAATCCTAAAACCTGAGCAATCTCTTGGTTATCAAGCTGCTCGTAATGCCTCATGAGAATGATCTCGCGATCCTTTTCTTTGAGGAGATGAACAGCCGCCTCAACTTGCTGAGCGAGCTCTTTTTGTGTCGCTGCGGCGGCGGGGGTCAGGGCACCGTCCCTAAATTGATTGGCTAACTCGATCGTCGACTGATCGGGGGGACCTTTGCCGGGCTGAGGTTGCTCTCGATCAACGCTACGCTTTGCCGACACTCTATGGCGACGGTGGGCGTCGATGATTCGGTCTTTAGCAATCTGCCGAATCCAAAGATGAAATGGCATCACGGGGTTTTCGAGGTACTCGCGAAGCCTGCGATTGGCTTCGATCAACACATCTTGGATCACGTCACTCACGTCCATGCGCTGATTTAAACGCTGATCGAGCCTCAACTGGATCATGCGGCGCAGCGACTCCCTGTGGCGATCCATGAGATGGTCGACCGCTTGAGGAGCCCCCTCCTTAACGTTAATTAATAGTTCTGCGGTTACTTCACCGTCAGGCCAGATCGATTTTGACATCGTCGCCACATAGTCTTCCGAGGTAACTTGGGAATACGGATACGCTATAGTCTAGCTCGCTGTCCACATCCGGTTTTGAGCCCCCCTCCGGATTGTGGATTTGTGCTATCGGTCCGTTCTTACCACCCACGCAAAACCCGCGTAAACCTTGAATAATCCAGGGTTTACAGGCGAGCTCGGTCAGTCGGCCTTACGAAATCTCGGATTAGGCTTCTATTAACGCCCCTTCTTTAGTCGCCCGATCCAAACCGAACACTCTGCATGCCTAAGCACGTATCGTGAAACGCTACCTAGAAAGAAACGCCCAAAAAGCCCTCGCCCGGTGTCTCCCAAAACCACCATGTCCAAAGAGTTATCCCCTGCGAATTTAACGATGCCGTCCCCAACATAGTCGGACTCGATCAAGTGGGTTTTCACCTTGGGCGAGATTTTCGCACACAACTCGGCTCCGGAGTCCAATTGAGCCAGAGCGCTTTGCTGACTAGCAGTCCGATCAATCTGAATCGGAATATCGGAATAAATGAACGGTGTGGGAATGATGCTTAGCAGATCAATCGCAGTCTTCTTTACCCAAGCAAAGTGCGAGAAGCCATCGATCGCCGCTCGGCACGGTTCTGAATTGTCATAAGCAATACAAACACGAGGTTCATGAAGCTTTAGCTCCTCCGTTAATTGCGGTCTAACGACCAGCACCGAACACGGCGCGTGCGTTGCCACAAAGTCGCTCGTACTGCCCAGCACGATTCGTTCAAGTCGAGAAAGTCCCACCGCACCCATAACCACCAAGTCCACACCCAACTCTTCCGCTTGTTGGACGATGGTAACGCTCGGATGACCCTCAACGACTTTGGATGTTACCGTGGCGTTGCTTCCCTCGAACATCTTGGCGATTTTTAAACAAGAATCTGCACCGCGTTTTCGATCCTCTTCTTGGCACTGCTGAAGAACTTCGGCAGCTGTTTGAACACCATGAAAATCGATGAGATTGTTCGCATACAAGATGGTGATATGAAGCTGCTCATCATGAGGTAACCTCGCAACTAGCTGAGCCGCATTCTCTGCGTTCTTGGAACCGTCTGTCGTGATTAATAGTTTCATAGCCTGTCCTTACGTTATCGAGTCGTATAACGAAGAACTTAGGGCAACAAGCGTGCCAACGAGTCTGTTTGTCACACAAGATCTCTAGAAGCTCAAAAACCTTGAGAACATCGAAAAACGTCCTCACCACTCGACTCGCTAACGTAACACGAGCGGTCGCAAGAGCGCGACATTAAGACGCGCGAAAGTGTGACAGATCTACAACATTTCGCTGCGCTATTTGGCTGGCGATTCTGCGGATTGCGATCCTGAGGCAGGCGATACTGCGGCTGGCGATTCAGCGTTGGGATTTCCCTCGGTGCTCGGATTGTTTGTTTCCGTGGCTGCATCTTGGTTTTCCGATTTTTGGGGGACGCTATTTTGTTCAGCAGCCTTTTCGTCAGCGATGGCTTTTTCTTTTTGGGCCTGAATTCGAGCGAGCTCGTCTTTCACCTTTTGCAAAATTTCTCGCTGTTTCGTTGCTTCTGGTTCATTACCAATCGATTCATACAGCTTGATCAGCTTCTCGCGAGTTGTTAGTCGGGCTGGTGCTAACTCTAACGCTTTGAGGTACTCCGTTGCCGCGAGGTCGTTGTTACTGGTTTGAACCTCTATGTCCCCTTTGGTATCCCTGATTTCTGCAATGTTTGGTGACATCGCGATAGCCTTATCAATAAGCTCGCGGGCTTTTTCGAAATTCGGTGGATTTTTCTTGGCCAGTAACGCTGCCATGTTGTTTAACCCGATGGTGAACTCCGGAACCTCTGCCAAGACAAGCTCATAATACGTTATGGCTTCGTCGAATCTGCCTTCAACCAAAGCCGATTCAGCCAGTACAATTTTCGGCACGAGAGAACTGCCTTGCTGTGCGATCAGATTCACGAGAGCCTTGCGTTGCTCAGGGGTCGAAGCGATTCCAATCTCATTGAGAATTTGCAATTCGGATTGAACTGCGATGTTGGTCGGGTCTGCTTTGATGGCCACATTCAGAAAGTTCAAGTTAACCTGCATCTGATTGTTGGATCGAACGAGACTCTTTCTAAACTTCATTCGAAAGTTCTCGGAGTAAGTTCTACGCCAATCCGCTACGTTGATATCACTAGGCTGATGCTTCTCAAGAAACTTGATGGACTCATCGATTCGATCCGTCATCGAATAAGCTTGCGCAGCCAGGATTACATCCCTCGCTACATCTTCAGGTTTGCTCTTGGGATCGGCGATAGAAGCCTCCGATTTAGCGACTAACTCGTCAGCACTGCCCTTGGCTTGGTTGGTGAGTTTCTTCTTCACCAAATAGTCCACCATTTTTAAATGATAGATGGGGTCAATGCTACCTGCCTTGGCCAACATTCTAGCTGCTTCACTGAATCGTTTATCACTATCCAGCATCGAGGCGTAGATCTCATAAAGTGCTGGTTCGAAATTCAGTTCCAATTTCTCTAGCGAGTTTTGTAGATGGTGACGCAAAATGGCTGGCGATACTTGCTCACCCCGAGTCGCTCGGGAAATAATATCCTTTGCCATCCATTCGTGAGCTTCGGCCAACCCAGGACGATTGTCGGGAGCGATCTGGCTAACGATCCCTCTCGCGACATCCATTCGACCAATCGCAATATTTTGTTGCGCAACATAAAAACGTGACGGCAGATCCCCCTCTCCCAATTGAAGAATGCGACTTAACATCAGATCCGCTTTAGCCATCTGCTCAGCCGTCGGTTCCTTGGACTCATTGCGTGCTGCTACGATTTCATCGATGATCTTGACGGCTTGGCTTTGATACCATCCCATCAAAGTGGTGCTCTGCATTAGCTTGCCAGCGAGCACTAAGCTCCCCAAGCAGAACAGCAGAATAAAGGGGGGGATAATGATCGAGATCTTTTTCCAATCTCTCGTGCTCCACCACTCCGAAACAAAGGCGATGGCGTTAGAAAAAAAGTCCGCTGGGTTTGAATACCACCAATTGCGAGCACGCTGTATCCGTTCTAGCTTTTGGTTTCTTGTTTGCTCCTCAGGGCTGTCAATGTCGCTCACAGAAAATTCTCGATAGCTTGGAGTTCGGATCACGCTTTATTTTCACCTGGGTCTATTGTTTTCTAATCATGACCGCGATGCAAACGCTTTCTCACTTTACCTACTCCCTCCCCCCGCGTGGCAGAGAATAAACCACCCCACTTCTCAGAAAAATCCGGATAATCCGACCAGCCCCCTCGCTTGATGGAATTCTCGATCGCGCTCAGACTTAGTCTATTCCGCGACGGTCAATCCTCCCCTTTTTCAACAGATTGCAAATTTACTATGAAGCCAATCGTTCAGATATCACTCGATCTTACCAACATTGACGAGGCATTAGAGACAGCCGAAATGGCGATGAGAGCCGGTGTCGACTGGTTGGAAGCAGGCACACCGCTGATCTTGGCCGAAGGGCTTCATGGAATACGGGCCTTGCGATCACGATTCCCTCATACGCCGATCGTGGCCGACCTTAAAACAATGGACGGTGGTTACTTGGAAGCGGAGATGATGGCCAAAGCCGGGGCAACCCACGTCGTCGTAATGGCTCGCGCTCACGAAGAAACGATTCGATGCGTTGTCAAAGCCGGACGCGACTTTGGGGTCAAGGTCATGGGCGATAACATGATCTGTCCCGATATGGTCGCCGGAGCCAAATGGCTGGAAGATTTGGGCTGCGACTTTGTTATCCACCATATTGGATACGATGAACGACGAGGTATCGCGGCTCGCGGTGAACGCATGCCCAGCCCGTTAGATCAATTGCGACAGGTCGTCCAGGCAGTCAACATACCTGTTCAAGCAGTCGGCGGACTCAGTCTAGAACAAGCCATTGCATGCCCATCGTACGGAGCCCCGCTGGTCGTGCTGGGCGCTCCGTTAACGATCGATGCCGATGCTTTCAAAACAGCCACAGGCGATCTAGAAGCATCGCTTAAATTGATATGCGATCGCATACATCAACAACAAGTCACGAGATAAAACTCAGATGACCTATCACTCCCCAATTTCGCAACCGAAGCAATCGCTATCAGCGAACTCGCCGCTGACAGCGATCACTCCGGCCGCACGATTGAAGAATGATCGTCATGCGAGCTACTCTCGACGTTTGATAAAAAGTAGCTTGCAAAATACGTCTTACCCAACCTGCCTTTGAAGCGGAAGTATCGACGCAGCAAACTCTCTCAAACTCGATGCGCGAACCGCTGCTGCCGAGCCCGATAACACTGGCTCCGTCGCTCCCGGTTCACCCAACTCTCCCCGTACTACTTTTACGTCCCGAGGGGCTTCAATTCCAATCGTGACCCGGTTTCCCGATACCTTGGATACGACCAAAGTAATGTTGTCTCCGATTTGAATTCTTTCGCCTTCTTTTCTGCTTAACACCAACATTTTCTACTCCTCCTTGTTTTCGCTAGCACTTCATGTGTACCACGGATGTTTCATCTCGCTTAACAGTCGTTACTTAGAAGCGAACGACGTACCAAAAGTTCGTTAAATGGGAACAAGAATTGGGAAAGTTGTTGTTTTCCCTAAAGTTATTCGCAATTCACTTCGCTTCGGTTGACTGTTGGCCCGAGAAAATCCGTCCTTAGTCACACATTTTCTACAATTGGTTACAAAATTATGGGTCTCAAATCAAACAACAGGGCGTCGTTTGCTTGATGTTGTTAGTATCGAGGCCACCCATGACACGTCTGGTCACTTTACTTCTTTAGAAAAAATTCCTTTTGGGAAAAATTTTGGTGCAATCTGATACTCTGATTGAGTCAAAATGAGACTCCCTTTGAGACCATTGTTCCCACCTTGCCTAGATTGATTTTGCTAGCATCCTCCCTCAATCTCCCCTCCCATGAACATGATTCGTTTTGCCATCATTCCAGCCATCGGCTTGACCTTGTTGATCACTTGGTTGATCCCCTATCGTGGCATAGCCAACGAGCCGCCCCAAATTTCTCGCATCGAACCCAATAGCTTGGCCACCGGCCAGCTAGCAGAAGTCCGCGTCGTAGGACCATTCAAATCCTGGCCCGTTCAAATCTGGTCTAGCTCTCCTGATGTAAGTTGGAGTTGTCAAAAGGAGCCTGGGGTTTTTCAAGTCGCCGTGAACAACGCAACGCCCCTTAAAGAAACGTGGCTCCGACTCTTTCATGCCTCTGGCACCTCGCCGGCCAAACGGCTTCTTATCGCGTCGCAGCCAGCTCTCATCGAGAATGAGCCCAATGATCGATTCACCAAAGCCAATGACATCGAAGCGGAGTCGATCGTTAGCGCTGCCTTGGAAAAAAATGTCGATGTCGACTGCTTTCGGGTTTCGTTGAACGAGGGGGACCTCTTTTCCGCAGTCGTCGATTCCCACCGCTATGGCTCTCCCGCCGATGCGAATCTCCAATTGCTCGACGAAAAGGGTTTTGTGCTCAAGGAGTCGATCGACCATTTCGGACTCGATCCCGCACTTTCCTTTGCCATCACACGGTCTGGTATCTACTACGTCAGGGTCTTTGCGTTCCCAGCGGAACCAGACAGCACGATCTCCTTTCGAGGCGGTGCCGATTGGTGGTATCGACTTCGCTGCATGAAAGGACCTCTCCCATTGGAAATCCCCCCAGCGCGAGACGCTACTCTGGCTCAGTGCACTCAGCAGGACGCGAAACCTGGGCTCAATCCGGAATCAGCCCCAAACTTGAACCTACAAGAAAAAGTGTTTCAAACCATCGAATCATCAGACGACCATTCGGGCAAACCAACCTCCCAAAAACATTACTTCAAATTGCCGAAAGCACCTGGCACGCAAATTCAGATCGAGATCACGGCACAAAGCATGGGCTCTAATCTTGACCCAACGCTCGCGATTCTTGATTCCAACGGCAAACAACTGGCCTATCAAGATGACGCGGGCAATGATCGAGATATATCACTCGTTTGGTCGATTCCCGATGACAAAGACTATTATGCTGTCCTAGCAGATTTTCATCGTCGGGGTGGAAAGCAGAATTCGTATTGGCTCGCTCTAACTCAGGTGCAGCCTTATGTTATCGTCGCCTCAACATCCGATGCTTATACGACCAAGATTAACGAAGAGATTGAAATCGGTCTCAAATTGGAAAAACCAGCTGAGTGGTCGGGAGATTTGGAACTGATCAACACGGACCCGTCGTTAGAAATCGTATTCGCATCAAACCCTATCAAGATCGAAAAAGGAACCAAAGACGCCTCCGTCAAACTCAAGGTAACCAAAGCCTACGCAGGAGTCCTGCCGATTGAGTGGAAACAAAAAGAGTCTAATACCGCACTCCCGCTATCAGGCCCCCACTCTAAAAACGTTCCTTCGTGGCTAACGGTTGTGGAGTAGCAATCCTAACTGCTCCAGGCACCGTTAACTGCTCCAGGCGTTGCTAGCCGCAAAACAATCGACAGGCTTATCGACTTGAAACCTCAGGCAGGCCTTCTCACAATACGAGTCCTGCGGGGTGCGGTCACGGGCGGGCAACAAAAAAGCCCCGGAGGAGTTCTCCGAGGCTTTGGTGCTTAGTGACTGAAAGCTGCTTTTATCCGCAGTTTTTAGTACATGTCGTGATCGCCGTGTGCAGCGGAACCCTTGCCGTGGTCGTCCTTTGGCTTCTCAGCAATCAACGCATCGCTGGTAAGCAACAAAGTCGCTACCGATGCGGAGTTTGCCAACGCAGTTCGGGTTACCTTGGTCGGATCGATAACGCCAGCCTTGACCATGTCTTCATAAACATCGGTCAACGCATTGTAACCTTGATTGCCCTTTGCTTCGGCAACCTTGGCACATACGATGCCGCCGTCTTGACCTGCGTTGCTTGCAATCATCGTCAACGGTGCACGACATGCTCGTAGAACGATGTTGTAGCCGGTGATTTCGTCTTGGGTCAGCGATTCGGCTGGCTTGACTTGTGTCGATGCTCTCAGAAGAGCAACACCACCGCCAGGCAGAATGCCTTCTTCGATCGCAGCACGAGTTGCATGCAATGCATCTTCAACGCGAGCTTTCTTTTCCTTCATTTCGCTTTCGGTTGCGGCGCCGACGTTTACCTTGGCAACACCACCAGCCAGCTTGGCCAATCGCTCTTCCAACTTTTCACGATCGTAATCGCTGGTTGTGTTTTCGATTTCGCGACGGATTTGGTCGATTCGAGCTTTGATTTCGCTCGCCTTGCCAGCTCCCTCGATGATGGTGGTGTTATCTTTGTCGATGATAACCTTCTTAGCACGACCGAGGTCAGCCAAGGTTAGCATCTCAAGCTTCTTGCCCAAGGCTTCGAAGACAGGAGTTGCACTGGTGAGGATGCCGATGTCTTCCATCATGGCCTTGCGACGATCGCCGTAGCCAGGAGCCTTCACAGCAGCTACGTTGAGAGTGCCGCGGAGTCTGTTGATGACCAAGGTCGCTAGCGCTTCCCCGTCAACATCTTCAGCGATGATCAACAATGGCTTGCCTTGTTGAACAACTTGCTCCAATACAGGAACCAAGTCCTTGATGCTGGAAACCTTCTTTTCGTAGACCAAGATGTATGGATCTTCGAGAACGACTTCC
>JALOQS010000383.1 GCA_025459355.1 Pirellula sp.
CGAGCCAAGTCCAAGCGACTCTTCGGCTGCCCGAGTTCCGGCGAGTGAAGCACTTGAGGTACCATCGACTCGACTTTATCAGATGGTTGATCGTAGGCACCTCGCTTTAAAACGAACGTCTCACGGGGTGGATTCATCTCCCTCAAAACCATTGCAGCGGGATAGGTCTCTTCGATGGCAGATTTTTCTTTTTGGGACTGTGCAATGCCGGCTTGTATCTTCGGATACTCTTCATCGATCCGATCAAGATAGAAGCGTCGGATTTGATTCTTCTGCTCGTCTGTTCTTTGATCGAGAGGAACACGAACCCAATCGGCGAAACCAGTTACAGATTGCAATGATTCAAGCTGCTTGACATTCTCTTCTGTTAAGACACTGCCGAATATTTGCAGCTCGTCGATCGAGCCCACGAAGGGAAGGGACTTCTGACGAAGCCCGATTCGAAACGGTTGCGTGGTTTCGATCGAGTCTTTGAGGGAATCTTGCGCTACGTCATACGCTTCGGCTTTCGCATTGACGAAGATCTTAACCCCAGCCGCCGTCTTGGAACCATCATAGGTGACCACGACGTGATACCAAGCGTCAGGAGGCAGCGTCTGCTTGGTAGAAACCTTCACAGCGTTGCCGGGCCATTGGTGAATCAAATGCAATTCTATTTTACCCGCGTTCCAAAGGAGATCGTAGCCGCGATGGGATTGCGATTCATCCATTTTGGAAAGCACAACCATAGTGGTGTGGTTTTTCGGCTTGATCCAAACGCTGACGGAGAATGGTTTGTCACTTGCTAAAGGTGCAACATCTCCGAGCTCGATACGAGAGTCTTCCACGAGCTCGATGGCGTCTTGGCTCTTGCCTGGTTGCCAAGTAACAGAACCTGATGTCGAGCCGATCGCCTTACTGGAAATCGATTCGAATAACTCTTTTGATTCAGAACGATCTAAAGGGAAACGGAACACAGCAGCTTGAGCAAAGCGACTCTTAAGATCGCTTTCAGAAGAATTAGCGATGAACTTCGCAACTCGATCGTCCGCTTGGGCCTCGATCTTTTTCGATTGCGTTTGTAGCGAAGCGAGTCGTTCGTCGATTGCCTTGACCTGAGCCGCTTGTTCGGTGGACGGAACTCGTATAAACGGTTCAGCGGCTACGAATTTGCTGTAGCTGGCTTGCTTTTCATCGAGCGAATTAAAGTAGGCGTAAAACTGAAAGTATTCTTTTTGTGAGATAGGGTCGTACTTGTGATCGTGACATCGAGCGCATTGCATCGAGAGGCCCAAGAAAACGGTCGAAACGGTATGAACGCGATCAGCGACATATTCGACGCGATATTCCTCTTGGATGATCCCCCCTTCGGTATTGTGGCCTTGATTGCGGAGAAAGCCTGTTGCAATGAGTTGACTTTGAGTCGGGTTAGGTAATTGATCTCCGGCTAGTTGTTCGATTGTGAATTGATCGAACGGCATGTTTTGATGAAACGCATCGATCACCCAATCACGCCACGGCCACATAGTGCGATCTTCATCGTTGTTGTAGCCATTGGTATCCGCGTATCTGGCCAAGTCCAACCACTCCATGGCCATCTTTTCCGCGTAATGCTGCGAAGCGAGCAATCGATCGACGGCTCGTTCGTAAGCGTTCTCCGATGAATCACTCAAATAGGCATCGAGCTCCGCGATCGTAGGAGGCAACCCCGTCAAATCAAGTGAGACGCGACGAAGCAACGTAGCCCGATCAGCCTGAGTTGATGGTTGTAGTTTTTCGCTTGCAAGCTGCTGACCGATGAATTGATCGATCGCGTTGCTTGGCCAGTTTCTGCTCTCCCAGTCTTTATGCTCAGTAGTTGGGGGGGCTGGTTTGGTCGGTGGTTCAAAGGCCCAGTGGTTTGAATAGGGAGCTCCCTGCTCGATCCATTTTTGCAGCAGATTTTTTTGCGATTCCGATAAAGGTTTCTTACTGCTGGGTGGGGGCATTATTGCATCAGCGTCGTCTGATAAGATCCGCTCGACCAATTTGCTAAGGCCGGGATCGTTAGGAACTATGGCCGAGTGAGCGATCGCATCATCTCTCAAATCAAGTCTTAGGTCAGCAGAGCGGCTCGTTTCATCAGGTCCATGGCAAGCGTAGCAATGAGCGGCCAGTATGGGACGGATATCGCGTGTGAAATCGACTGATCCCGCATCGGAGGGTGACTGTGCTCGGAGGGGAACGATCAGCAGCGAGACAACAAAACAGCTCGCAAAAAATCGAAAATAGAGAGTCAGTGATGGGTGCATCGGTCAGTCGGAAGGAAGGCGATAGGGAGGGGATTAGCAAAAGATGCCGTCCCAATTATACACCGTGACAGCCCGAAAAGAATCATCTGATCCTTATTGTTTATCGTCGTGACTCAGCGCAGGGCGATGCGAATGCGGATAGTCGATGCGAATGCGGATAAACGTGTAGATTACTTGCCGATGCAGAAACGGCTGAAGAGCACGTCGAGAATGTCGTCTGTGTAAACCACCCCGGCAACTTGCCCAAGCTCATCCAAAGCCAATCGAATCTCTCCGGCAACAATCTCTTCCCCGGCCGCATACTCGTTTGCCCTTAACGCTTCCCCCAACGCTTGGGTTGCGTTCTGAAGGGCGTCATAACATCGCTCGGCGGTCATTGGCATCGCATCAACCAGCTCCTTGTTTTTCTTAGAAAGCCATAATTGAATTGCCAGCTTCATTGATTCCAATCCTTCACCCGTCTTGGTGCTGATCGAAAAACGATACGGCGCAACAATTGGTTTAAGTGAGTCTTTATCGAGCAAATCTTTTTTCGTAATGACCCGCCACATTTCGGAGTTGTGAGAGGTGCTGGGATCTTCTTGCAGGTCGGATTGATGAAGCGCCGAGAGATCTTCGCAGGAGTGACAGAGCAGGATCAAGTCGGCTTGATCGAGTTGCTCTTGGGTAAAGGATTGAGCCAGTCCGCGTGGACCGTCATCGTCGATCGACTCCAAGCCTGCGGTATCGAGAAGATCGAACGGAATGCCATCGATCTCCATTCGGCAACGAACAAAATCGCGAGTGGTTCCCGGTTCGGGACTGACGATGGCGAAAGAGTTTTGTGCCAAGGCGTTTAGCAGAGAGCTTTTGCCGGCGTTGGGGGGACCAGCAATGACGATTTGGAAGTGATGTTGTTGGCCCGCCCGCGATGAGATTTGCTTTAAGATTTGAGCGACTAGGTCGCTTGCTTCCGTCAAGCGACTTTGGACTTCGGTATTGGAGATAAACGAGATATCTTCGTCGACAAAGTCCAAGCCTGCTTCGATGTCGGCTAGTAGGGTAATGAGAATGGTTCGAACGGTTTTCAACGGGGTTGCCGAGGGAGCGTTCGTTGGTCGCGTGGATCACACCGAGGACCGCTTCGCATTGAGTCAGATCCAGTTTGCCAGCCAGAAAAGCCCGCAGGGTAAATTCACCAGGTTGGGCGAGAGATGTACCTGCATCAAGAAGTTTTCGCTGGATCATTTGCAAAAGGATCGGAGCCCCGAGGCAGTGGATCTCGACGGACGGCTGACCGGTGTAGCTTTTGGAATCGGGCCACACAAAGAGAGCGACATCGATTTCCCCGAGGCGGTCGAGAGCGATGGAGCAAGCAATGCGTCGCGGGTGTTTAGGGGTGTTAAAGTCTCCAAAAACACGTTTGGCGACCGCGATGGCATCAGGCCCTGTAATACGGATCGCGCCACGGGGGGCTCCGACTGGTCCCGTTGCGACCGCACAGATGGTTGTTTCAGTGTCGAACTTCAACATTGCCTCCAACACGGTTTGCCAAGGCGGAAAGTTGGTTTACATTGGGCGTTTTCCGTGCCGC
>JALOQS010000384.1 GCA_025459355.1 Pirellula sp.
CAAAGACGGAACCAGCTACTTTGCCTTTGTAGAAAAGGAAAACGGATATGTTGAACGACGTCGTGTCGTGATCGGGCGATCAGATCTAGAGCATGTGGAGATTCTACAAGGCATAGTCGTAGGAGAAACGGTCATTGTCTCCGGCAGTCGTGGGTTGCAAACCGCTTTCGCATCGCTGAGGTAACTGATCATGCTTAATAGTGTTATTCGGTTCTCGCTCAGCAATCGTGCGGTCGTAGCCTTTGTGTCGCTGATATGTGCTTTCTTCGGCATCTTGCTATTTCGGACGTTGCCAGTTGATGTATTCCCCGATCTGAATCGGCCGACCGTGACCATCATGACGGAGGCGCCCGGTTTAGCTCCTGAAGAAGTGGAGGTCCTTGTCACGCGACCGATCGAATTGCTTCTCAATGGAGCTACTGGTGTTAAGCGAGTACGTTCGTCGTCAGCAATTGGCTTTTCCATCGTATGGGTTGAATTCGATTGGGGAACAGACATCTTCGTCGATCGGCAAATCGTTAACGAAAAGTTACAGCTCGCGCAATCGAAACTACCACCAGGGACTAACCCTACGTTAGCTCCGATTTCCTCCATCATGGGCGAAATCATGTTGCTGGCCATCCGAAGCGATTCTCAACCAACAACACGGGCCGAAGCAGACGCCAAAGCCATGGAGCTGCGCACGTTGGGGGAGTTTACCGTTCGCAATCGACTCTTGGCGATCGAGGGAGTATCGCAAGTCTCCGTCATGGGAGGCATCTTGAAGCAGTACCAAGTGCTCACGTCGCCATCCCGATTGGCGGCTCGAAATGTTACCCTAGCTCAGTTAAGTGAAGCGACCGCGAAAGCCAACGTCATCGCTGGCGGCGGCGTTATGAATCGCGGGGACAAAGAGTCACTGTTGAGGATCCAGGGGCAATCGCTCACGTTGGAAGAGGTGGCTTCCACACCAATCCTCTGGAGAGATCAAGTTCCGATCCGGATCAGTGATGTGGCTGATGTCCGATTAGGCGGCCCGATTAAACGCGGCGATGCCTCCGTCGTTGTCAAGATAGAGCCTGATATCAATGCCGCTGTCGACGGTCGAAGCAGCCTTGACGTGCCTCCGTTTCAGGACTTACGCGGCGGCTCGGCCGTTATGCTAACAGTCCAAAAGCAACCGGACGCCGACACGATTCTAATGGACCGAAGAATCGACGAAATGCTGAGGTCATTGAAGAAAGAACTACCAGACGATATTCAGATCGAGTCAGATATATTTCGACAAAGTCACTTTATCGAAGCAGCCATCGAGAATGTCAGCGAAGCCGTCCGGGATGGTGCTTTGTGGGTGGTGATTGTGCTTTTCCTCTTGATGGGAAACTTTCGGACCAGCGTTAGTTCGCTAACGTCGATGCCATTATCGATATTCTTGACGCTAATAGTCTTCTATCTCTTCGGCATCACCATTAACACCATGACTCTCGGTGGCATCGCGGTTGCAATTGGCGATCTGGTCGATGATTCCATTGTCGACGTAGAAAACATCTATCGTCGTTTGCGAGAGAATACGCTCTTGCCCCAAGAACAGAAACGTCCGGTGCTCGATGTCATCTATTCCGCGTCGTGTGAAATACGAAACTCGATCGTTTACGCAACACTGATTGTGGTTCTTGTGGTCATGCCACTGTTCACAATGTCCGGCATTGAGGGGAGACTATTTGCTCCGTTGGGAGTCGCGTATATCGTGTCCCTTCTTTGCTCGCTGGTTGTGGCCATCACCTTTACTCCCGTCTTGGCGAGCATTCTCCTGCCCAACGCACCGGTGCTCGCTCGAAAGCGTGAGCCATTGCTCATGCGGTGGCTCAAACACTGGGCTGAAAAGATGATTCGTTGGACTTTAGAACGTCCTCGATTGGTCTTACTGGTGGTAAGCATTTTTGTTGTGTTAAGTTGTTCCACTTTGCCGTGGATGGGAGGCGAATTTCTACCGCCATTTAACGAGGGGACTGCAACGATCAACTTGAGATTAGAACCAGGTACATCGTTAGCGGAGAGTCAACGAATTGCTGGCAGAGTCGAAACCGCATTGCTCAATGTGCCCGAGATTCTCTCGGTCTCGAGAAGAACGGGAAGAGCGGAGTTAGACGAGCACGCAGAAGGGGTGAATAACTCCGAACTCGAAGTGCGTTTGGCAGAGTACAAAACGGAGCGGGACGGATGGATGTATTCCATTCTGCGTATGATTCCCGTTGCGCATCTTTGGAGCTTTGACTACAACGGTCGCTCACAATCCGAAGTCATTGCGGATATTCGGGATCGTATTTCGAGCATCCCCGGAGTAGCAGTCAACATTGGTCAGCCCATTTCGCACCGACTGGATCACATGATGTCCGGAATTCGCGCTCAGATTGCTGTCAAGGTATTTGGGCCCGATCTTCGTGAGCTTCGAACAGCGGCCTTTGATATTCAGGCCCTCATGCAAGAGATTCCTGGTGTCGTTGATTTGCAAATTGAACCTCAAATCGAAGTGTCGCAATTGCAGATGCGGGTGAAGCGAGAAGAAGCATCTCGCTATGGACTAACACCGGGCGATGTAGCAGAGGTTTTGGAAACAGCTTTCAAGGGGCAAGTGGTTTCCCAAATCATCGAAGACGACAAGTACTTTGGCCTAGTCGTGTGGTACGACGAAGCGTCTAGGGAAAATTTGTCGGTTATCGAAGAGACGATTCTTGAAACACCATCCGGAGCCAAAGTGGCTCTCTCCCAAGTGACAGAGATACTAGACACGACCGGTCCCAACGTCTTGAATCGAGAAAACGTACAACGTCGTGTGGCAGTGTTCTGTAACGTACAGGATCGCGATTTGGCGAGCGTGGTACAAGACATTCGTGACGCCCTCGTGCCAGTCGAAGATGCGTTAAGGGTTCTACCAGGTGAGTATTATCTCGACTACAGCGGACAGTTTGAAGCTCAACAACAGGCAACGCTCCGTCTGTGGGTTGCCACATTGTTTAGCATCGTGGGAGTCTATTGGTTGCTCATCAAGGCGTTGGGTTCCCATTCTGCTGCATTACAAGTCATTGCCAATGTGCCTCTCGCGGCCTTGGGTTCTATCGTGGCGTTGCTCATGTTGAATCGTCCTGATCTGCAATCACTTACTCAGCAACCTTGGTACGACTGGCCACTTGTATGGATCCAGTCAACACACTTGTCGTTAGCTCACTGGGTAGGCTTCATCACCCTGATTGGGATTGTTAGTCGCAATGGAATCATGATGATCTCGCACTATCATCACTTGATGGAGGTTGAGGGGTTGCCCTTTGGCAAAGAGATGATTGTGCGAGGAAGTTTGGAGCGATTCTGTGGTATTGCTGGGAGGTATGATTGCCTCGACCCTCTTGGATCAGCTTGTAACGCCCGCACTCTTCTATCTAGTGGGGCAATCGAAAGCGACACGCCTTTGAGCGACAGGCTTGGCTTGTCGCTTCTGGGGAGCTGATTCAATGGGTCGAATCTACAATCGACTGCCAAAGGGAAAAAGCGGGCGTTTTCCACTTGCGGAGGATGCGAAGAAAAGGAAATGTGCGGCAAAAGGTCCACTTCGCAGCCAAATCTCTGGTTCCTGAGCGCACCGACAAACCAAATCGATCAGCGACGATTGAAAAAGCAATCGGTTTGATTATGCTGGAACACAACGGGTTTTCATCTCGGAAGATCGGTCATCCCCAAACGGTCTTTTGGCAGTCTTTACCTCCAGAACACATCATCTTGCTCGGTGGATGAGTTGTCATTTGGCCACTGGATCGACCATTCCGAAATTGCGTCCTAGGTGCTAGAGCGGTCCTAGGTGCTAGAGCGATTTTATCGTTTATGGCTATTCGTTCCTTTTTTAGAATTGACCTTGCACCAGCGACGTAGATGACGAACCTCACCCTCGATCCTCAAGTTGAGCCACACTCGATTCCCAGTATTGATAAGCGACCGATGCCGGCTTGGAAGCGAGCTTTGGATATCGTTCTCGTACTGATCGCCCTGCCGATCTTAACTCCACTTCTTTTACTGGTCGCTGGTTACATTCGTTTGGTTTCTGCGGGACCTATTTTCTTCATCCAGTCGCGCGTTGGACATGGTGGAGAGGACTTTCGTATCATCAAGTTTCGGACCATGGTGGTTCCTGAGGTGAGTCGCGATGCGAGCCACCGAGAGTATGTTGCCAATCGGTCTCAGATCAACGAGCCTCTAAGCAAACCAAATTGTAAAAGTGAGCTAATTCGAGGAGGAGAGCTAATTCGCAAGCTTTCGATCGACGAGCTACCACAGATTTTCAACGTACTTATTGGCAACATGAGTTTGGTAGGGCCACGGCCTGACCTGCTCCGACTGAGTGATTACGAAGAATGGCAGGCCAAGCGATTCGAAGTTCTGCCAGGGATGACGGGACTGTGGCAGGTTAGTGGCAAGAACTCCCTCTCGTTCGATCAAATGATTGATCTAGATATCAAGTATGTCGAGACGATGTCGCTCAAGCAGGACCTTTGGATTATAGCCCGTACGTTTTTGGTGCTCTTGTTCGAACGAAACGAATAGTGCACCGCTGATGGTGTTGGATTTTTCTCAGTGAATTTGAATTCAAGCATAGTTGTGCATCCATGATTCGAGTTGGAATTATTGGCCTTGGTTATTGGGGGCCTAATTTGGTCCGTTGTTTTTCGGATCTTGAAAACTGCAAAGTAACTGCTGTTTGCGATCAGAGTCGTGATCAACTCCTGCGGATCAAGAATCGATTTCCAGGTGTTTATCCCGTCGAGAGTTTTGACGAATTGCTCGATCGAGACTTGGTCGATGCCGTCGTAATCGCGACGCCGACAGCGACCCATTTTGATCTCGCCATGAAAGCTCTCGAGCACGATTTGCACGTGTTCGTTGAGAAGCCGTTAGCAAAAACCTCGGCTCAGTGCCGCAAGCTGGTTGAGAAGGCTGGGGAGCGAAACAGAGTGCTATTCGTGGGGCATGTTTTTCTGCACTCTTCGCCAGTCAAAAAACTGAAGGACATGATCGATTCGGATGAACTGGGGCGAATCAATTACATAAGCAGCCGCAGATTGAATTTGGGACCGGTTCGAAAGGATGTCAGTGCGTTGTACGATCTCGCGCCGCACGATATCTCGATGATGCTTCATTTGCTCGGACAAAAGCCCTATTCGGTAAGTTGCTCAGGATTCGATCGGCTCAATCCAGGGATACACGACGTATGCAATCTCACCATGATGTTCGAAGGCAATCGAATGGGCATGGTTCACGTCAGTTGGTTAGACCCTCGCAAAGAGCGCGTATTAACGGTCGTTGGTGAAAAACGCATGGCTGTTTACGACGATTTGGAGCAAGAAAAGATCAAAATCTTTGACAAGGGAATTGATAAACCAGCATCGACGACCGGTGATTTCGCGGAGTTCCAACTTTCATACCGATATGGCGGCAGTTACAGCCCTTACATCAAGGAACAGGAGCCTCTTAAGGCAGAGTGCTCCGAGTTTATTCGATGCATCGTTGACGGAGATATTCCGCTCACAGATGGCATCAATGGGTTGAACGTAGTCGAAGTTTTAGAAGCTGCGGATATCTCCCTTCGAAGCGGCGGCCAACCCGTTGAAATTAGTCAGCTCCTCGAAGCGGAACAAAGCAATCGGCATGGCGTAGTCCGTTAGGAATAGGTTCTCTTTGGCAAAAGGCTGATTTCCATGATCCATCCGCATGCACTGGTTGATGACTTAACGGCCATCGGGCCCGATACGAACGTTTGGGCGTTTGCGCACGTGATGAAAGGGGCCTCGGTGGGCTCGCGATGCAATATTGGAGATCACGCCTTTGTCGAGTCGGGAGCTATCATTGGAAACAACGTCACCGTTAAGAATCAAGTTTTGATTTGGGAGGGTATCACCATCCAAGACGATTTCGTCGGTCCCGGAGTCGTTTTCACTAACGATTCTCAACCTCGATCTCCCAGAATGCCACAAGCGGAAGCTCGGTATGCTGATCGATCAAATTGGCTCGCGGCGACAGTGGTTGAGAAAGGGTGTTCGATCGGAGCGAGAGCCGTAATCTGTCCCGGAGTTAGGCTTGGCAAGTACTCAATGATCGGTGCAGGAAGCATCGTGACAAAAGACGTCAAACCCTATACCTTAGTGGTTGGGGGACCCGCTTCCGAACGGGGGTACGTTTGCTCGTGTGGACAGAGGCTCTCAGGACATTACCAAGATGCAGACTGTGGGGTTTGCGGCGAACGGGGGGCTGATCGAGATGCAGAGTAAGACCAGATTTCGTTGAGGCATCCACGTACTCCGACGATGCCTGTCGTAACGATTGTAGGGCCTGGGTAACTTGGCATGGCT
>JALOQS010000385.1 GCA_025459355.1 Pirellula sp.
ATTCGCACGGGATCTACGAGTTTGATCGTGTTGCCTTCTTTGAGCACGAGCATCTCCTCGGCGTATGCGGAGATCGTTTTGGAGACTTGAGAAAGCGACGGCCCTTTCAGTTGCGCATGCTTCGCGATTGATTCATTGAGTTCGCTGAGTGTTTCCCATTGGGGCACTTCGATCAGCATTCGCGCAACAAGTCCCGACCGACCACGAAAAGGGTTTGCCACCGGCCGCGAGTCGGGATAAAGATTCGGCTGTCCGGTACGCACTACACAGATACGATTTGGAACGTAGACAATACCATTGCCACACAAATCGATTCCACTAATGGCCAAACTCTCAAGCTCCGCCAATCGATCCGGTGCCAGGTAGGGAAGGAAGATCAACGGGTAACAGCCCAGCCGCTTCGCGTTGTCCGAGGCTTGCTGAGCGGCTTTGCGAAAGTCTTCTTTTGTCGAGCGAGTCTTAAACTCGACGTTGAATCGTTCGACCGCAACATCGTTGCTAAAGGCCACCTCAATCAATGTATCGATCGCTCGATCGGACTCAAAAACTGCGTCACGAATCACTAGCGGAGGCAACAGCAGTTCGCCGGACCGCAGCCGATCAAGCATAAACTGAGGGGTGACTTTCGTGTTTTCGTCCATTTTCTCTCGTGGGAAAAGTGCCTTATACACGAAAAGATAGCTCGTTTTCGCGAAAAAGCAAGTTTTCCCTGGAGGGAAAACTGCCGTAGACGCGAAAACAGCGAGATTCTCCGGTCAAAGGCTTCAGAGCAGCCAGTCGATGACGACATCCGGGCTGCAACTGACCTCGAGACCGAGATTGAGGATTTGTGCAGATGCAGTCCCAACTCGGGATGCACCTTCTCGATCGTTTCGATGGCTCGTGTTATCGCTTTGCAAACCGTCTTTCGCGAACGCTCGGCATCGAACTTCTGACGAACGCGGCCACCGAGGCCATGGGCAGATTTGATCTGATCCAGAATGACCTGGCGTTCATCCCCAAGCTTCTCCTGACGCGCCGGATCTTTGAAACTGGTCGCTTCCTCAGCCGATATCTGATTCGCACTTAACTTTGACAGCTCCAACCTTGATTGCAAACGGATGAAGAGGTGTACACGGTCACGAAACAAAATGTAAATCGCCAAACTTTGTACCTAAACCTGATTTCCCGACTGACATTTCCCGTCCTGAAGTGACATAGAGATATAGCCAATTACAAATGTCTCTAAAAGGATTTACCTTGCCTAACGAATGGACTGAATTTGTCGATTCCTATGGACCACTGGTCTACCGGTGCGCCTGGAGGATTCTTCGAAATCAACACGATTCGGAGGATGTCGTTCAGGAGGTGTTTTCCTTTGCGTGGGACAGTAGCGAGTTTGCTAAGGCACACAACAAGGCTGCTTGGCTGCGGTGTGTTACCGTACGCCGTGCGCTGAACTGTCTGCGACGGAAGAAGCCAGTCGAGCTTGGTGAACTGGATGTCGCAGCCGATTGCAGTCGCGTGTCGAGAGTTGAGTCCGACGAGTTCCAAACAGCAGTGCTAGCGGCGATTTCGCGGCTTCCAGAGCAGCAGCGAGTGGCGTTTTCGCTCCGGTATTTCGAAGAGATGTCGAACGCTGAAATCGCCGAGGAGCTTGGAATCACCACATCTGCCGTTTCGTCAGCACTTCATTCGGCACGACAAACCTTAGCCCGAATTCTGGCCCCCGCCTTTAAAGAGGACTGAAATAAAACCATGAACGCAAATCTAGAATACTCCGAAGATGAATTGGCTGATCCGCTTAAATCAGTGATTGAGTCCATTGCGGGCAACAAGCCTGATGAAGTTCATATGGAGTCCTTTCTTTCGTCATTGAAAGATCGCAAGCCAATTCAATCAACGCTGCCACGCAATTCCAAGAGTACGAATACGAGCCGAAGCCGCTTACTGGTCTGGCTCATGTCCACTGCTGCATTGGTCGCGATTCTATTCGGCGTGCAAATGCTGCCGACAGCAAACGCGTTGGAACAAATCGCAAGGGCACTCACTAATGTTCATTGCATCAAGTCAACCACAGTCATCGGCAACACAAATTCAGAGTCTTGGCTAGTGCTGCCGACAGGTCAAACGGCCTTTAAAGACGATCAGAGAATTGAGTTTGCGGATAGCTCCGCCGCAACTTTGACTACCTACGACCTCCGCACAAAGGAGTTAGTACGCAGCCCTTTACCTGAACCGAGAAACTCGGCCATGTTGGTCGAACTGGTCGAATCGTTGGCGGCAACAGGCAAGGGAAATGTGACAAAGACCATTCGAGGCATGGACATCAAGTCGATCAAAGTTGACAAAACAGGAGCTCACAGAGTACTTCATTTAGATTTGGTTTCTCAGGATGGAGCGATAAGCGGCTACGCGAAAATCACACTGCAGGACAACAGTGACCTTCCGATTCGCGGAGTTGTGAACTTTTCCCGAGGTGATGCGACACAGCAGATTGAGACGACTTGGGAGTATCCAACCAACGGACCAGCCGATGTTTTTGAATTAGGAGTTCCTCAAGAAACAGCCTTAATCGATCGCGTTCCAACCCCCGAGGTCAAGCAATTGGTTGCTGACGTTTACAAGGGGCGATTGTCATTCGACGATTATCGTGCTGTTGTGTTTGCTACGAAATCAGGGACGCTGAATGACATAGACTCATTGGAAGTATCGCTAGTCAGCAAGAAAGGAAATCGTTTAGCACTCCTTCGCAATGCGGATGTGTTGGATGAGTATGAAGGTCTTGAGGCAGCGGATGTTGCGGCTGCTTTGCTAAAGAATCCAAGTAGCATCAATTGGCAACCAGCTACACTGATTCTCGGTCAAGATATGGTCCGCTTTAGTATAGTCGTTGCAAATGACCCTAGCGTAAAAGGAAAACTTTCGTACCGCATATCGCGAAACCCGAATTCTCCAGAGTACTTTATCTGTCCATCCAGTCACCGCGTTCCGAATCTAGTTGGTCGACCAATGACAGGAGTCGGTTCGAATTCAACGGGTGCCAGTATTGTTTCCGATCAATCACACGGTCCTGAAGGATGCATCCAATTGAGAACGTTGTCCGCGCCGCAAAGAGCCTCCGGGAACTTGGAACAAGAGGAGTTAGGTATCGGTCACCAGAAAACAAGCGACTATTGGATCGATCCAACCAAAGGGTCTCTGGTCATCGAGTATCGCACTCAAATGCACGACGGCGCCACAAGCACATTCACATTGGGTGAATTGACTCGATCGCCCGCTGGCCATTGGTATCCGAAGATCACGACGCATACCGATTCGGTTACATCACAAACCACCATCTATCGTTACTTCATCGAATTCAGCAATCCGTTGCCAGACATCATGTTTGAACCCGATCACTACGTAGAAACTAGCCCCTAACTTACGTACTGATTACTAGACGCCTCACACTGTTACATGCGATACATGCGACTGCTTGCAAGGCTGTGCCTAGGATCCATTATGATTGCCCATGCAAGAATCAAACATCGTCACAAATCGATGGCGGTGCTCTCCTCCACAATCATTGAGTCGCAGGGGTGGCGGGTTGCCGGCGTTTTTCTATGAATGTCGTACTGCCCAATTATTGGTACGATCCATTCTTCTCAAAATTTCGGAATTGGCGGCGTCAGATTTTGAAGGCGAGCGGGTGTTCCTAAGTAGCCTCCCAGATTTGGGAAGCTCCTGCACATGAAAACCTGAGATTCGAATTTGGAGAGACTCCATGCCAATAATCCGTGCCACCCTGATTTTTTTCTTCTTAGCCAGCTCACTTGCGCTGCTAGGCGGTTTACCGGCGCAAGAACCACCTAAAGACGCTCAAGCCGCCGTGCGCGAGATCGAAAGCTTACTCGCCGAATCATCGCGAGTGCCCCCGAGACCACCAGGAACATCACCGGGGCCTCCCAGCGACCGACTCAAGGTTGTAAGCCGTATCGAAAAGATCGTCGATCACATCGAGTCCCAACCGCTTCCGCAGGACCAAACCGGATGGGAGGTCCTGATCAAGTTGCATGAATACAAAGTGCGAGCCTTGCAGCTACAGAACAAGATTAGCGACGCTCGAATTGGTATCGATCGACTCTATCCGAAGTTGGAAGCTTGTCCTAACTTGGTTGGAGAGCCATTGGCCATGTTGCAATCGCGACTGTTGCTTATGCGTCAGGACCTATCCTTTGCGGATAAAGACTGGAATGATCTCGAGCAAACTCTCCGGAAGCTAGAGCGTTGCAACGAAATCTTGGGGGCAACGCCCGAAGGGGTCGGTCAATTGAGCAATATTGCTATCCAGAGCATTCGATACCTGGCCTTCGCCAAACGTCCGGCGGAGTCCGATGCGATCGCCAAGCGAGCTCTGTCACGCATCCAGAAAAGCAAGTCCATTTCGGATCGCGAGCGACTTGTGATGCAAGGACGTCTGATCGATCAGGTCTTGGATTTTGCGCCACAAGACGCCAATCTGCCCGGTCTGGATGACTGGCTCATACAAGCCAATGATATCTGGCTACTCCTACGAGACGAAGCGGACTCCGATTCGCGATTCGTCGCA
>JALOQS010000386.1 GCA_025459355.1 Pirellula sp.
GCAGACGAAAAGGGATTCTGGAAAGAACATCCGTTGCTGTTAGGCAGTTTAGACGAGGGCAAGACAGAGCATACTCCGCAAATTTTGGTTTACGATGTCAATGCAGATGGACTAAACGACATCATCACCAGTTCCGCTCACCGTTATGGCATCTTCTGGTATGAGCAATCGAAAGAAGAGGGGGAAACGAATTGGACGCGGCATGTGATCGATAAGTCGTGGACACAATCTCATAGTCATACGTTGGCAGATATCGATTTAGATGGCACGCCCGATTTGGTAACAGCCAAACGATTCATGGCTCACAATGGCAGCGACCCTGAGGAGAACGCTCCCCTCGGAGTTTATTGGTATAAGCTTGAGCGGAAACCCGAAGTTAAATGGACCAAGAACATCATCAGCTATGATCAAATGATCGGTTCGGGTATCAACAATGTGGTTGTTGATATTGAGGGAGATGGCGATTTGGATGTGCTGGTTACTGGCAAATTCGGTGGTCCGGTTCTCTTCAAGAACAAATTGAAGTAAGACCTAGCGATGAGAGATCCATTCCGCTTATTGCTAGTTGGCGGCCTGGGGTTGCTGCTGTCGTTCGCAAGCCCTGTGGTCCTATTTGTCGAAGCCTCCTCGATTGTAGTAGGCAAGTCGTCGGTAACGTTAGAACTGCGTGGCAAGACGATTCCTGTGTTTCTGTACAAACCAGAATCGTTTAAAGGCGAACGCATTCTGGTTGTCATGCACGGTGTTAACCGCAATGCAGAAGAATACCGTGATCACGCCGAGAAGATGGGAGATCGATTTGGGGCGATGGGAGATCGATTTGGGGCCCTCATCGTAACGCCACTCTTTGATACCAAGCAGTTTCCATCAGTGAAATATCAGCGAGGCGGAGTTGTCGATAAAGAGAATCGCGTCCAACCCCGCGACGAGTGGACCTATCTTCTTATCCCGGAAATTGTGGGCGGCATTCGAGATCTAGAAAACAAGCGAGATATCCCGTTTTACGTCATTGGCCATTCTGCTGGTGGACAGTTCGTTGTACGCATGAGCGCCTTGCTCAATACAGGCGCAAAACGTTTGGTTTCTTCGAATCCAGGTTCGTTGATCTTTCCTTCGCGAGATAGTCCTTTTGGCTACGGCTTTGGAGGACTGCCAGACGAACTATCCTCCGATGAACAACTCAAGAATTTTTTGTCGGCTCCTCTGACGCTTTATGTCGGTACCGATGATAACAAACCAGACGAGTACTTCGATGACAGCGCCGATGCGATGAAACAAGGTGGCGGACGATATCAACGGAGTCATGCATGTTTCGAAATGGCTAAGCGTCTAGCAGAATCAAAAGGCTGGCCGTTCGGTTGGCGGATCGTAGACGCCCCAGGTGTCGGGCATGACCACGAACTCATGTTCAATCATGAAATGTGCGAGCAAGCTCTGTTCGGGGACTGAACAATAGTTGGAAATGCTTTTAATTGGATTCTGTAGTCGCCATTTCCGTCGCTTCGATGAATCGATTGCCCAGCAAGATCGTCGCGAACCAAGATCATTCAAATCCCTCGCAAGCGGTCCTGATGCAACAAAATACAGGGGGACCGACGCATAATTCTATCGTATTGTTCTGCAGCGTTCTATTTTTCCTAAGTTCCGTAGGAATCGCTGTCGGTCAGTTACTTGTGTCCGCTCCTGATAGTGCATGGTCAAGCTATGGTCTATTGCCCGAGGACCAAGAAACGAAGATCGATGCTGAGATTGGTTTTATTTCCCTGTCCCGATCGCCAAAATCATCGCATAGGTCACCCCTTGCGATGCTTTATACAATTCTCTTAACGCCTTTCTTAACATCGCTTTCGCGTAATTCTAAGGCACCACACATGTCGGCTCACGAGGTCCTGGACTCCCCACTTTTCCGATGGGATGGTTGAACAAATATTCCCACACTGGTTCATAGAGATACTCTCCATTCGAAGATTTAGGTGATGCTTTTCCTGGTTGCACAGCGTTGTGTGCTTTGTTTGCATCACCTCCAACATCAGCTGCTGAGACAAGGCGACGAGAATGCGAGTAAGGAGGCGTAGCGTTCTCGACATTAACAATCTCTCCCAACTCGTGTAGCCCCAAAAGCTCCCAAGAACGGCAGTAATGATTAGCTGTCCATCCTCCATCGAGTACGTGGCTGAAACCAAAGTATCGATTGGCGGCAGTTGCTGATGGCAGCGATTGCCAGTCTTGATCTTGATCACGCGGACCGCAAAGCATGACCACTCGATCCACAGCTTGGTGCTTGGCAAATCTGGCTGCGGTTGTTGAACCGTGCGAGCTCCCCGCGACGGTCACCTTGTCCCATCGAACTTGCAATTTGTCGTCGCTAAGAAACTGCTCCCATTTCCCTTGCGGGTGCTCTTTGGAGAGGTACAGGAGAAATTGTCGAGTCCGCTCCACAATGGAATCCGGTTTGGGAATGTCAATTTCATCGCTGACATCTTCTCCAATCGCGGCTTCCAATCGAATATCACCTCTAGCATGCGGCGACTTGGGTTTCGGGCGACACAGAATGCCAAACCATTTGTTGGCGTAATGGATTTGGATAGCATGTATGCCGTAGCGATTAATACGAGCGAATAGCTCATCACTGTGCGGCATGAGCCAAACCACCAATCTGCCTTGAGCAGGCACATTGGTATCGACCGATGCATGTTGAACGTCTTGAGGTTTGCCATCTTTTTCAAAGACAAAATCAATTTCGGGATGTTCTTTTGCCCGAGGATCAATGTCGCTTGCCCGCGCTGAGAACTTAAATCGCGTCGATTTAGACTCCCGATCGGCTTTGCTATTGGCACCCGTTTGTCCCATCGCGACAGGGGGCGTTAGGATAAAAACCAATAGAAGGCTGACCAAAGTGTATTCTCGGAACAGCGGCATCCTGAAGTACGTCATAAACATCATCACTCATCACTATCCACGCAGATCATAACACCAGACGCAACCCGAGTCATGAATGAGTAGCTTGCCATCTACGATCGACGGATAAGTCCACGCTTTTGATCTGCCGCGATCTGGTGCGTTGGGAGGCGTCGCCCGGCCCAGTTCCTTGTAGCCTTTTGGAGAGGCTTCCACCATTGCGATGTCGTTATTGTCTCCGTGTAAAAAGAGTTTTCCATCGGCATAACAAACGGACGATGTTCCAATGCTTCGATCCTGCCATTGAACTTTTCCCGTTGCAAACTCGACGCACATAAACATCGGTCCTGACGAGCCATAGAGGTAGTCACCGACCAAGACAGCTCCTCCCATACCAGTTGGCAGTGCTTTGTCGAAGTAAACTTCCTTTGCCTCTTTGGTTCCCGCAATGACTTGTGCCAATCCACCACCTACACGACTTGCGCCGGTATAAACGAAAGCGTCTTTAACAATCGGTGTCTGGACGTTTGCTTGTGCATCAGACGTCTTTGTAAATCGCCACAAGTATTCGCCATTGTCGGCTTGGATTCCGGCCGCCCCTTTGCCCAGGAAGAAAACGTATTGTTTGACTCCATGGATGGTCGCTATAACCGGGGAGGAATAGCTTGCGGCATCCGCTTCTGGTAAAGCGGATTTCCAAATGACAGAGCCATCTTTCTTATTGAGAGCCACCACCGTCGCACTTTTGCCACCAGGTGAGCAGATGAGGGCGTCACCATCAATCAACGGAGACTCGGTGTAAGCCCACATGCCTGGTGCACCGTCAAAGTCTTTGCGCAGACTCTTTTTCCAGACTTCTGAGCCGCTGGCTGCTTCCACACAAACGAGATCGCCGTCGGAACTGAGCGCATAGACTCGCTCTCCGTCGATGGTTGGTGTAGAGCGACTACCTGGATACTGAGGACCTTGATTGGGGCCGACGGCTCCAATCTTAGTCTTCCATTTGGTCTCGCCGCTTTCCATGTTCAGACAAACGATCTGCTCGGTCTCGGTTCCAATGTTGGTGATCAAATAAGCGAGACCGCCGGCGGAGGATGGAGTCGAGAATCCAGCACCGAGATCTTTCGCTTGCCAGAGTAGTTTAGGTCCGCCGCTGAGTACTTGAGCAAAGATCGCATAATCGATAGTCTCCAGGAATTGATATCAAGCATGGGGCAGTGTTGCTAGTTTACCCCTGCGATAAGCCAGTTGCCTATCGATGAAGGAGTGAACTCAGCAAATTTTTCGGATAAGTGAAAGAAACATGATTCGTTTACCCGCACGCCCATCGCAGGGCGATGCCTTCGTTTAACCGCATCCCCATCGGGGTGCGTTGGCGTTCCCCGTCGGTAATAAATTGCGCGAGTCAACATCGCGTTCTGACTTGTGAACGCCCAGCGCAGGGCGATGCCCGTGCGGTTAAACGAAAACATCGAACCTGCGCTGGCGTTCCCAGTCGGTAACAAATTGCGCGAGTCAACATCGCGTTCTGACTTGTGAACGCTCAGCGCAGGGCGATGCCCGTGCGGTTAAACGAGTTTCATTACACGCGGGTGAAGATCGAATCACTCAACGTTCCCGTGCTATCCGAAAATCCGGGCTGCTCGATTCCCATCGTTTGCAGAATGCTCAAGAAAAGATTCGCCATACGCGTTTCTCCCTGACGCCAATATCGCCCGTGCTGAATCCCCATGTTGTTGCCACCAACCACCATCGTTGGCAAATTGCGAGGCCAATGGGTCGTGCTCGCTCCACTTCCGTACAATACGATCGTGTTGTCCAACACGTTTCCATCCACGTCTTGATAACCGACCAAACGTTCCATGAAATGGGCCAACTGCTCGCTTAAAAATCGATCGTATTTGGCAAACTCTAACTGCCCGTCTTTATCCCCTGCATGAGACAAATTATGGTGCGTCCGCGTTAACCCCAGCTTGAGCGGAAACGTATCGCTAATCCCCATCCCATCTTCTCGATTCAACATAAAGGCAACCGAGCGCGTTATATCGGCGTCAAATGCCAACGCGATCAAATCGAACATGTTGCGATAGTACTCGGCTGGTTCACCCTCAGGGGTTGCGTCCAAATTGAGATGCGAATAATCCTGGTTCTTGAGCGGAACATCAATCCACTTCTCGGACGCTATTAATCTGGACTCAATTTCGCTAAGCGATGCCAAGTATTGATCCATCTTTTCGCGATCCGAACGACCTAGTTGCCGGTTAAACGAATTGGCACTTTCAAGAACAGCATCCACTAATTTCGTTCGAGATTGCAATCGTTGGCGTTGCGACTCAAGCGATGTTTTATCAACTCGAAACAATCGATCAAACACTCGCCGTGGATTGTTCTCTGCCGGTACCGGTCGACCTTGAACATCATAAGAAATCGTTCCCGTTCGAGACAAAAAGCCCACGCCCGCATCAATCGATAGTACCAATGACGGTTGACGACAATACTGCTTGGTATGCTGAGCAATCATTTGATCCAGAGCGACGGAATTAAAGCTGCCTGGCTTTGGATTGTGCAACGGAGCACCTGTTAACCACATATCGGAACACACGTGCGGGTCCGCCTTGGTCCCATTCTCGTGATACAGCCCCCCAAGAAAACTGACATACTTGCGAAACGGTTCCAGAGGCTCAGTCGATTTGCCAAATTGAAATGTCCCATTCTCTTCGATCGTCGGAAACCAACTCCACTCGTCGATACCATGCTCTTTCTTAGGTAATGACATGCCATTGGCTGTATAAAGTGCACAGAATCGACGTGGCGGTTGTGCTGTGACGATCTCACCCATGGCCTCCAAGGCTGGCAACGCTAACGCCGCACCAGCGATCCCTCGCAACACCGCTCGCCGGTGTAAGCGTTGTCCATGGGCCAGACTCACTGGTTCCCGGTCGCATCGATCTTCGAATTCACTATTGAGTTTCATTTGGTAACTCCGTTGGTCTGGATTACTTCTTCAAGAAGAGATCGCTCTGAACGATCGTTTTAATTATGTCGCGTACTGGATAATCGTGAGTCCGAAGTTCGCCCACCTGGACTAGTAACTGTCGCTCTTCGTTATACGTCAGGGTTCGCCCTAGAGCGTAAGCGGCTAAATGCTTTGCGATGCTGAATGCAACTTGCTCACTTCGCTCCGTAAGTAGATACTCTCGAAAATGGTTGAAGTCACTTACCTTTTTACCGTCAGGTAATTCCGATTGACTATCGACCGCATCTCGTTTGGGCAAACCTCCAGCATCAAACTGTTCAAATGGCAATCCCCACGGATCGATTCCCATATGACACTTGATACAACCCCTTACGTTTCGATGCTGTTCGAGCCGCTCCCGCAAAGTAAGGTCGGTCAAGTCTTCTAGTTTGGGAACATTCGGTGGTGGATCATCGGGTGGTTCAGCAATGATGCGTCGTGCGAACCATGCACCTCGCTTGACCGGATTAGCTTCGCGTCCATCGGACAAACCTGCGAGAACGGCCGCATGCGTTAACACACCTCCCATTCGCTCGTCACGATGTTCGATCGGAACGAATTCAAAACCGCTTTCCAGCTTGTCGCCACACCCGTAGTAGCTGGCCACGACTTCATTGGCCAGGATAAAATCTGACTTAATGAAGTTCTTGGCTGAGAGGTTGTTTCGAATAAGATATTCGAGGAACCTCGCAGGTTCTTTAGACAGCTCGGTTTTGACGTCCCGCGTCAGCTTGCTAAAACGTTTGGCATCGGTCTCTACAACAGCGAACTTGTCCAGGCTTAGCCATTGCGATGCGAACTCGTTCGTGAATTGCCGAGAGCGAGGATCTGCAATCATGCGATCCACCTCGGAATCGAGCGAATGTCGCAACTGCCCCTTGGATGCGAGCTTCAAAAGATGCTCGTCAGGCATTGTGTTCCATAGAAAATACGAAAGCTTGGATGCCAACTCCCAATCATTGAGATCCTCTAGCTCGGG
>JALOQS010000387.1 GCA_025459355.1 Pirellula sp.
TCCAATGCCATGGTCAAGGATATTCGCGACTTAGGACAGATTCCGCTCAAAACGGGCGAGGATACGGTCTACCTTCGCGACATTGGAAGCATTGAAGACTCCGCCGACATGACGACGGGATACGCATTGGTCAACGGACGCCGGGCGGTTTACATCCTCGCAACGAAGCGGGCTGATGCATCCACCATGAATGTTATCAATGAGATCAAACAGGCGTTGCCAACCATGCAGAAGGAGCTACCTGATGACATTCAGGTTGCCTTCGAGTTTGATCAGTCCCCCTATGTCACCCGAGCCATTGCAAGTCTAACGACCGAAGGAATGCTCGGAGCCTTTCTCACTGGACTTATGGTTCTCCTGTTTCTAAAGGACTGGCGAAGTGCCCTTGTCGTAATTCTGAACATTCCGCTCGCCATCTTGTTCTCGATCGTTTGTCTTTGGCTGACAGGTCAAACAATTAACCTGATGACTCTCGGAGGTTTGGCGCTCGCCGTTGGGATATTGGTTGACGAAGCGACGGTGGAAATCGAGAACATCCATACTCAGATGAGAAAATCAAAGTCGATTGCATTGGCAGTCTGGAACGGGAATCATCAAACTGCCATACCGCGATTATTGGCCATGCTCTGTATCCTTGCGGTGTTTGTACCAACATTTTTTATGCAAGGTGCACCGCGTGAACTCTTCTATCCGCTGTCGCTAGCAGTTGGATTCGCCATGATTGGTTCGTACATCCTTTCAAGTACCCTGGTTCCGATCCTTTGTATTTGGCTTTTAAGAGACAATCACGCTGGAAAGCCCGCAGAGGTTTCGCCGTTTTTCCTTGTGAAGTGGTTTGATAACTTCATAGGCTCAGTGATTGGGTTGCGATGGATCGTTGTCCCTGTATATCTGACAGCGTGTGCTTTGCTTGTCTGGATGACCGTGTCACGCGTTGGTGTCGATATCTTTCCAAACGTGGACGCAGGCGAGTTCCGAATAAGGCTTCGAGCACAAGACGGAACCCATATTGATGTTACGGAGAAACTCGCAATTGCCGTACTCGAGTCCGTCAAAGAGGATGTTGGACCAAACAAGGTTGATTTATCACTCGGGTACGTTGGCACCGTGCCTGCATCTTTTCCAATCAATGCTGTTTATCAATTCACCAGAGGCCCCGAAGAAGCGATCTTGAGAATTGCATTCAAGCCTCATTCCGGAGTGAACACGGAAAAGTTGAAAAGTGACCTGAGAATCAAGTTCGCGACGCAATTCCCCAACGCTCGATTTTCGTTCGAGCCGTCCGACATCATTAGTGATGTAATGAGCTTTGGATCGTCGACACCGGTTGAGGTTGCCGTACGTGGAGGTTCCCTTGCTGAAAACAAGGACTTCGCAAAGAAAGCCCAAGAAGCACTTAAATCGAACAAGCGACTTAAGGATGTTCAAATTGTTCAGTCCTTGGATTACCCGACGGTCGATGTGCGAATCGATCGGGAAAAATCGGGCATCGCAGGTGCAACGATGGATCAGGTCGGCCGCTCTGTCCTCGCCGCTACCTCGTCTAGCCGATTTGTCGTCCCCAACTATTGGCCCGATCCTAAATCAGGAATTGGATATCAGGTGCAAGTGGAGATCCCTCAAGTCGCGATGAAGTCGCTCTCCGATTTGGGCACCGTTCCTGTTCTCCATCGTGAAGCTTCACCGCTGCTCCTTAGGGATGTGGCCCAGATAACTCAGTCAACCATGCCAGGGGAATTCGATCGTTACAACATGAAGCGTGAGCTGTCGCTGACTGCCAACTTAGACGGCACCGATCTCGGCAGCATATCTGGCGAGATCAGCAGGATCCTTGATGGTGTGAAGAAGGAGGACGACACCGCCAAAGATGCATTGGTGAAAGCTGGTGAGAAACCTGGGCGGATCAGCTATGAAATACGAGGGCAGATCCCTCCGCTTAAGCAAATGCTGAGTGGCTTGGGGGTCGGGCTACTTCTCGCCATCCTTGCAATATTCTTGCTCTTGGCAGCGAACTTCCAATCCTTCCGGCTGTCAGCCGTGGCCGTTTCGACTGCTCCCGCAGTTGTGGCAGGAGCGGCTTGTATGCTATGGCTCACAGGAACCACGCTAAACATCCAGTCATTCATCGGAACGATCATGGGGCTAGGGGTAGCGATGGCCAATGCAATCCTTGTTGTAACTTTTGCTGAACAAAGACGTAAATCGGGTGAAAGTGCATTAGCAGCCGCTCGTCATGGAGCGACGGACCGTTTGCGACCCGTTTTGATGACGAGTTGTGCGATGCTGGCCGGTATGCTCCCAATGGCGATTGGCTTTGGCGAATCTGGGCAACAAACGGCACCTCTTGGACTTGCCGTGATAGGTAGTCTGCTCGCGGCTACCTTTTCAACGCTCTTCGTACTGCCCGCCGTTTTTGCTTGGGTACAATCGAATAGTTCGATCAAATCCGTCTCGCTTCATCCACTGGATCGAGAAAGCGCCGTATTCATTGACGAATCCATAAAACCGACCATCGAAAACTAATCATGAAAAGTACCATATCTGAAAGCTGTTGGTTTAGTTGCATTGGGCTGATGCTGATAACACTTGGTTGTTCCAAACCTGTGGATACCGAGAACGCATCCAATCAGTCAACCGCAGCAGAGCTCCCCAAAGTTGCCACAGTAAAACCAAAGAAAATGTCACTAACGCAGAAGACGGAGCAGCCCGCGAAAATCGAAGCATTCTCGATGACTCGAATTCATGCGAAGGTAAACGGTTTCATCGACCAAATCTTAGTTGATATTGGAGACCAAGTTTTAGGTCCCAAAAAAGATGATCATGGAAACATAGTGGAGCCAGGGCAACTGCTCGCAGTACTTGTTGCACCAGAGCTATCCGACGAACTGGCACAAAAAGAGGCGATGATCGCTCAGGCGGAAGCAGACATTGACCAAGCGAGTGCTGCCATCGAAGTTGCCGAAGCGTTGGCTCAGTCAGCAGATGCCAATGTAGCCGAAGTGATTGCAGGACAACGCAAAGTGGAAGCAGAGTACCAACGTTGGAAGTCCGAGGCGGAGCGGATCAGTGTATTAGCTTCGACGAAAGCAGTCACGGCGAAGCTCGCCGAAGAGACAACGCAGCAAATGAAAGCAGCGGATGCTGCACGCGAGGAAGTCGTTGCTCGAATTCAATCGGCAAAAGCAAAACAAAACGAAGCGAATGTCGCAATCTCAAAAGCCAAAGCTGATCTGCGATCGATCGAAGCAAAACGCAAAATCGCTCAAGCGGAATTTCAAAGAATTAAGTCGTTGTGTGAGTATATGCAAATTCGAGCTCCTGATCTGCGATCGATCGAAGCAAAACGTAAAATCGCTCAAGCGGAATTTCAAAGAATTAAGTCGTTGTGTGAGTATATGCAAATTCGAGCTCCCTATTCTGGCACAATCTCGGTCAGGAATTTTGATGTCAGGAATTTTGATCCGGGGTCGCTGATGCAGGTATCGCAAGCAAACAATGAGAATCCGTTGTTCACGATCGTTCAAACGGATAGGGTTCGCGTGAGTCTAAACGTACCCGAAACGGAGGCGGTCCTAGTCAAGCAAGAGGGTAAGGCAGCCATTAAAATCCCAGCGTTGAACAATCGGATTTTCGAAGGTAAAGTTGCAAGGACGAGCTGGGTACTCAGCACTAGTACGCGGACACTGGAGTGTGAGATTGAGGTTGAAAATAATGAGGGGCTACTACGACCTGGTATGTACGCAAATGTCGAACTTATTGTCGCACAGAA
>JALOQS010000106.1 GCA_025459355.1 Pirellula sp.
GCGTCAACTTGAATGGGCATGATTCCGTGAGCTAAGTCGCGAACATGTTGATTGGTTTCCACAAGTCGCTTGGAGATCAAATCGGAAATGCTGACGAGGCGCTCATAATCGGGTTCATCAAAGGTAAAGATTTTTCTATCGTCGGTGGTACTCTTTGCCAAGTTGCCAATCGTTTCCTTGAGAGAGCTCGCGAACAAAGATAACCCCGACAATTCTTGTTGTGTTCCATCATGTAACTCAAGACCGATTCGTCGTTGTTCATTGGTTGCTATTTCAACAATATGTCGCTGCATTTCTTTGCGTTTGGAAACGTCTCTTAAGATACCAGTAAAGAGCCCCAAGTGATCAACTTGACTGACCGCCAAGTCTGCTGGAAATGTGGTTCCATCTTTTCGTTGACAAATAACTTCACGACCCTGCCCATGTTTGCGAGAGGCTGCTGCCCCGAGAAAGATCGCGGCGTGGTCTTGGTTGTTACTGGCAAAAAGACTGGGCATCAAAACCGCCACAGACTTGCCAAGGAGCTCTTGGCTCGCGTATCCAAAAACTTGCTCCGTAGCTTGGTTTACACTATCGATTGCACCTTGACTGTCTATGGTTACGATGGCATCGGATGCTGTTTTAAGAATCGCACTCATTCGTTCTTCGCTTTTACGTAGGGCATCAACCGCCTTTCGCTGAGCGGAGACATCCGTAACAAGCTCCAATAATCGAGACGCTTTACCGGATCCATCTGGGAGGGTGGAACATAATTTCTTGACCCAGATTTCCGAACCGTCCTTGTGCACATAACGATTCTCAATTTCAAAATGAGATACGACTCCATCGTTAAGTTGTTTGATCAAGTCTTGGTTGGCTCGGACATCGTCCGGATGCATATGCGACCAGAACTGAGTGTTTCTTAGCTCGGGTTCGGAATAACCAACGAGACTGCAATAGGCTGGGTTGCACCTGCCGAATTCGCCATCGAGTGTCCCCATGGCGATTCCGGTGGCCGCGTGGTCAAAAATTTCGCGAAAGCAAGCATCGAGCTCGCGTTGTTCCGCCTCAGCTTGTTTTAGCTCCGTCATGTCGACATAGGTGATGACAACTCCGTCAATACTCCTATCCGCACTTCGAAAAGGAAGAATTCTACGGAGAAAGCATCGTTGATCTTTCGTAGCCATTTCGCTGTCAATCGGTTTTTGATCTCTCAGAACCTGTTCGCATTCCTGAATCAAATCATTGCCGATCAAGACAGACGCAAAGTCTCGGATATCTCGCCCTTCATCAGTCGGTAAAAGATTAAAAAGCTGCATGGTCGGGTATGTAAATCGCTTGATTCGAAATTGTTTGTCCAGGTACAAGGTTGCGATTTCGGTACTGGCCATGAGCTCATTGATCTCGGCGTGTGATTTATCGAGCTCGGCAACTTTCTCTAGAAGCTGGCAATTGACGGTGCTGAGCTCCTCATTCAGCGACTGCAATTCTTCTTTGGATGATTCCAATTCTTCGTTGGACGATTGCAGCTCCTCGTTCGAGCTTTCCATTTCCTCTATGGTGTTTTGTAGATCCTCACGGATGGACTTGAGTTCGTGCTCTAAATGCTGAACGATGGCAGTCGAGTCGTTGACCGATTGCTTGGTTTCGCTTTCGCGGGTTTTCGCCGACGCGGTGTCCAAGCGTCTTTGTTTTGGTGGCAAATCACGAAAGACAAGCAGAAGCAGCTCACCCGTTTCTTTGGAATCCAAAATGGGATGTGCCGTTATCGAGCAAGCAACGTAGACACCATTTCGCTGGACCCGAGCTTCGGAATCCGTTATTGCCAATCTCTGCTGGGATGCATTATGGCACAGCGCGCGGAGTCGACTGCGCAATCCTGGCCGAGCCATTGCCAAGAGTTCGCGAGATAGCTCTCCGGCCGGAAACTCCAAATAATCGACCAACGAACCGGACACGTACAGTATTTCGAAATGTCGATTGATGAGCGCTGCTGCGGGTGCATAATCGGCCAACAGCGTGTCCGTTAACTCTTTGTATAGCTTTCCCTGTAGTGTTAAATGCATCGGCGGCGATCGCATTAACGACTTGGTGGTTTCCTTTTCCATCGGCAAGCTAATGGCCACAGGCGAAGCTTTGCCGATACGACGATAAATCCTCCACTTCTTCGATACTGGTTCGAAAAGTGATTCGGAACGTCCCACCGTTTCTGCTGCGCCGAGCATAATGTGGCCTCCCTCCACTAATGCGTAATGAAAGAGGGAGATCAGCTTCTGCTGAAGATCTTGTTCAAGGTAGATCAGTAGATTCCGGCACGAAATCAAATCCAGTCTAGAAAACGGAGCATCGTTGACGACGTTCTGCGTCGAAAAGACCACTGATTCTCTGAGCTTTTTGGAGACTTGATAGTGCGAATCATCATGCTGTGTGAAGAATCGTTTGAGTCGCGATGATTCGATATCGTTCGCAATACTCTCCGGATAAATACCTTTTCGGGCAAAGCTTATCGATCGTTGGCTGATATCGCTCGCGAAAACTTGAACGTTCAAAACCTTATCCGCCGCTTCGAACGCTTCGATCAGTAACATGGCTATCGTGTACGCTTCTTCACCCGTCGCGCAGCAAGGAACCCAGACTCGGATCGGCGTATCCTCTTGGTGACTCGCCAGCAACTTGGGAAGCAACTCACTTTCTAAAAAACCGAAGGCCTCTGGTTCACGGAAAAAGGAGGTGACCCCAATCAAAAAGTCATTGCACAACGCCTCCAATTCATGCTGATTACTTCGAAGAATCTGTGTGTAAGACTCCAAGCCATCTGCTTGAACCAATCCCATCCGGCGTTCAATACGGCGCATAACCATATTCGGGCGATAACATCGAAAGTCGTATTTGGTCTTCAATCGAATGAGATCAAATATCGACTTCAAGTCGGTGGCGGATTGCTCTGAGCTTGATGCTTCATGGAGCGGCAAGGTGGCATGGATGCTGCGAACGTATGGTTGCTTGACATACCGGAGCAATACTTCGGGCATCGCGGCCGGTGGCAGTATGAAGTCAACGAGCCCCGTCTCAATCGCACTGCGAGGCATTTGATCGAACTCCGAGGACTCCGGAGTTTGGACCATAGCCATCCCACCCCATCGCTTTATCTCGCGAATGCCTAATGTTCCATGGCTACCGGTGCCCGAAAAAACAATTCCAATCGCCTTGCTTTGCTGGTCCTCCGCTAAAGATCGCAAGAACATGTCGATCGCCGTTCTCGCTCCAATCGGATTAGGCAACGCTCCCAGTTTCATGACTCCCTGCGACAACATCAAGGTATGATTGTGAGGAATCACATAAACAGAATCCACTTTGATTCGCATGCCGTCGGTCGCTTCAACAACGGGCAAACATGACTCTCTCGAAAGCAGCTCAACAAGCGCGCTTTTGCGTTTGGAATCCAGGTGCGGAACGAGCACAAAGGCCATCCCGCAATTCTCCCTGACCGCTCGAAAAAACGACTTAAACGAATCCAGCCCACCTGCCGATGCTACGATCCCAACAATAGGAAAGAGTGACTCGTTACCTTGGTCCGCAGCACCGCTATCGGCTGGTAGTTTTTCAGCCGGTTGATTATTGAATTTGGGATCTTCAGGTTGGCTCGATTGCCCGTTTGGTGGAATCGCGGGTGGAATCGCGACCTTTTTGTCTTGAGGCTTCGCCATAGAACCCGTCGTCTCACTTTTCTTAGAGGGGATAAATCGATCTGTATCCTACCAGACGAACCTCATTGTGAGCTTCGTTCGAGTGGCAATTGTTATGTTTTCTATCATTTCTCTACACATATAGAGGAAACCGCCAGACCCAAATGGTAGAGCATTCGATTGGATCGATTTTTTCCCTGCGCAACAATGATCTTTGACTCAACACACACCCTACGCGACATGAATGGAAGAATCCGATGCGAGTTCTCTACGCAGGTACGAACCTAAACTTTGCTCAATCCCTCAAGCTCTATCTTTTGCAACATGGACACGATCTGAAAGTCGTCAACAACGGTATCGGTTGCATGTTTACCTTGAAAAACCACTCCATTGATCTCCTGGTCGTGGAGCAAGACCTGCTTTGGGGAGGAGCGGACGGCGTTTTGTCTCTGATGTGCGATGATCCCGGCTTGCAAGAGATTCCTGCCGTTCTGCTGACGACCCCGAACGACCGTAACCCAGCTCACTCGATCTCCAAGTCTCGAATCAGGGCTAATAGGCCATTATTTTTAGGCGACATGCTACGAATCGCGAGTTTTCTAGATACGTGTGTGGTGCCAAACACGATGTCTTATCCCGTTTGGTTTTTTCACTCACATGAGCCAAAAAGCTTTTACGATTCGCGAGAGGGCGTGAACCGAATCCAATTCTTTCAACTTTACCAGAAGCAATAGTTGTCATGGGACAAATCACCATCGAGCCGCCCGCTAAAGCTACGCAGCGCGAGCCGCACAAGCTGACGACTGTGTTCACATTGTGCAGCCCTGCGTCTGCTCGAAACGACCTGATCGCTATCGCGTCGACCAATCACCTGAAGTCTTGCTCGCACAGCGAACTTCGAAAGCTTTGTTGCAAAATAGAACGAGGCAGGTTGATCATTTCTGGCCAAGTTAGTTCCTATTACTGGAAACAGCTGGCTCAGGAAACCATTCGTCCTTTATCTCAATCGTTGTGTATCGAAAACCTCCTTGACGTACGGTCGGCGGTATCGAACAACTCACAACACAACCCTTCGGAGTATTCATAGTGCTTAAATCTAGTTCCAAAAACGTGTTTCACTGCACCGTCTGCGGTCACTTGACCTATGTCGAAGATTCCGTCGAGACTCCTAAATGCTGCGGGCAATCAATGTACCTGGCTTGCAAAGCGCAAAAACCATTGAGCGTGAATCGCCCGGCAACTGATCGCCCGTTAACCGATCGCTCTGTACAAAATGCGACCAAAATGAATCAGCACACCATGAACGATCCGCCCGCTCCATAACCCACGCCACAATAGGTCTACAACTCCTCGATCGAGTGACGCAGCAGCCAACTTTGTTGCGTCGCAATTTGAAAAGCGAGAAGCGAGCGATCGAGGCGTCCAGTGGCCTCAGGCTGCATCTTGCGAGAAGATCAAAACACTGTAAGGTCCGATCTGAACGGTAGCCTCAAAAGCGAATCCATCACGCTGCGAACTGGAGCTAGGCTCGATGCCCCCTGTCGCAATCGATGCAGCAACCACTTCATTACTAATCGTGTTTGCGAACGATTTGCCATAGGTTTCGGAATCGCTATTAAATCGCACCTTCCAATTGCCCGGGGCTGGAAAACCCAACCGATAGTCTCCACGCGGTTGATGCGACAGATTTACCACAACGACAACATCATCGCCCGGTCCCGATAGATTCCATCGATGGAATGCGATCAAATTCTCGGCTTGATTCTGATGAAACGTATTGAGCCCGGAACCGGTCAGCCCCTTGGTCGTACCGTTCTTATTGAGTCGCAAGCTTATCAGGTCTTGATACAACTGCACCAGCCCGCGAAACTCGATCGACTTATTCCAGTCCAGTGGATCGGTGTCTTGAAACCAGCCATCCTCCAAAAACTCTTGGCCCTGAAAAATCATCGGGATACCCGGTGCAGTCATGACGAGGGCTGCAGCTAAAGTGGAACGCTTTTGCGCATACCAGCTGGCTGGGTTGAGAGGATCGATTTCCGATGCCACCCGCGATTTCCCATTGGCAATCTCGTCGTGTGACTCGCTGTAGATAACTCGCTGAAACGGATCGCCATTGGGCCGTCCCTCCAATGCGATTCGGATGCTATCTAGGGACCGATACTGATCGTCCGTTTGGATCACCGCTTGTCGAATGGGGTGGACGAATTGGGCGTCCCACTGCGATGTGAAACCTGCGCCAGAATCATCCGTCGATCGGGTGATGCGATCGTCATTTCTCAAATCTTCTGCGATCATAATTCGCCCTGGGTACGTGGCCCTCACCTCGCGGTTGATCCATTGAATTAGATTCCAACCATCGGGAAGGTGATCGCCAGGTGCGTTGGTTGCATGCACATTATGCATAAACAGAGTCATATCGAGTCGCAAGCCATCGACACGATAGTCTTCGAGCCACATCATGGCATTATCGCGAATGAATTGTCTTACTTCCGAACGACCATAGTCGGGTCTCGTTTCCCCCCAAGGAGTCTCGGCTCGCCAATCGTTGTAGAAATAGATGCCACCTTTTCCATTCTCGCTCCAACCGTCAAACTGCCAAAGATCGAGATCAGTCGGACCGAAGTGGTTATACACGACATCGAGAACAACTCCGATGCCGGCCGCATGAGCGGCTTTGACGAATTGCTTCAGTCCGATCGCGCCACCATAATTTGTTTCGACTGCAAAAACACACGATGGATTGTATCCCCACGAGGAATATCCTGCGAATTGGGATAACGGCATGATCTCAATGACGTTCACCCCTAACTCTTTCAAGTATCCTAACTTTTTAGCCGCCTCTGAGAACTTCTTTCCATCTTCTAGTCCTTTGTCAGAAAACGTGCCTAGGTGCAACTCATAGATCACTAGCTCATTCACCGGTGGAAGATGAAAATGATCATCGCTCCAATCGAATGCAGGATCCACAACGATCGCATTGCCCACCGAACTCGTTACCTGACGAGCGTATGGGTCAATGCGACTGAGAACTTTGTCGCCATTGATAATTCGATAGCGATACTCACTGCCAAGTGTGGCCGTTGAGATATCTGCAAACCAATAGCCACCTCCCTCGCTTTGCATCGGATGGGAATCGATAGACCAATTATTGAACGAACCCGTTACGTAAACGGCATCGGCATGGGGTGCCCAAACACGGAAAGCGACCCCGGTCAGATGTGGGATCGCCCCCATCCCAGCCACACGATTCTGAACGGGAGTTGCGTTCACTTATGGTTCTTCCTTTAAAATTCTTTGGATGCATCTTGAAAGGCATTCTTAAAATCGTTCCAGGCTGCGGCGGTCCCCTTTTCGATATCGCTCCATGCATCGGCAGTCGAGTTTTCCATTTCTGCAATCTTGTCTTTGGCGACTTTTCTCTTGGCTTCGAGTGTCGTCATTTTCTTGTTCCAAGCATCTTTGGAATCAGCAGCCAACTGCTCCCCTTTCTTCCTTAGATCGTCCAACTGCGTGTCCATCTCGGACATTTGATCCTTCCAGTTTTGAACCATTTTGTTCTTTCTCTCGGTCGTGTATTCCGAAGCTGTACTGATCGCTTTGGAGGCATCGCTTTTGACATCCCCAATCGTAACGGGCGGTGCCGATTTCTCTTTTGAAATAGGCTCTTTCTTTTCGAAGCAACCCAACAATAAGGAACTGCCGAAGATGCCAATAAATGCAAATTTTCGATTCATGGTTTTCTTTCCTTTTAGACGCTTTTATAGTCGTCCTGTAAGTAGCAAGATCAGTAACACCAGTAAAATAATCCCGACAACGCTTAAGCCGCCGGTAGGGCCGTATCCCCAATTGCGGCTGTACGACCAATTGGGTAGAGATCCGATTCCGCCAAGTAAGACCAGAATCAAGATCACGATCAAAATCGTTTGTAACATTTTGAGTCCTTTATCGCTGTTAAATGGTTGAGAGTGAATTGGTGATGTTTATGGTTGCACGGGCTGACGCTAACTCATTGGGCGTTCTCTCTAACGGATCGACCACCAAGCTCTTGGGTAATGGAGCCAAGTCGAATCCGTAAGCCTTTCTTCGGAGAGCTGACAATTCGCTCGCTCGATCAAGTTTCGCCCTCATGATGCCGCCCGACATCGGATGGGTTCGACGCCAAGCGCAGTAGCGCACGAAAGCTGACATCGCCAGACTACCAACTCTCTCTCGTGCTGACCCACGACCATTTTGCGTTGCAATGTTCCAGATGTTTTTGATAGCGTGCCCCATTGTGGAAAATCGCCGATAACATTCGTACAGCAACTCGGTCATTCTATGTTCAGACAGATTCGGATGCCGCCACGTTAAGCTCGTGGTGTCAAAGCGATCCAAATTGGTTTCCTTGATCAATCCAGCCTCTAAGAACGTGTCGTATTGCTCTGTGCCAGGAATGGGGCAAAGAATATAAAAAGATGCCCAATTCGGCCCAATCTCCTGCAGAGTCGCGAGATGCTCACGGACCGACTCTTCCGTGTCCTCAGGAAATCCAATGATGTTGGAAAAATGAGAACCGATACCGTGCTCCTGACACAGTTTTACGATGTGATGGTAAGCATCAGGTCGATTCTGTTTTTTGTTAGCGGCAATCAATGTTTCTCGACGAAACGATTCCACCCCCACAAACATTTGGTAACAGCCCGCTCGCGCAAGAAGCTCGACGAGCTTCTCCTGTCGAAATATCTGCGTATCGCATTGAACAAAGAACTTGAGGCCAAGCTTCTCGTCAATCATCAATTCGAGCAGATCCTCAGCTTGCGTGTACTTGTTGAAGTTATCGGATGTAAACATGATGGTTTTTACGCCAGCAGCTTTTGCCCTTTTCAGGCTTTCCATGGTTGTTGAAAGACTTTGGCTTCGAATTCGTCGACCTGCAATTTTGGTTACGGAGCAAAAACTGCAAAGAAATGGACAACCTCTTGCTGGATAAACACCCATCATCGGAATGATGTATCGACTTAACTCAGACTGAGTTGGGGGAGCAAGAACAGGTGAGTCCAAATTTTCTTGCCATCGCAATCCGACTCCGTACACGGGCTTTAGTTCCCCCTCCATGGCATCACTGAGTATCTCGTCCATGACCAGCTCTGCTTCGCACTGCGCGAAACTGATCCCTTTTCCCCATACCATCGAGGTGTCGCAGGTCATGACGTGAGGCCCTCCGATGACCACCATGCATCCGTTGGCATAGGCCAGCGCTGCAAGATCCAACGCGCGATGAAATTGGTGGCTTTGCACTCCTACTAGCAAGAGCAGCTTTTTTTCATTCTTGCCTTTGCTGAGTTCCGCCAAGTACCCGAGGTCTGTGTGCACGTACTCGTCGATGCTTGTCGCGGATACTTTGTGATCATCGATCTCGCAGGGAATCATGCTTCGAATATGTGGCATGGTGCTGTTCGGCATAAAACCGCGGCGGAATCGTTCTACACTCCCGTCAGGCATGTATTTACTCGGCTTAAGAATCACAATTTTAAGGCATTGTGACATATTGCTTTCTCCATCTAGTCGCAAGTTGTGATGCACCCAATCAGCTGCAATGTTCTAGTTCTACAACGCCTATGCCAAGAAAGAGACCGGGGGATTCGGGGTTTTAGATTGGTGATTTCCGCCAGACACATGGCTGCTAAGAGATGAAGCCAGCGTTAGGAAGGCCGAGAGGAAAGGAGGAGCCCAGAGTGGCTCCCAAAAGAGAAGAAAACCCCGACCGCTCGAATTGGCTTCGGTGCGGCCGAATGTTTTCTTATGGCGTTTTTCACAGCAGGATCAATCGACCTATCGGAAATATCCGGACGAATAACGCTGTCCATATCGTCTTAGTGGTGCGGAGTAGTACCCCCGTGTCGAGTAATATCGCGGTGTCGAGTAGTAGCTCGGTGTTGAAAAGTATCGCGGCGTTGAGTAGTAGCTCGTATTCGGATAGTAGCCATACAACGAGGATCTATTACCAAAGCCCGAATTGTTGTAGTACGCTGGTTGCCCATAGGTTCCATAACCGAACCGATACGCATTGCCGTAGGTGTTTCCATTTTGGTATCCGTATGGATACTGGTTGCCATAACCGCCTCCACCTATCCGAACGCTGACACCGCGATATTGAGCGTCCGCTGATGCTGCCAACCCCAAGCTGGCGATGAGGCACAGTGCGAGTTTCTTGAATTTGTTTGACATGATCGTCCCTTTTTTTTCATAGCAATCCAAGCGGACCAGCAAATTTTTGCTGACTGACCGCGAACTGCGCTCGTTGGCTTCGACTGGCAGGTTGGTTAACGTCTGCCCATTGCGATGAAGCCTTAGTTCGCATGAAAAAGATTTCGAGTCTCTCTCTTTGTCTCAATAGGAAACCACAAGATTGTTTTCGACCCCTGTAACCCCAGGGGCTTTCCAAGCTGCCGAATAGGCTTCGCGACGCTGATCCCATGATCTGACCGATCCCCCGAGCGTGACCATGCCCCCTTTGGTCGTTACGGTGACTTGATCTGAGTCGATGATGGCATTCCGTTTTAAAGCCTGTTCAATAAGCTCTTTCACGTCCGCAGATTTAACCAAGGACTTTAACGTGATGTGATTCGAGACTCCCTTTACGCCCGCTTGATAGCGGACGACTTCCTCGGCCGAATGCCTTTGGAAGCCCCATGTGACCTCGCCGTTTAACGTGACCCAGCCATTTTCTACGATAGCTTGCACGTACCCGGGAATCCACACATGCCACTTGAGCGATTCCACAATCGAATGCGCGATCTCTTCGTCGGAGCGTTTGTGGGCGCCTGTTACATTGACCTCTAGCTCTTCCGCAATGGCCTTGACCCCCGCGACTCGCTGAACAGCCATCTCTGCGGCTTGCTTTTCTGCAAACATGGGGACCGAGCCGTTTAACGTAACCACTCCATCCTTTGCAGTAACCTCAATGTTATCCGCATGCACTGTTGGATCCCATTTCAATTCAGCAATGACGTTGGCCTGCAATTGATCATTCGAATTCATAGCCGCACCCTGTCCTTGAAAACATCCGATACTCCTAGCTTGGCCCGGCTTCCAACTGGCAATCCTGATAAGCCAAGCGTGGTCAGAATTCTTGGCCATGATTTATGCCGAGCTAAACGGCCACAGGAATCCAAGAACCTGACTTAAGTATCGTGGGCGATTCGAGAAAATCCCGGTATCGAGGGATCCTCGAAAATCAGAGTGGCGTTTACATCTAAGCGACTGATGCAAGATCTCAAAATCTTCAGTCGAGCTGCTGAATCGCTTGGCGAAACGCGAGGATTCTCCAAGTCGTGTGATGTTTTCGGAAGATAAAAAAACCCTTTGCCGAAGTTGATCAGCAAAGGGTTCTGCTTTTTTAGATTTGTTTGGATAGCGAGATCGCGTTACACGATTCGATTGTTGACTACTTGCGCACGTGGTCCGGTGTCCCACCAGCGTCGGGCTTCTAGGGCCATCAGGATCGAAGCGAGGAACATGAAGATCGCTGACAGAATCAACATCACGTGGTAGACAGACATCGGATGCTTTTGACTAGACATATTAAGATTGATTGTCGTTGATTTTGGGATGAGGATTGTTGGGAAACGATATCAGGGCAGAGTGGATTAGTTCAGTGCTTATCAAGATAAGCAAACTAGTCCAACAACTTGGATGCAACTTGATCGCCCGCTTGAACGTATCCTTTTCGAAACGAGGCCATAACACGTCCAACCGATTTGTCCGTGTCAGTTCGCTCGATTTGAACACGAGTAATGTATTTAGCACCGCGATAGACTTCCATCGTGTGACCGGTTCGAACACCGTCGTCGCGTCCGAGGGAAATCTCTACTTGGTTCCCACTGACGGCGATAATTTCGCCTTGGAGGTCAGATGGAGGAACATCTTCTGCGTCGGGAATTCCCGCCAATCGAAGCGTGTTGAGTCTGGTCTCTGCCAACGCTCGTTGCACGGTTTCGGACTCTTGCAGTTGGTCTCGCATGTCTTTGAGATCAGCAAGCTTGCTGTTCAGCTCGTTGAGATCATCGGTCAGTTCGATAACCTTCTTACGCTGAACATTTCGGTCGGTGATGACCTTATCGTTTTCAGCACGAAGAGTATCGTTGATGATCATCGTCGCCTTGAGTCGATCCAAAGTTTCCGCGAGCTTTTGAGTTGTGGTCGTGTTGACCGAGTTCATTTGGCTGAGCTTCGCGTTGGCTTGTTGCAATTCTTCGTTCTGATCACCCAATTGTTGCTGGAGTGCTGCGAGAGCGGCGGTTCGAGCAATTTGCTCTTGGAGTAAACTAGTCTGGAGTTTCTCCTGCGCCAGCTTTGCTTCGTTTACGGTCCGGGTTAGCTGATCGTTCTTAGACCGAAGATCAGTTAACTTTTCGGTGTAGTCCATGTGGGAACTATTCGCGAAAATCGCGGCGAAAAAGAACCCGATGCTAGCGATAAAAATGAGACCTACGAAAATTCGACCGAGAAAATTCATCGTGTGTCACCGAAACAAGGAATGCGACGAGTGGCGAAGTAGCCCGGAAAAAAGGTAGTACGAACCGTTTTTCCAACAAAGTTTGAGACGCTAAGGTTCGAGTATAGTTAGGTGATTTCTCGACTGTCAACGAAAAGCTTTCCGAATCCTCCGAATGTCCCCAATCACTGATCCGCCTGGTCCGATTTTGACGGTTCTGAGAAAAAGACCCCCTGATTTGACTTCATGACCTAGTTAAAACCGTCAGAATCTTTACAGTAGAACAGCCAGAAATCCTGTTGCACGGCACCGGACTAGACTTCCGTGCGATCCCAAAAAATTCAAAGAAATATGACTGCCAGCAGTTCAACCCCCCCCGTCCCGAGCTCATTCTTCCTCCGACACGAGTTTCTAATCCGCCGATTGCATTCGCTAAGCGGCTTGGTTCCTGTGGGCGCGTACATGTGCGTTCACTTGATCGTAAACGCCAGCTTGATCGCCGGACCAGCGACGTTTCAAAACAACGTTTTCAACATTCACGCACTCCCAATGCTGCCGTTGATCGAGTGGTCCTTTATCTTTGGACCACTCAGTCCTACAGAATCGCGAGCAATTATCGCTACTACTTGCAGCGTGTGACCGGCTACATCGCTATCTTGTTCATCTTTACCCACGTTTTCCATCTTCACGGCTGGTTTCACTGGGATTGGTGGCTCAAGGGTGTGGCCGAGCCGCTTGGAATGGCTAACTTCCGTCCGTACAACGCTGCGAGCTCTCTCTCTCTCGCCATGAACTCTCTCAGCATTGTCTGGCCTGTGTTTTACTTGATTGGCGTGTTGGCTTGCACATTCCACTTGGCCAACGGGATTTGGACCGCCGGGATCACTTGGGGGTTGTGGTTGACACCAAAAGCCCAGGGGCGAGCATCGATCGCCTGTGCGATATTCGGAGTT
>JALOQS010000388.1 GCA_025459355.1 Pirellula sp.
CAAATGCGCTGTTCGCATACATGAGACAGCCCCAATAAATCTCGTCAGTGTTCGTGAGTACGCTCCAGTCCGCTCCAGCTTGGATACTAGACATCGCAGAACGCTCGGAATCCGTAACGATCCATGACTTAAGCTTGGCATCCACGGCGTGCTTAGGAGGCCAAGCCATGGCAGTGGCATCACATTCCAGCGTGTAAGGCCATGGGTAACCGAGCATTTCTTCTCGGCCCAAGTCTCTGACTCGTAGATAACGATTTAATCCGGACGTTTCCTCCGCATGCATACTCTTTAATCCGTCGACATAGGAAGCTCCATCCAAAACGGGATCCCATGCTACGAAGTTCGCGACTTGAGGTATCTCGGCCGACGCAATGACGTTGGCTCCGAGTCGGACACCGAGCAATGACACTTGCTCGACGTTGGGCAGCTGCCGAGTCGCTTCGACAGCGGCACGAAGGTCATTAGTCCATTGGCGAAACGACAATCGTTCTACGCCGCCGTCGGAGTCCCCTGTTCCTGCATAATCAAAGCGAACGACGTCAAAGCCGGCTTGCGCGAGTTGGACTGCGAGTTGTTGAATATTGCGGAATGCACGTGTTGATTCATGACCATACGATGTTGCGATCACCACCGCATGTTTCTTAGCCGCGAGTGATTGGTTTACCGGTGGATAGTAGACGTTGGCGATGCGAGCTCCCAGGCTACAAACATCCAGCGAACGAATTTGTGGCAGTTTGGCCCTCAAGGCAGAGCCACCGTCTGGTGTCGACGAATCTTTACGCCCCTCGATGTTGCCTCGGAGATGTTCCAACTGACGCGACATGGAGTAAATCGTCGGATTGGCGAAAAAGTCTCGAACGGGAATCACCATGCTGAGTTGGCCAGACATTTGAGCGATCACGCGTGTGACCAGCAGCGAACTGCCGCCAAGATGAAAAAAGTCATCATGAATTCCGACGCTGGGCAGTTGAAGGACGTTCTTCCAAACCTCAGCGAGTTTCCGTTCAAGTTCGGTCGTTGGCTGCGAATCATCTTGTACGCTTCCGAGCACGATTAGCTCGGAGCCACGAGGCAGCGATGCACGATCAATTTTACCGTTGATTGTTTTCGGCAACGAAACCAGAACAGCACCACGAGTTGGCACCATATACTGAGGTAAACGATCACGCACGAATCCAACAAAGGCAGCTTGATCGAACGTCTTTAACTCCTGCGGCACTAGATAAGCGACTAGGTATTTCTGACCGTTGGCTTCTTCACAAACGACGAGCGACTCTCGAAGCTCGGGATGGAGATTCATCACCGACTCGATTTCACCCGGCTCAATTCGATAGGAACCGATCTTCATTTGATGATCGACTCGGCCTGAGAATTCGATATCACCAGAAGGAAGCCAGCGAGCTAAATCGCCCGTTCGATAGATTCGCTGTGGTGTTGCTTGACCCGGCAATTCGACTTGTAAAAACGCTTTCTCGGTTAAATCGGGCCGATCGAGATAGCCTCTAGCAACGGCCGGGCCACCGATAAACAAATGCCCGGTCTCGCCATCGCCGACTGGCCTTAACGATTCATTCAAAACATAAGCTTCGTAACCTGGCAGGGGTCGACCGATTGGCATTTGCGTTCCATCCCAGTCGCTGTCCGGAATGAATGCAGTACACGTTACCGTGGTTTCTGTTGGTCCGTAGGCATTACACCAGAGTAGTTCATGGTCGCAAAGACTTCGCCAGCGTCTGTAGTGTTCGACCGAGATCTTTTCACCCGTCACAATAACGAGCCGCAAACTCTTTGGAACCCGCTGGCCGGAGGCTGCCATCAAATCGATCCACTCGTTCCAGTAAGCAGTAGCGATATGTAAAGCCGTGACTTGATTCGTTTCGACGAGATGCGATAGCTCGATACTGGCGGCCGCTCGTTCACGTGGCCGAACCACGACGGTGCTGCCAACCAGTAGTGGCGGATAGATCTCTTCAATCGCCACGTCAAAATTAAGTGTCGAGAATTGCAGAGTCCGATCAGAGGCTTCCAGCTGATAGAGTTCGACGTCCGCTAAGCAGTAAGTGATCAAGCTACCGTGTTCGATTTGAACCCCCTTGGGCTTACCAGTCGAACCAGAAGTGTACATCACGTAAGCGAGCAGACTGCTGGGTAGATCGCAGTCTGGATTCCCAGCCCGTGTTTCATTATCGAAATGCTCTGGCTTTACGATTCTCACGGAATCAGGATTCAAGCCTGAGTAAAGCGAAACATAGCGATCATCGCAAACGATCAGTGGAATACCTGCATGATTGACAATGTACTCCAAGCGATCGGCAGGAAACTCTGGATCAAGAGGCACAAAGGCTAGGCCTGCTTTGAGTATCCCGATCATGCTCTGAATGGCTTCAATTGATCGATCCAGGCAGATTCCGATTCTAGTCTCTGCAGGCAGTGATAGTTCAAGCAGCCCGTGAGCGATACGATTCGCGGATTCGTTTAGCTCGCGATACGTGATCTTTCGACCTTCGAACTCCACAGCAATCGACTCAGGCGTACGTTGAGCCTGGGATTCGAATTGTTTTGGAAACGAAGCGTATGCCGCATGATTAACGCAGCCATTGGGTAAATCCAAAAGGGAATTGGTCATTGGTTTGGCTTGTTATGCGAACTAGGAGACTTGTACAGGTGTTAAGGTTTGCCACGGCATCGTGGGGACCGAAACGGACATAACCGATTGGCGATTGGTGAGCACGCTTGCAATCGATCGTTCCAGAATATCTAAGCCTATACAAAGGTCTTCGTTAGAAATGGTTAGCGGGGGCAAGAGCTTGATGACTTGATCGTTCGCTCCCGAGGTCTCAATCATAAGCCCGTTTTCGAACGCCTTTTTGCAAACATCAGACGCCCATGGTGTATCGCCAGTGTCGATTCCCCAGACCATTCCTTTACCGCGAATCGAAACGGGAGTGCTCGTTAACTTGTCGCTGATTTGCTGCAGTCGGCTTACGATTGTCTTTGCGTTGTCCGCAATGTGATTGATGAGAACGTCGTCTCGCCAGTATTCGAGAACAGCTCGCGATGCCACAAAGGCCAAATTGTTACCTCGGAACGTTCCTGTGTGCTGGCCAGGTTGCCAAATGTCAATGTCTGGGTTGATCAACACGAGAGACATTGGAAAGCCCCCGCCAATGGCCTTGGATAGGCATACCAAATCTGGTTTGATGCCCGATGGTTCAAAGGAGAAAAAGGTACCCGTTCGTCCATTGCCCACTTGAATGTCATCGATGATTAAGAGAACGTCATGTTGCTTACAGATGTTGGCGATCCGTTGCTTGTATGTCATCGACGATCAAAAGGACGTCGTGTTGTTTACAGATGCTGGCGATCCGTTGAAGCCAGGCGGTTGACGCGACACGAATACCACCTTCACCTTGAACGGTTTCTAGTATCACGGCAGCTGGAGTTGGTAAACCGCTACTCGAGTCATTCAGCATGCGTTCAAGAATGAGACTCGTATCGTAATCACCTAGGTAGCCATCGAATGGTAGGTGAGTGACATTGTTATGTGAGCCATAGCTGAGGTCGTGATAATACTGGTTCCCGGTGAGAGCCAGGGACCCCATCGAGTGGCCGTGGTAGGCGTTGGTGAAGGCTACGATGTGGGAACGTTGTTTGCATTTGCGAGCGAGCTTTACAGCGGCTTCTACCGCGTTGGTTCCTGTCGGTCCGGTGAATTGCACGCGATAGTTCAATCCTCTCGGTCGAAAGAGAATCTCGTCAATGGCTTCGAGCAATTCGGTTTTGGCTCGGGTAGCGGTATCCAGTCCATGCATCACGCCGTCGCGCTCAATGTATTTCAGGATTGCATTCTTGACGCGAGGGTTGTTATGGCCGTAGTTCAGCGTTCCAGCGCCGGCAAAGAAATCCAAGTAACGGCGTCCGTTTACATCCGTCTGCCACGCTCCTTGGGCGGTGTCAAACACGGTGGGAAACGAGCGGACATAGCCGCGGATATTGGACTCCAATCGCTGAATGGTATCTAGATTCATTTGCTCAATAGTTCTTACGGGGACAAGAAGAAAGTCTCCGAAAGCTAGGTTAACCCAGCTTCAATGCAGAGAATTGCGATTGGAACAATCGAAAAAATGGGGCTCGCGCGAACAGGACCTTGTCGATTATGACGATTGTAGCGGAGTCGCGATCGAGCTCGCTTACGTTTGGTAGTTTGTAATCGAATCTTGTAGCGTATTGGCGTTTGATTCCCACCATTGTTCAGCTTCTTCCAATTGCCAAGGCATATTGCGGGCCAGAAGCGAGAGGGTGGAGTGAACAGCGCTCATGGTGGCGGGTCGTTTGCCTGGATCTGGGTTACAGCACAACAAAAGAACATTGATAAGTTCGTGCAGAACATCATCGCTCAAACTGCTGGAATCAGATCGGCTTAGTATCGACTCCTTGATCGCTTGATAGGTTTTGTTAAGCGAAGGGACTTTACCTGTCAGCAAAAATAGCCCCAAAACACCGAACGAAAACGTATCAATTCGTGGGTCGGTAATCCATGGGCTTTCAATGCGTTCAGGGGCGATAAAGCCGGGAGTTCCAATCACAACTTTCGTCGCTGTTTGATCTCCTCGTATTGGGTCCGCGATATGTTTCGCTAAGCCAAAGTCAACAATTTTGACATAATCTCTCGGGTGAACCGAAGAGATCATGACATTTTGAGGCTTGATATCGCGATGAACGAGACCGAACTCATGAGCCTCAGAAAGCGTTTCCGAAACCTGCTTGAGAATATGAAGCGTTCTCGCGATCGGGATACCACCAGTAAACTGCATCAAATGAGCGAGCGTGATCCCTTCGACAAGCTGCATAACACAGTAAACGTGCCCATCTTTGGAGACGCCAAAATCGTAGATGTGTACAGCGTGCGGGTGATCAAAACTAGCTGCCAATCTGACCTCGCGTTCAAATCGCTGGATCGTTGCAGGATTAACGACGTTAGGCTTTATCAGTTTAATCGCCGCAGGTCGGTGAAGCGTTTTGTGAACGCCGAGATAGACAACCCCTAAACCACCCTCCCCGAGCTTCTTGGACAATCGATACGCCCCAAGGGAACGATTCGAAAAATCGATATCGCGAAGATTGCGAAACAAGGAAACTCCGAGCAATGCCGCAACTATGGAGAGTGGCAGAGCTAACAACACGAGAAAGACCGCGCTAACAAACTCAATGCCTCGGAATGCATCAGCATACGGGACCTCAATGATAATCCCTCTCTCCAACTGATCGATCCAAATCCATGCACCGATCACCGTTACTCCGCGATAGTCTCGATATCCGTCAATGTTTTCGCCACTTTTCCGGAACATTAAGCCTCGGGCTGCAAGCGTAGGTATCCAAGTTTCCGGGCTTTCTCGTTTAGCTGGAGATGCGTTAAAGAGATCGGTCCCCGGATCCAAACAATGCAATAGGATCTTGCCATTCTTTTCTCTCAGTTCTTCCATCTCAGGCAACGATCGCAATCGATCTTGGTCTTTAACATCGGAGGTAAAGTGGCTATTGATATCGATCATGTAGCACTGAGCGTCGGGAATCAATGCTTCGCTCAAAGTCTTTCTCAACTCCGAAATCAACGATGAGCTTCGAATCATCATGGCGCCGATCACGTTGTCAGAGGACTTTAGGTCAGAGTCGACGTTATCACTCGGAGCGAATATTGGCACAAAGAACATCACGTAGGGCTCTTCGTTTTCCAACGGATAGTTCTTGCTGACTGTTTGGTTGTCTGGCTTTGGAAGCACAATTAGCGGCAGACCATCTTCGAATACTTGACTCAAAATCGATTTGCCGGTCATCGATGCAACTTCGCCAAATCCAATCTTCTCTCCCGCGTCCAA
>JALOQS010000107.1 GCA_025459355.1 Pirellula sp.
TTTGCGAGATTGTGTTTCAGATTCGCTTAACGGCGGTGCAGCCAGTGGTTCCGCCGCAATAGGTCCGCGGTTCTCTTTCTGCTTTTGCCTTTGCTTACGACGTTCGGCAGCCTGTCGCAAAAAGTCGTCTAAGTCGTCCGCCATGATAACCTCTTTTAAAAATGCTCTAAGCGATGAGCCTCAAACCGCTATGAACGCAATGCGATTTTCAACAATCGCTTACGTTGGTTGCTGCCGCGCGGGATTGGTTGGTCCAGTGGTGCTAGTACCGGCAATACTTTGTCGCATTTCGGTATCAGCGGTAATGTTACGGAGTTTGTAATAGTCCATAATTTTTAGTTTTCCAGATTGCATCGCTTGGGCAATGGCCCGAGGCACATCAGCTTCGGACGCTACCACCGCAGCGCGGCTCTCTTCAATTCGTGCAATCATTTCTTGTTCGGTGGCGACAGCCTCGGCACGACGGCTTTCTGCGCGGGCTCGGGCGACACGAGTGTCCGCTTCGGCTTTGTCCGCCTGGAGCCGAGCACCAATGTTTTCGCCGACATCGATATCAGCAATGTCGATCGAAACGATTTCGAAAGCCGTTTGATCATCGAGACGAGCGGCTAGCACCGTTTTGGAGATAACATCTGGATTCTCAAGAACGACATTGTGACTCTCAGAGGAGCCTATCGCACTCACGATTCCTTGGCCAACCCGAGCGATAATCGTCTCTTCGGTGGCACCACCAATGAGTCGTTGCAAATTGGCTCGCACGGTTACGCGTGCCTTCACCTTGAGCTGAATCCCATCGCGAGCGATCGCGTCCAGATAGGGAGTTGAGCTACCTTTGGGTGGACAATCAATCACCTTGGGATAGACGCTGGTTTGAACTGCATCTAACACATCGCGGCCCGCCAAATCGATGGCCGCTGCCTCGCGGAACGACAAAGTAATTTGGCGACTCTTGTGGGCTGCGATGAGAGCTCGGATCACCAAGGGCACGTTGCCACGAGCCAAGTAGTGCGCCTCCAACGATTTGGTCGTCAGATCCGCATCATCAATTCCGGCTTGAATCGACATGATCTTACCTCGCACAATGGTGCGGGCATCAACACGTCTAAACAGCATGCCGATCAAATCTATAATCGTAACTCCGGCACCGCTCATTTTCGCCTGAACCCAGAGCCAAAAGTACCTTGAGAAAATGGCAAGAAAGATGGCGGCGAAAACAAAACCCATCAAGAGCGCCACGAGAGCGATGGCATACCATGGTCCACCGCCGAGAGCCTGTGCAAGTAATTCGTTATTCATCTATCGTCTTTCTTGAAGTCAACAAAAAGTGTCCCAAAACTAACGCTCCCGAGTTCCCTGAGAAGTCGTGCCACCCATCGTAAAGGAGATCTTGGCGGGTCTATTCTCTTGGTCGTACTCGAGGTTGATGGAGCCAGCGGTATATTTTAGACCAAACTCGCGTTCGCTGTGAGGAATCATTTCCAATGGCTTAGCGATCGTGTGAAACCAAAGCTTACCGTCTTTGAAGGAGATCTCCCAGGTACCTCCGCCGTTTCTTTTGTAGGTACCGACAATTCGATCTATTTGATCCTTTGTGAGCTCCACGACTACGGGATCGTACGGCGACTGGGGTGGGCTTATGGTCGTCGGGGGCAGCTCGCGGATCCAAATGTTCCGAAAACGAACTGGATTGCCGTGATCTTGCAGAGTCAGAGGCAATTTTTCCGGGGTCGGAGCGTATTTGTGAAACTGAATCCAAGATGTTGGTCCGACCGGTTCGACATGATCCTGAATCAAAACACCATTATGCAAGACCGTAATCCGTGCAGGTTGAGTGAGTTGGCCCGAATCAGAATAATGGGGACGCCTGAACACGATATCGTAAGATTGCCACGCTCCGGGCTTCCTCGATGCATTGACTAACGGAGGATACTGGCCGTAAATCGCACCAGATTGCCCGTCGGCGTATGTTTCGTTATCAAAGGAGTCCAAGATCTGAACTTCGAACAATCCCTGTAAGAAAACACCACTGTTACCACGGCCTTGGCTAGTACCGACAATTTTTTCGGGAGAAGCCCATTCGAGATGAAGCTGACAGTCGCCAAACGATTGCGCGGAGTAGAGGTATCCGCCATGGGGTGTCGGTTCCATTGCCCCGTCTTTAACAATCCACTTCGCGGGACCTTTATCTCCTGATCGCCACTGATCCAAATTTGTTCCGTCGAACAATACGATAGCGTCCGAGGGAGGTTGTGCGGCAGGAGACTCGGGACCAACATCGACCTTTGCTGGGCGAGGCCGATCCCAATCGTGTTGCTTCCAACCCGTGGGTAGCTGAGCGTGCAGTGAATCGGAGTTCGCAATGAAGCAACCGAAACAGGCTAATAAGCAGCAAAGGTGATGGGATTTCATAAAGGGAATCATTCGATAGTCGGCGGTTAAGGAATTTCTACCTGCGCTGGGAGCTCACAACCGTTTCGTCCGTCACATACATCATAAACGATATGGTTCGCCAATTCGCTACAGTTCGAATCTTTTATTCTACCGTTAAAAATTTACAAACGGATTCAAGAACTCCTGGTGCAGAGGACTGAAAAACCGCTCCCATCCTAAAGGCTATCGTAAGTTATCTCGTTCATTCCAAAACCCAAGTCCTCATTGACTATGAACCCAACAACTTCGCACATCCCTGCCAGCACCGATCCGATCAGCTTTTTAACGAATTGGTCCCTTCTCACCCCAGGCAAGGGCTTGACCGAGGTCACCGAAACCTCTGCCCAAACCATGGTTGGCACTCGCTTTGGTTCGATCGCCTGCCTTTATGTGGCGTTGCGAGCAAAGCATCCCCCGGCAGCATTGCACTCGCTGCGCGTGGCGTTATGGGTATCGGCATGGGGAATTAAACACGGTCTGCGAGAAGATCAGCTTCAACTTTTCGAATGCGTTGCGTTGCTTCATGAAATTGGAAAGATTGGCGTGCCTGATCGCGTTCTGCAAAAACCGGAACGGCTCATCGAGGTTGAACAGAACCTCATGGATATGCACACACAAGTCGGGCTTGAGATTCTCCGGGCGTCGGGCGCGAGCCGCGAGCTTCTGATATCGATCGCTGGCATCGGCACAAGCTACGAGAATTCCAGCAACATTCACTCTCACGATATTGCTCCCATGGCTAGCCGCCTGGTCAATATCATCGACGCCTTTGACTCGATGACCGCAAAGCAGTGCTATCGCAACAGCCTGTCAGCGGAATCGGCTTTGGCTGAAATCATTCGACTAAGTGGCAAGCAATTTGATCCCAAACTGGCGCGCAGCTTCACCGAATTAGTGGTGAGTCACGACAAGGGGATTCAAAACGACGTTGCCAAGCGTTGGATCAATCAGCTTGAGCATCATGATTTGGATAGGCTCTTCAATCCTGACACCATGGATGACTCGAGCAGAATTGGCAGCGCGATTGTCTACAATTTGAACAACGCGTTCTATCGAAGGATGTTGAACCACATTCAAAATGGAATCATCTTTATCGACACTGAGTTCAGGATCCTTGACTGGAATACTGGCGCGGAAAAGATAACTGGTCGTCCCACTCAATCCGTGTTACACCAAAGATGGACATGCGAAATCGCCAATCTTTGCGATGTGGATGGGTTCCGCATTGACGAGTCGATGTGCCCGTTTAAGCTCTTGTTAGATAACAACACGACCTCGAAACAACGATTCTCCATACGTACCTCGGAAACCAGCTTCACACAGGTTTCGATCGAAGTCTTTCCTATCACCAACGAAAAGGAACAGGTCTGCGGCGCAGCCATGATCCTCGAGGACGTGAGCGAGACCGCAGAACTGGAAAAGAAGATTGTTCATCTTCGTGAACGAGCATGCCAAGATCAATTGACCAAGGTGGCGAATCGTGGCGAATTGAATCGCCAGCTTCCAGAGTTTGTTGCCCATCACCAACGAACTCGGGAACCAGGCAGCATTATCATTTGCGACATCGATTTCTTTAAAAAGATCAACGATAACTTCTCCCACCAAGCGGGTGACGAAGCGTTGATTATGTTTGCTAAACTTCTAAAGGACTCATGCCGCGAAACAGACTTTATTGCTCGATACGGCGGTGAGGAATTCGTTATCCTGTGCGGTCAATGTGATCTTAAAGAAGCCAAAGATTTTAGTGAAAACATCAGGCGTAAACTCAGCAGGCTTCCGATCCCCGCGATCCGAAACCAGCACATCACGGCCAGCTTCGGCGTGGCAATGATTAACCCTGAAGACAATGATGAGACGGTGCTCGGCCGCGCTGACAAGGGGCTCCTCATTGCGAAAGAAAGTGGCCGCGATCGAGTCGTTTGCCTAGGCGAGGAAAAACCGAACACCGCATCCGTAGAAATAGCCCCTGCCAAAGGTTGGTTCCGGTGGTTAGGCACCCCCATGGACCATTCTGTCAGAGCTGAGCTAATCACGAGTGTGCCTCGCGAGGTAACGCTACAGAAACTAAAGGGCTTCGTTCAAGAGTACAATGCAGTAGTCCATCACGTTGATCAGAACCATGTCGTTCTAGAAATCGATTGCCGCACGGCTCCTATTCCCAAAATGAAGAACGAGCGACTCGGTAAATTTCGATTAAGCTTCGAGGTAGCTGATGTTGAAATGAAAACTGGTGGGAACCAGACAAGCACTAAGATTTGTACCGTTTTGGATACGGAAATCACCGCTCTAAAAAACAGAGATCGACGCGGCGAATCAGTTCGGAGCCAAGCGAATCGACTTAAAACGGCCTTACAAGTCTACTTGGTAGCCCGTGAAATGGACGAATCTTTGAGACAAGACATCCTGCGAAAGATCAAACCAGATACCGACTCTCGGTACTAAACTACAACCACCAAATGATATCGCTCGCTGGGATACCCAACGAGCGATGTCTTGAATGGTCCGTAGGTTGCGATTTAAAAGAAGTTTAGAAACAATGTGAATTCAACGCCGTGACCGAGCCGCAGCATCTGGTCGTGTCGCGAGGAATCGATCTATAAACCTCTTCTTCGTCGACTCTGTCTTTCTTCATCCAACTCATTGAGGACCGCAGCCAACGCGAACTCCTGTAGAGCTTGCTGTGAAGCCCCCGCTGCCACGCTGGATTCCCCCTCTCCCGAGCCACCGGATCCTCTTGAGTTGATGGTGTTAACAATCAGCAGAACATCGATAGGCGATAGGCTATTATCCCCATCGACATCGAAATCGGGTTGTGCCAAAGTATTCGCAGGTCTGGGGTACGTGAGAGTCATGTTCTCGTTGATCGCATTGATCATCAGCAACACATCGATCGGATCGGCACCACCATCCCGATTTATGTCAGCAGGATTCAACGCGTTCTGCCACGGAGTTGGATTGTTTATCTTCGTGAGCGGTATGTTGAGTGGGAAAAGTCTGCCGGTCGTTCCATCGGACAGCACCTCAACAACACGTACTGGTACCTGCATAGCACGAGGATCGTCGGGACCAATCGACCTTCCTGCTCTGAGCCGCAGCACGTTGCCAACGACTTCAAACCTGGAATCAATTGGTTCCGTGCGATAGGTAACACCGGTATTGGTATGTATCACCTGAATCTGCCCAATCTCCAACCCTGAAATCAATTCTCGAACGATTGATGGGGAAACACCGATTGCTGTCGGTGGTCTTCTTATCGGGGTAATCGTGATAGGAATGGTTGCTGTCGTCGACCTAGACGGAAAACCAGTATCGTGAGCCAGAACCGTAATGGTAAACTGGCTCTGTCGGAACACATCAAATGACGATCCCGTCCTGAGCGTAAGTTCACCCGTCACGGCATTCAAATCGAACGGAGGCAAGTCTGACGATACAAGCTCAAATACGATGAGAGATTGTGGATCTGCATCGGTCGCTTCAATTCTCGCGAACGCGACCCCGGGCCGAGATCCTTCGGAAACCGCCAACGATGTTGTCGTTATGACCGGATCGAAACGATTTTCGGGTCTAACGTTGATCGTGACCGATTGTGCAGCGGAACCAAACTGACCATCAGAAGCGATAACCACAAATTCATGTGACGCTTGTGTACTAAAGTCCAGTCTCATGCCCTGTTTGAGACGGACTGATCCGTCGGCGAAATTCACATCGAAAAAGGGAGATGATTGCAGAATCTGGTAGGTAATGGTCGTGTCGGCATCAGCATCCTGAGCATCCAAAACACCAATCAAAGATCCCGGCGCAATCGACTCTGATACCGTGAAAACGGGAGTCACTGGGAAGCGGGGCGGGAATTCGTTGACATTTCCTACCGCCAAAACCAAGGATTGCACAAAAGACAGTGGCGGAGTGCCGGAATCGGTGACGGTCACATTGATGGTAATGCTTCGCTCGGTTTCGAAATCGATGTTCGCAGCCCGCGAGGTGAGCAATATGTTGTCTTCAACAACGAATCGAGCATCGTCCACCGTGTAAGAGTGCCTGTCTCCCGAGTCAGGATCGATCGTGGTCAAGGACCCTACTCTCACAGCACGACTGTTTTCTGCAACAACGAGCGACGACAATACAACTCGCTCAGGACGATCATTTACGTCGATGACCGTGATGACCAATGGTGCAATACCAAACAATCCTTGTGGGTCAGTTCCAATCACATTGACTAAAGTCTGGCCAACGTTGTTGTTTCGTGGAGTACCGGTAACAACTCGACTCACGGGGTCAAACTGAATCCACGATGGAGATGATGTTCCACCTGGGTTTCGGAGGCTAATCGCGATTTGCGTATCATCGACATCCAAAAACAAATCGTTGGGCAACGTCAACGTAAAGGTCTCGTCCTGCAAAACAGAAACGGTGAGACTGGCGTAGTTACTAACCGGCGCGTCGTTGACCGGCGCTACCTCTTGCGTAATGAAACTCGGAGTCGCAGAGCTAGTTCGATTCGCAATCAAGGTTGTAAGGTTGACCGTCGCGCGAGCCCCATTCGTCGTAAAGCTCCCAGTATAGGTCGGATCGATTGGGTAATAGCTCATCGCCGGAGCGTTGCCAAAGAAGTCCCTAGCTGGAACGAAGCGAACGCGTGTGTTTACGCCGAGAACCAATCCATTCGTAATCGATACGGTTCCAACATCTCGCCAGTCGGCACCAGCACGATATTGCCAAGTTCCTTGAGTGGTGACTGCACCATTGCTGATCACAATGCCAACGCCGGTCTCGCCATCTGGATCGATAACACCGCGGGCCAAGAGATCGCGAACAAACGTCCCGGCACTATCAATGTTATCCTCGTTAATTGGATCGACTGAAGCAGGAAAAGCGATCGGTGCGTCGTTAACTGAAACAACAGTTATGGGAAGAGTTGTCGACGAAGCGAAAACTCCCTTTTGAATCTGAAGCGTAACATTCCTCGCCCTCGTATCGGGTGAATCTCCCGTTGCAATGAACAAGAAGCCCGGAACGGTAGCTTCAATGGCGGCTCGTGTCGCTGACGCGTTAAAAACGACTTCGAGATTTGTTGGGGTGACGGCGTTAACGGTTCCTACAGGAACGTTTTGATACAGGATCGTTGCTCCTTCGCGTCGGATAGGACTACCGACTGGCGGCACGAACCTGATTTGATCCGTAGCGCCCGAAACGGGGCCAACAATTGCCGACACAATGGTCCCTTGGTACCCGCCAGGAGTCGCGTCAATCAAAGTCGCATTCGACACAATTTGAACTGCCGGATTGTCCTCAGTATAAAGGACGGAGTCGCGGTCCACTTGAAAACCCAGTGCAACGGTCATATTGCCGGTAATCAAATACTCGCCAATACTGCCATAGTCGGTATAACCGACAGGCGGATTGGCCGCCGGGGTTCCAAAACCGACTCCATCGATCGTCAAATAATAAGTTCCGGCAGATAAATTGGTGTTTACGAATTGAGCTGACAATCCCACCGAATCAGCTACCGCCACCAAGTTACCTCGAGAATCGAATAGCCGCGCATCGACGTGCAGATTGGTCCCTTGATTCCGAGCCCAATTGACGCCATCCAAAAAAGAACTTTCAACCGAGCGAACGAATCCGTTCGCGCCACTGATGAATAGCTCAGTCACGTAGGGATTGATCGTTAGGTTGATCGGCCCAGCGCCCGTCTGGAAGGAGAAAACATCCAAATCATTCGATCTTTCAATCGTGCCAAATTGGGAGATATCGACTCGGCCCGTCGGACTTATGGAACCCGCGAGCGGAGCGGCCGTTTCGTTGGTACTACCAAAATCGTCAGCAAGATAACCGAAACCATGCTGAGTGGTCATGATCTGCAAGTCATCGGGACCATCTCCATAGTTTGCGTTAGTGCCACCGTTATTCGCACCAAAATACACTCCATTATCCCAAGTGGAGACGTTCACTCCATAGGTTGCACCCATGATGGGTGCCCAGCTCGTTTCTCCTCTTCCGTGACCAAAATAGTATTCGGCATTCGGTTGCGTTGGATGTTGAGCTGTCGTGCCATCGTGCGATAGACCGAGTGTATGTCCCACTTCGTGACTCGCAGCGCCAGCCGCACCTATCACCCCCATGTTGAAGACATACGTGGGTGTATCGGTCGCACCAGCTGTTGCGTAGCCCCAACTGAAGCTATCTATAAACGCAACACCACCCGATCCAGGGAACGGAAAATCGTCGGGGGTAAACACAACACGAATACCCCACTCGTCATCCGCGCCGCCCGTGTTGACCAAAGCCGCTTCGCCCGGATCTTGGGTTGTAACGTTTATATCAAACGGGGAGAAATCGGCGGCAACCATTTGCCAAATAGCCTGTATCTCAAGCAGCTCTCCATTAGTGAATGCGGCTCCATTGCCCGCCGTATCATAAGCTGGCGAAACGATGGGGTCTCGATTCCGCAAAGAATTCCATTGTGTACCTCGCGCGGTAAACCCATCAAAATCTAGATAGACCGTTTTTGTTGCCGAGGGGCGACTGTGAAGCAAGAACGTGTTATCCAACGCGGTCATCGCCGCCAATTCCGCTGAGCCCCTTGGTGCGTTGTCGAACTTTCGATAAAAGTCCTGGTTTGCGGCCACGATGTCAGCGGGCACTTTGGGAATGAACGCGTGCTCAGGTATGAACAAATCTGCCGCGAGCAATGTTCTGTTTTCTAAGGTCTCTATCTGCAGACCACGACGGATCGCTCCCCGGATCTTCGACGATTTAGAAAGTCGCTCTAACTTGTTTTTGCGGGAATGATCGACAATCGTTCTCATAGGTTCACAGCCCACTTCGGGTTATTCATCAGTCGAATTGGTTGACAAAATCGTTACTACCATACTAGGGAGGTTTAGAAATTCCTGCAACAATAATCCATGGTAATCCCAACAAGTCTGCGGGATTCACCCTCTAGATTTTGCAAAAAACCAGTTTTTTCTTCGTCCCTCAATGCCGCTCGGATTTCAGAGCCCCCTCCCACAGTCCATTTCACCGCTTGGAGTCACTCAGAATCGACTCACGGCCTCAAGTACGACCGGAAATGGGACCGATGAGCAACACCCATAAAGCGGGTGTCGCGACATCCGTTTTCGCGTCAGGGATGGTGTGGATAGTCCGCAAAGAAACTTGGCCCTGACTCGCGGCTCTTCGAACAAATCTCCCATTTCCCGGATCAATTGCTTTAACCCGCTCAACGCGGAGGTCCCGAGCTTGGCAAACTGAAAATGGGGCAACTCCAGGCTCGACTCCCCCGTGCAGGAACAACATACGCCACACCGCGACAGTATCTTCTGTCCAAAATACTCGGCCAATCGGCCGCTCTGACACTCCGCTCCGACGGCCAACTGAAACAAGTGATCAATTCGACCAATCTCGCGCTGCTCGAGATCCTCTAACTTTTGGTGAATCGATCGCGCGAGTTCCTCAATGTCGGTAATCGGTTTTGCTCTGCGATACCCATGCATCATGCCGCTCACTTTGAGCTCAATCCAACCTCGCTCTGCCAAGTAATCAACCATGGACACAATTCGTTTCCGATCGACCTTGAGACGCTCGCTGATCACGGTCACGGGAACCTCAATCCAAATCTTTTTCTTGACGGACAAACTCAGGACATCTCGCACAAAGGTCCGTCGCTCTCCTTCGAAATGCTTCAAGATCTCGGCCGAAGAAACAAAAGGTTTAAACTCATAACAATCGTACCGTGGACCAATTCCCTCGACATAACCATCGAGCTCGAGGTACGTGAGTATGGTGCGAATCACGATATCCTTTGCGTCGAATTGAGAAGCCAGGGAATAAAACGACAAGTAAAAACGCTCCGGTTGATGGGCTAACAATTCCAAAAGACCTTTGACCGCCGCATACGTTGGCGTATCGCCATAGGCAAAGTTCTCGAGCGTGACTCGATCCTCCGGCACAATCCACGTTTCACATCGACTGGCGAGTCCATCACGGCCCGCTCGACCTATCTCCTGGGCATAGTTCTCAATCCCCTTTGATAGATTCCAATGATAAACGTATCGCACATCTCTCTTATCTATCCCCATTCCAAATGCGATCGTCGCCACCACAATGGAATTTTGCTCTGACATGAACCAATCCTGAACTCCTTCCCTGACGTCGTCCTCCAATCCCGCATGATAGGCTCGTGCCTCAAACCCTTGATCAACCAACCACTCAGCCAACTCCTCTGATGTTTTCTGAGTCGTGACGTAGATAATCGTACAACCTCTCGGAAGCGACTCTAGTCGATCCAATAACTCGCGAGCTCGCGTCTCGCCATCCGTTATCTGAAGTCGAATGGCCAGATTCGGTCTATGAAAAGGAGTCTGAATCACATGACGATCTTCAATTGAGAACCCTCTTTTTATGTCCTCGATCACAGACGGCGTGGCGGTCGCTGATAACGCTAAAATCCGCTCTACCTTGAGTGATTTCGCAATCCCAGAAAGCTTAAGATAATCCGGCCGAAAGTTATGCCCCCACTGACTTATGCAATGCGACTCATCAATCGCCATGAGCGACAGGGGGAGCTCATTGACCACCTCGCGAAAGCGTTCGTTAAAAAATCGCTCCGGCGCAACATACAACAGCTTGACTCTTCCGCTGCGCAAATCGCTCATCGCGTTTCTCGCCTCGTCAGCCGCTAAAGACGAATCCAAACGAACTGCCGGTACCCCGAGACTGACGAGCCTATCCACTTGGTCTCGCATCAAAGCCAACAGTGGCGAAACAACCAACGTTACTCCAGGAAGCAAACACGCGGGAAGCTGATAACACAAAGATTTGCCACCACCCGTCGGAAAAATCGCAGCCGCATTATGCCCACTTAAAAGAGATTCAATGACGGCCAATTGACCGTCACGAAACGAATCCAATTGAAACGTTTCTTGCAAACATTTCACCATTAATTCGCGTTGGGCGTTGGCATCCATGTAGAAAACTCTTTCGTTTGAGACGGTACAACGTTGCCCTCAATTAGCAAGGAATCCCTGCCCGCTGCAGGCCGACCATCTCAATGGATAACCACAAATAAAAAAATCGCAACCTCCCGAAGAAGGTTGCGATTCGCAATTTTTCAGATCGTCAAGAAAACGTGCTAGCTCCAATCGGCTGCAAACAAGTCGTCGAGAATGGACGGAACACCAGTTTCGACACTACCAGCTACTGCGAGCAAATCCTCGATAGACTTTTCTTCCTCGTCCTCGGAATCACCCAAGAACTGCAATGGCCCCATATCCACGGAATCGGTGAAACCAGTCGCCAAGTAATTGCCGATTTCACGTTCGATTTGCTGGGAAAGATCAGCCTCGCAGACCTCCATAAACCTTGCTGGACTCATGACCTCAACCGTCTCGAACCAAGCAAACGGCTGCAATCCCTCGCCCTCGCCTTCGCCTCCGCCTGAACCACTACCAGAGTTGCCCCGGTCGTTGATGTGGGTGATGACTGCGAGCACATCGAGCGGACTAACGTCCCCTTGTCCGTCAACATCCAAAAACGGAGGACGGGTCGTTGACGCTGGCAAAACTCGTGCGCCTCGCAAATTGATGTCGTTGATCAGTATCAACACATCGATCGGAGACACAAAGCCGTCATTGTCGACGTCAAATC
>JALOQS010000389.1 GCA_025459355.1 Pirellula sp.
ACGCAATGGAAGAGACCGATTCCCCGATCCTGCCACGGGGCTTCATGAACAAGGGCTTAAATGTTGGCTAAGAGCTGCCTAACAAACATCTAAGAGAAATCATTAGGCTCGGCGTACGCCCTCCCCTGACTACCAGACGCAACATCTAAGCCTTGGTATGTTGTGCCTGTCATTCGACAAGCAACTCGGATTTCGTTCGCCAGATCTCAAGAAACGCTATGAATGTACACCCGAGGTTCATCACGAGCGAGAAAAAAATAGCAAGAATACCTTCGTCGCAGTAATCTTCACTGTTCTTGTCGTCTTCCACATTACATCCTCGCGGCGTGACCAAGCAACGTCAGTTGCCAGATACGCTGTCCCTAACGATACAAGATACAGCAACGTCATCGCGACAAGTGCGGTAGTTAACGGCTTCCGAGGTTGCTGCGTTGCAAGTAAATCTTTCTCTGCATTACCGTCAGTCACAGATGGACCTACATGCTAACGGGCATGAAGACACCATTCACCGAGTGACGCCAAGTGAAGTTTCTAAAAATCCAGGCGGCTGATCGACACTTCGGAGCAATGGGTTGTTATTTCTTTTCTTGGCGTTCGTAGTGGTAGTGTTCCTGACTGGCGGACGTAAATCGCTGTATGAACTCGGGAAGTTTTTGGTGGGGTAATTTGGGATTGAACCACCCATTCGCGATAGCGTTATCATACGCCGATTGATCAACCGGATAAAGAGTCAAAGTTCCCTCAAGGTTGTGTTCCTTGATCCATGCTTCAGCGTTTTCTCTTGAAGTGAAAACGCCACTCGGGAAACTTGCCTTTACGCCATTAAAGACCCAAACGCATTGCCGTGACGTGCGGGTTCCACTCATTGGACGTGTCGCGTACTGTAGTTCACCGTTCCGCTGAAGTTCGTTGATAGCAGCCGTGATCGTTTCCTGTGTCACGATGGAAAGCACGATCATGTGAGGCGCGGCAGCGTGAATTCTGATCGTCGAGTTCGGAAGAAAGTCACCGAATCGATCGAGCGACTCTGGAGTGCAGAAGAAGCACCAACGCCGCTCGCCCGAGTCAAGTTCGATAGTTACCTCGACTGCGTACGTTAGCGGCGATGGAATCTCGTGCTCGATGTTGATTGAACGGACTGCCATCGGGGCTTTACTAAAAAACGACACCAATCACGCAGTTGCGGCCGAGTGATTTACCGTTAGGAAACGCGAGACCCGCAACTCGCGTGCATTGGGATTGTTATTTGGCCATTTCGATAAGCTGCTGAATTCTAATGTGTGCCAGTCTTGCATTTTCACTGCCAACGTCGCTCGTTTTGATTGGAAATCCCGATGGTCCAGCTAAGAAGACGAATAAATATTCATCTGTCAGAATGGAACGATCAACGCCGTTCCATTTGTATTCAGTATGACCAGTTGGTCCATCAGACACGAGGTGGTCATCGTTAATTTGGATTGAATACTCGCCAAAGGACTTGGCGTACGACGATTCCTTCATCTGCTTTATTGCGTAACGGCGAACACGCGCGTCAAAACGGTGAGGAGCAACAATGAACCATCCGATCATTGCGATAAGGAAAATCGCGACTGAAGGCAACGAAAATCCAAATTGCCACGTGAAAAGAAGCAAGATCGGCAACAAGAGGATCGGAAGACCCCAGCGCGTTTGATTTCGTGTTTTTTGATGCGATGCAGAATCTCTGTAGAACTGCTCAGTCATGGCGAGCGCTTCTGGTTCCGACAGGGTGAAGGTCAGTTTCATCTTAATCGTGTACTAGCCTAGTTGAGATTACTTCAAGCCAAATAACGCCACACATCAACGCGGTCGCGGCGGGTGATGCTTGCTTCGAAAACGTTGCTGACCCGCGACTCAGGTGCATGCGATTGTTCGTGGCAGATTTTGCACTACGAATGATGCATGGCAAGCCTGTCACGTAGAGCAGCTATATCCGCCTTCCATTTGGGATAAAGCTCCCCATTCTCTGACCACAGCTCGTTTAGCTCTGAGTTCTCACTGATTACGGCATTAATCGACGCAATAGCGTTCGGAACCAGCTTGACTACCTTTAGAGATTTATTTGATGCAATCCATTCGAGCACGGATTCAGGAGATTCAGCCTGAGCACCATTCAACAACCCATCAATAATCGCAGATGCGCCCAAGACGCCTGCACAATTGTCGTACTCTAAATAGTCGATCCCATCGATGTCTAGACATTCAGCCAGGAAAGCCAAGGGCTTCCTGGCGTCTTCGAGATCGATGAGCCAGTCAAGCATCGAATCATCCTCGAAAATGCCCGTTCCCCACGCTCCCATATCGTAATACTCCTAGAATTTAGTGCCACAAACGACCGCATTCATCAATGGGCGATTTGTGATCTCGACGCAAGTCGGGTCCGAAGAATCGAGCCCTTCGGTCCAATGCTTGGTTCTCATTTGTTTTTCAGGTTTCCAAGGATCGCCGTTCGATCCTTGTCATGGTTCTGTCTCGTCATTGTACGAGTTCCGTTGTCACGCTGCAATCAGCGCGATCGCTCCTAGCATTCATTTACAATCGAGTCCGTCGCCGGGCTTGCATCAAATCCGTTACCCCATGTAGACATCGATCCATGTCGTCAATTTGTCTGCAACATCTTGTTTCGATTAGGGCAAAAAAATGGTTGGGCAAAAATATCGGACCCGAAAAAAGGTTTTCATATTTTTGCCCTCACATGTTTTTGCCCAAACATGATCGTTCTCGACTCCCGTGACATTGTCGAGCCATGACGACTGCACGAGCTACGTTTCTAAGTTCGGCTTTTCCGGCTATCTGTGATTTGAGAACGACTGCCGTCACCGAGGCCGCGAAGTGAAGGCCTCAAACAAAACACACCGGTTCGCGGACTACGGTGCACTGGGGTGTTCGTGGCGCAAGTGTTACTAGATGACGCCGCCACAGTCATCACCCTTTGAATCCTTTAACCAAATTGTACCATCCGGGTAATTAAATCGGTACATGTCACCGTCGCAATGTTCGATTGTGGTCCCAGCAGGCAGTTTCTGGCGTTTGGCGTCGGGTAAGACAATTGCAGGTACTTGATCTAATGATATCCGACGTCCCGTAGGAATTTGATCCGAGATGTTTCCCTCGCCGAGCTTACAACCGCAAATCGAAACGAGAGCAATTAGAAGCACTTGCGGTACGATAACAGTTCTAAGTTCCATTGCGATCAACTCCATCCGTGTCCATGCCTTCCTGTTTCGATGATCGACGGCGAGCAACTAGCCCGAG
>JALOQS010000108.1 GCA_025459355.1 Pirellula sp.
GGCGATGGAGCACGAACGCTTGGCAGAACAAGCCGGCGTAATCATCATTCGAATTCGCATGCACTTTGAAGACTTCGAAGCATGGCGACTCCAGCAGGGTCTGCTCAACCATGCGGATACTAGATTGCAGTATGCAGAGCTAGTTGCCCAAAAGCTATTAGGTCCATCATAGTCGCTGACCGCTCCGTCGGTCAGCAATTCGGTTCAGCAATTCGGTTTGGCGGATCGATCCGCGACTATGAGAGCAAGCATTCGAGGATGCGACTTTCCAACTCCAGCCACGAGATCGAGGGTTGATCAAGAATGATCTCTAACCGACTATCGCGGCGGTAGGCTGATGGGTCATAGCTCGTCGTGTCTTTAGCGCGATTGATGGACCACCAACCATCCTCGCATCGGAAGATTCCCTTTAGTCTTGCAATGGGATGAATACTCTCCAATAACTCGAATATGAGTTCTCGCTTAAAAATATCGTCGACATGAAATATCCAGCCGCACGCATGGTGCTCCATGTCATTGTTAGCAAGTCTTAGCGGTACACCGGGTTTTGCATGGTTCGCTGAAATCGAGCTCTCATCGCTGGTGTTGACTACATCCAACATTGGCACATCACCAAGTATCGTCGCCAGCTTCGAATGAGCTTCAGGGAAAGTCGCTGAACGAAGTGTGCTGGCATCCACATCCAAACACGACGGATCGATCTCACCAAAACTCGATTCTAAGATAAGTAGCTTGGGTGGCGCGAATGTCTCGATCCAATGACGGCAACGATCAATGAGCGATCTGTCCCGTTTGTCAGTCCAGTTGATGATGACAATATCGGCAACTTGAATCTGATCATGAAAGACGGCTGTTTCTCTCTTTCGCTCGTTCTCAAAATCGCTTGGATCAATCAAACAAATGGTATTTCGCAGATCGATCACTGAAGAAAAATTGGGGCTTCGCAACACATCAATCACGTTGGCGGGATGACTCGCACCGGACGGTTCTACGATTAGTCGATCAGGCTTCGAGCGACGTATGAACTGAGCCAGTAGTGGTTGAAAGGCGTACGACATGGTACAACACGCGCAGCCACCACCTAGCTCTTCGACCGCGAGGTCACTGGTGCCGGTGTCGACGATGGCCTGGTCGATCGAAACCATGCCATACTCATTGATAAAAATGGACCATTTTTGACCTTCGGGCCGACGGTTTATCAACTTGCCGATCGCGGTTGTTTTGCCTGAACCGAGAAACCCAACAATCAAATTGGTCGGAATACGTACCCCTTTTGTCCAAGCCATTCGCTACTTCGGTTCTTTCTCGGTGGCTGCAATGCGAACCGGACATTCTCGCTTCGGCTTTTGCATTTATCTTTCCTTTTTTTGATCACAACATGGGCGACATGACCGGCGGTGATACAAAACTTACTTAACAAATTTGATCGGTAGTTCGACCTTGGCTTGGACCGGCCTTAAGCACTTTTTGGAATCGCAGGCTTGGTAAGACACAGCAACTTCAATGGTGTGCTCACCCGGAACGAACGCGGAACCGGCAAGTTCTAACACTTGAGTGAATTCGAATCGCCCCGAATAGCTTTGCGTCTTGCCAGGTACAAGCGAGCGAGATGTCTCTGGAACCTGTAAGCTGCCAATGGTTACTAATCCGGCCGGAAGTGTAAAGTCCACTTTTGTTGGCACTGCCGGTGGCTTAGCACGCACTGATTGAATCTCGTAACCTGGAGCAACCTCAACCTCTACTGTAATCGAAGTCTTTTCACCTTGCCTTACCGTATTGTTCGCGCTGATACGAACTAGAACAGGATCGCTATCCGACATTTCCTTTACGGCTTCACTCTTATGATCATTCGATGTGTCATGGTCGGTCGATTCCGCATTGCGAATAAAGACCCAGACATGTCCGTGCGGTTCCCGAGTGTTTTCCCTGCCCGGGATCTCATCGTTTGGTGCGGTAAGATAAGGACTGAGTGACTGGTAGAATAAAGTCTCGTCTTTCAGAAACTTTACACCCTCAGGGCTTTTCCACAATTCCTCGTACAATTCCGCCTCTCTATCTTTTCCTTCTGAACTGTTCGCCTTATCTGCGGGAAACTCGGCTTGCACTTGCTGGCTGACCATGGCGATTTTCGTCATAAACGCTTTTGACGAAAGATCATAGGCTCTTGTCAGTTTCCTGACCTCTTCTTTCTCCGCGTCGGTCAGATCCTTCCGATAAGTAAGGGACAGATAATAGTCACCCAGGAGCAGATCCAATCGCCCATCTGCGTTTACATCGGCCACCTCGACTTGCGACCTGATTCCTGGTCGAAAATCATCATCATCGAGTATCGTTCGAAAGTACCAATTGTCTTCTGCCGGCGCGACGAGCAGTACACCTTGAGAAAAGACCGGAACGTTCGCCGTTCCAATATTGCGGAAAAAGGTAACGCTGCCATCGTCTGAGCCAGTGATGATATCCCATCGTCCGTCAGAGTCCCAATCGGCGACGACTGGACAGCAATGTGCCTTGACACGAATGGGGCCTTGGACAGTCTCGATAGAAGTGTTGGTTGTCGAGAATTTGTAGGAACTTCTATCTCCTTCGTTCATTCGCAACATTAACGTACCATCGAAACAGCCGATTAGAAGATCGAGATCCCCATCTGCATCCCAATCCACTGCTTCGAAGAAACTGCCGTACGATTGGAATTCCTCCTTCTGCAAAGGCGTAGATCGTACAGGGACGCCGTCCATTCCATAAACCTCGATACCCTCGGAGAAACCGCCGCCGGGCAAACCTAAAAACAAATGGCAATGACCTGGGTCATAAGAGTTCGTCATCAAATCGAGCACTCCATCCCCGTTCCAATCAGCGAAACGTGGTTGGGCACCGATGCAGCATGCAATGTGGACCTTTGCGTCTGCACCAGCTGACTGGAGATAGCCTCCTGATTCGTACAATGGCTTTGTCTTACTGCCAACATTGCGATGCAGTTGAAATCTTCCTCCAAAGTCACCAACGACCAGATCTTTCAAGCCATCGCCATCGAGATCCACGACCGATGGTGCGCTATGACCGTTGGAGCCGCCGGTGTCGATAATATTCCCTGATGACTCCACTCGATATGGCTTTTTCAAACTGGACGTTTGAGTCTGCCATGCGTAGACGTTCGCAGAACTGAAAGAAACGGCCAAAGCGGTCCCGCACATTGCAATCAGTCGATTCTGTTTTTCAATATTTATCATGTTTTATTCCCTTTGTAAAAAGTGTCTTCTCCAATCTTGTTCAAAGCCTGCCAATTTAGCGGCGTGTAACTGCAAGCCCTTTTTAACCGATGTCTCGACATGCGTTAGAGGGAGATAACTTGGTCCGGCGGATTGGCGGCGAGAGCCGAGTACAATTGCGGGAAACAGCCAGCGACAACTCCTTCCACAAAACCTCTCGCTCGGACCTCTCCTGTGCCGCATTGCGAAAACTCACCCTCGGCTAGGCCACGACGAACGGCACATTGGTCACAAACCATCAAAAGGATGTTTTGCTCTTTCGCAAGCTTAGCAAGTCGCTCGCCTACTGGATCACCCTGACGCAGGCAATAGATGTTGTCATCAAAGAACATCATGCCAATAACTTGTACACCATGATTGCCCTTTTCCAATTGTGGCAAGATCATGGTGGCCAGCTTGAACGTGCTGGCCATGTTGGTTGCGAAAACGTATGCGATTTTCATAGTTGTTTGGATTAGAGAAAAGTTAAATCAAGCAAGCTTTTTCTTGGCGTTGGTTCCAGAGTTTGAGCAAGCGGATCTCCATTTCTTACTCCTGTCCTTATACTTGAGTTGCGGCCGACATTGGCTGAAATCGTGTAAATCGATGGCATTCCAGCGACCTCGGTATGGGAAGCAATTGACCGGCCTGTTGGCAATCCATAGCCCACTGGATCAAGGTCTCGTATTGCCAAGTCTCCGCTAGCCCTCCAAACCACTGACCAACGCCGTCACTCGGTAGCAAGTAAAACACATTGGCTAAATCACATGGGCCCATGCAACCGCTGATCGTAAGCTGGATCGTCCCGTTGAGCTTAAGTGTCTTCCATCGCTCTTTAATCATCTCTTTGGGCAAGGCGGGAAAACCTTTGTCCGATCGCCCGCAACAACAACCCTCACAAAAGAAAATTTGGCCGAGCGTGCTAGATCGTCGCGTTGCGAGTGGCTCGCCCCTATGAATGGTCTCGCTAAGCTTAATCGTCTGAGCATTGCGTGGCTGAAAATGTTCGAGCTCATGATCCATCGAATGACTTCCCTTAGTTTCCGTTGCTTGCGAACTTGACCAAATTGCCGTCACGCTGACCGACCGCTAACGCCCCCTCGCGATTCCAACGCAAACACGATGCGGCTGCTTTCAAGCCGACGCCGCCAATGATCTTGTTATGCTTGAGGGGCTCCCAGAGAAAAAGAAATCCGTCGCTGTCGGTGGAGGCGAGCCTGTCGCCGTGGGTCTGAAATGCCAGCTGAGTTAGTTTGTTTAAATGAGCATCGTATTGCCAAGGTCGGCGGCCCGCAGGCCCCTTGCCTGCACAATCCCATAAACAAATGACTGCACCGCCTCCGGTCGCTAGCCATCTGCCGCTCCGATCCCAACTCAATTCAAGTACTTTCGTCGGGAAGCCAGACATTTGAGCGTCTTCACCAGACTTTACGTACCAAAAGTGAACGGTGGAGTCTTGTTCTCCGCTGGCGATGTACTTGGAGTCCGGGCTCCACGACAACGCTAGACTCGAACCTTTCCAGACATATTTGCGAGGCTGCGTCTGCCTTCCTGGAACGTGCAGCGTTATTCCGTTGTACGCGGCGACTGCGATCCCTGAACCGTCAGGATTCCAACCTATGTCCGCGATCGTACTCGCATGATCTGACGATTCGTAGACCAGTTGACGGCTACTGTTCCAAAGCTTGAGATGCTTGCCCGCTGCGCTTGCCAGGATGCCTTTTTTCGGACTGTAGGTCGCTTTCGAAACCCATGGATCCCCAGCGGACAGTTCTTGAATTAAACTGCCATTATCCGCATCCCAAACCTTAATCAACCCATCGTGACCTGCCGTTGCAAACTCGGATCCATCGTAAATCCAGGAGACGGAATTTCCTCCGCCGTTATGTGCACCTAGTTGTTTAAAGCTCGCTTCGTCATCATGATCCTCGATCAAGAAGACCGCTCCCTCGACTGTTATCGCTGCCAGCTGCTTCTGGTTGGGTGACCAACTTAAGTCGATGATGTAGTCGTTTAACTCGACATACCAACGCTCTACCAGCGACGCTTTGTTTAGATGGGACAGATCTAGGTCAAGCATGCATTGAACCCTGCGTTGAGAGCCTCGCGATCCAGGTTTCTACCAATGAAAATCAACGAATTGCTCCGTTCTCCTTCGCGCCATGGTCGATCCATGCGTCCGTCGAACAACATATGAACACCTTGGAAAACGTAACGTTCCTTCGCCCCCTGGAACGATAGAACACCCTTCATCCGGAAGATATCGGGGCCTTGGTTGGCAAGCAGGTCTCTTAACCAGTCTTGGAATTTTTCTAGATCGAGATCACCGGGTGTGCTAATACCCACCGACGTGACTTCTTCGTCATGCTCGTGATCTGGTTTGTATTCTCGCGTAAGCATAGGTTCGACACGATCGCCGGTCGCATCCGTTAAGTATGCTTGGAATTCATCCGGATGATGTTCGGTAAAAAGAACGTAAGCACCATCTGTTGGGACGTGTAATACGTAGGAAAGTTCATCCCCTTCTAGATCAATCTGACTCAATTGCTCGCCCGGCTCAATCGAGCTACCAGCTTTCAGGAAAAGCTCTTCATCTGAGAAGACCAAAACCGCCTTCTCCACCGTGTCGCGCATCGCAGATTCGGAAACGCCATTCGCCGATCGGAAATTGAGATTCATGGCTGGGTCGGGGCCGGGCTTCAATACGAGTCGATAGTCACCGGCCTTCAGATCGAATAGTCCACTCCATTCAAACGGATACTCGGGTTCGAGAAACTTGGGATCAACCTCGAGGGCTCGATCCAAATCAAAGCCACCTAAGTTAAGAACTTTGTCCATGTCGATCGCAGCGTCCCGAGTGCGATAAATCTTGGCGGCTGCGTTCATGGCATGAATGCGAGCTTCCAATTGATCAAGCTCTGCGGATGAGACTAGATCGACTTTGTTCAAAAGAATGACATCTGCAAACGCAATTTGCTCTTTGACCTCGTCGCTGTCCTCTAAATGCAAACTCACGTGCTTGGCGTCGACTAATGTGACGACACCGTCGAGCGTTAACGCTTCCTTGAGCTCATCATCCATGAAAAACGTTTGTGCGACTGGCCCCGGGTCAGCCATCCCAGTCGTCTCGATCATGATGTGATCGAACTTGTCACGACGCTTCATCAAATTACTCAGAATGCGAATCAAATCTCCTCGAACGGTGCAGCAAATGCAGCCGTTGTTCATTTCAAATATCTCTTCCTCAGCACCTATGACCAAAGCGTTGTCGACCCCAATCTCACCGAACTCGTTTTCGATCACCGCGATCCGCTTGCCATGATTTTCGGACAAGATCCGATTGAGCAGCGTCGTTTTTCCAGAACCCAAAAACCCTGTTAAGACGGTTACCGGAACCGTAGAGTTCGCAATGGACATTAGGTATGTCTCCTCGCTGTGTGTATCAGAATGGGAAGGACAAAATAGAAGTTTTCATAAAGTTCAGGCCGTATCTTCGACCCGAAAGGTTGCGATTCACCCTGCTACGCTCGCCCCCTTTTTGCTCGAAGCGAACGACTGCCGGCGAACCGAACCTGTTGCAAATCGTATCGCATATGCACACCATGTGCAAGTGTGCTTGATTTGCAAAAATATCTTTGAAGGATGGTAAACTGTGGGAAATTCTCGGTGTAACGTGGGTTTATTGTGTAGCTGCCTCATGATGGTGGGGCTCGTATTGAGCGGCTGTGCAGACCGGGCTCCGAAAACAGACATTGGTCGAGAGACCGCAACCGCGAGCAGTGATTCTGAATCGTCTAAGCCGTTGCGTGTGGTCGCCACCTACAGCATTCTCGGCGATTGGGTCCGCCGGATCGGTGGTGAGAACATCGAGTTAACCGTCTTGGTTGGCCCCGAGGGAGATGCACACACATACGAACCCACGCCACAGGACAGTGTCGCACTGGCCAAAGCAGATGTCGTTTTTGAGAATGGTCTCGGATTTGAAGTGTGGCTTGACCGATTGTATGAAGCCAGCGAATCGAAAGGAAAACGAATCGTAGTAACCGACTCCATTAAACCCAGGCAAGTCGTCATCTCCGAGTCACAAACGGAAACAGATCCGCACGTTTGGCATTTGCCTGCCAACGCAATACTTATGGCGAACTCCATCGCCTCAGCTTTCGAAACTGCAGACCCGTCTCGTTCCTCTCAATATCGATCCCGAGAGCAATCCTACGTCAAAGAGCTTAACGAGCTGGATGCGTGGATCACGAAGCAGATTAACTCCATTCCGAACGATCGCCGGAAATTGGTAACGACCCACGATACTTTTGGATACTTGGCGGACAAATACGGCTTAGAAGTCCTCAGTGTGCTTGGTTCGGTAAGCAGTGATTCGTCCGACCCATCGGCAGGCCAAATTGCTGAGATCATCAATCGCATTAGAGCTTCGAAGGTTCCAGCCATCTTCGCAGAGAACATTCTAAATCCCAAGCTAACCAACCAAGTCGCCCAGGAAGCGGGGGTGAAAATTGTTCCAACTCTTTACACTGACGCGTTGGGACCAAAGGGTTCTCCAGGCGAGGACTATTTGAGCATGATGCGATTCAACATCACGACGATGGTCGAGGCACTAAGGTGATACCAACCGAATCGTCCCTTTTCTTGTGTGCGCAAAATGATTGCCAACACGCGGCACCTCGCTTCCCCTATGGAGGGCGAGGGCATCGTGATCCAATTCCAGGTAGTAAGGCTGTAGAAGTCAGCAACCTACATGTTTCTTACCACGGCGCGACGGCACCTGCTCTCATCGATGTTTCCTTTGAGGTTCCGTGCGGACAGCGACTGGCTCTGATAGGTCACAATGGGGCCGGTAAAAGTACTTTGCTGAAAGCCTTGGCGGGTCTTTTGAGGCCGCATAGTGGTTCCATTCGATTGTTTGGAAATGCTGTGGGGGCCTGTCACCATCGAACGGCTTACTTGCCGCAGCGTTCGGATTTGGATTGGCAATCCCCTATGTCGGTGCATCAGCTTGTTCTGACGGGCCGTTACGTTCACCTTGGTTGGCTTAGACGTCCGGGAAATTTAGACCACCAAAAAGCGAACGAAGCCCTGAAGCGACTTGGGATAGAATCGCTTGCTAAGAATCAGATCTCAGAGTTATCTGGCGGCCAGCAACAGCGGGCTTTGCTCGCGCGAGCGATCGTTCAGGAGTCGAGCCTTTTTCTTTTGGACGAGCCTCTCAACGCTGTCGATGAAGCGACACGAGATATCGTTGACAATGTTTTGCGAGAGCACACGCAGCAAGGCGGAACGGTTCTAGTCGCGACCCATGACCTAGGAAGATTGTCAGAGTCGTTTGAACGAGCAATCTATTTGCGAGCGGGCCGAGTCGAGCGAACCGAGGACTTGGCAGGTCGAGCATCGATCAACACTACTGGCAGGCATTTGCCATGCTAAGTTGGCTTGTCGAACCACTCCAGTATAGTTTCATGAGACAAGCCCTTCTGGCCAGCATTTTGGTCGGTCTCACTTGCTCGATTCTAGGTGTTTACGTCGTTCTGCGACGCATGGCCTTTCTCGGTGACGCGATCGCTCACACAACACTTCCCGGTTTGGTCGTCGCCTATCTAAATCATTGGAATTTGCTGATAGGAGCGATCATCTCGGCCATCATAACGGCGATGGGTATAGGATGGCTAAGCCGCAACAATCGTTTGCGAGAAGACACGGCGATCGGCGTGGTCCTGTCGGGTATGTTCGCGCTCGGGATCGTGATGGTTTCCCGAACTCAAAGCTACCGCGATTTTTGTCATATGCTCTTTGGAAATGTCTTAGCGGTAACACAATCGGATTTGATCGGAATAACGGTCGTGTGCGTAATCGTTCTTGGGATTTTAGGTATCGTAAATAAAGAGATGGCTCTAACAACGATCGATCCCCACCATGCTCAAACGATTGGACTCTCTGCGGAACGGATGCGATATCTACTGCTGATCTTGTTGGCTTTGGCAATCGTGGCTGGCATTCAATCGGTGGGTGTCGTCATGACAACATCGCTCTTGGTGACTCCTGCGGCGACTGCATCGTTGATCACTCGGCAACTCAAGGCAATGTTCGCATGGTCTGCATTCTTTTCGATTCTTAGCAATGTGCTGGGTCTGTACGCATCCTACTACTTTGCCGTGTCCAGCGGTGGTGCGATTGTACTTGCCTGCACAACGCTATTCGGATTTACGTACATCGTCTCAGGCTTTCGACGTATTTACAGATCCTAAGTCGGTGTGCTCGCTCTGAAAAACGGATACCGAGTCCCAAGCCTGACTCACTCTTCTATCGGAAATCGGGCTATAACGGTGTGGCCTTTGCCAGCGGGGCTGGTGATACTTTGGATGGTCCATAGATCGCGACCGTTATCTCCATCGACCGTGCTGCCGCTGTAGTCTCCCCATGCAACACCATCGGTCGCTCCCGCTCCCTCTCCAAGACTGATGATTGCACGAGTCTCTCCCGGCGGATCAGTGCCTCTTCGAACCGCAAGCCGTGGACTGATATACATGTCCGGGCCTGTCTCTTGAAAGCCAATGAGCACATCCTCTTTAGCATTCACGGCCAACGTTGTTTGAATGTAGCCGTTGGTTGGATGCCGCAGTAAACCTGATTGAACCAAACTGCCGTCCAATCGAACCTGATGCCACTGAACTGCTGATCGTCCTTCGCAATGGACCGCTTGAGAGAACCAAATGCACTCATTCTGCAAAACAAGCACCTTGGGATTGCGATCGCCTGACGAAGTTTTTTGATCAGTCCCCTTTTGAGGCGATTGCGGAGGATAATCATAGTAGCTTAATCCATGCTTCTGATTTGCGACTTGTTCCCATTGCGGTTTGCCATCAGCGCCTTCGGTCACACGGGAGATGATAACTTCACGATTGGTGAACTTGAGAAAGTATAAATCGTCCGTTGGATCTTGTCCCTTGACTGGCTCTCCCGGGTTTCCATCGAAGTGGTAAACGGTAATTGGCTTTCCTGCTTTGGCCTCATCGGCTTTGAAGACGAACATCTGTTCTTTGCCGCCAGGAAACGTATAGCCAATCCATTTCCGACTCCCCGCAATAGCGCCGCCATCGACCCCGTTTGGAGCTGGGATCGGGTACGTGTTCCATGCACCTGTTGGATTGCTGGTTTCCGAAACGGACACATTCACCGGCTTGAGCTTTTCTTTATCCCAGGGATTCCACAAATCGAATACAAACATCTTGTTGTGGACGTCAAAGTAGATCTTGGGATCGATTCCACCGTTGAAGCAATTTTGGTTGACGCCACTGACAAAGTTGCCGGCTTTATCGTAGACAATCAATCCGCTATTGGTTCCATGCAAAACGTGATCGCCACCGACTGCGATTTGCGGATCCACTTGTCGGTCTCCATCTTGAGAGCCGTCAAACACGAGCATCCCATCAACGGTTCGCGGATTTCCACCTTGTCGGCGTTCTTTGCATGCACCGTTTTTGTTGAAGCTTTCGTTGCGAATCGGTTTGATGACTTCTTCTCGTGCGGGCACCTTTTGAGCGTTGTTAAACTCGAAATCTGTTGCGATTCCGCTCAACATGTAAATAACTAAAAAACCGACCTTCATAATGGCTCCGTGGTTACATTCTTGTATTCTCTTCAGTGGCGAGTATCGTCGATGCTCGACGAGCGCGAAGGGGGGCGACATCAAATTCATCCTTGCTTTCGAACAATTTTTCTTACCCCTCTACACGGCGTGGGGATCGAAATAAAACACTTGGAATGCCACGACACCGAAATCGAGACTAACGAGTTGCTTTCAACCGATTCATTCGATTTGTAAAAAGCTCTCAATGAGTTAGTCCGCTCGAAATCGGCGGATCCTTTCGGGGGATGAAAGATGTAGGCCAAAAAGGGAGGATGAAAAGCGTGGTTGCACCGAGCGAGGTTACTCGTGGCCGATCTGGCCACAGATTGGAGGTATTGCTGGTGAGCTATCCAAAGTCTTGGCGACTTCGGCTACTCGGGTACGACTAAAACGCGGCGTTCACTTCATTGATAACAACATCTGTTTATGCCTAGTAACGATTGGTGAATGGGACCGACGTTCTAAAAACAGGATCGAATTTGAGAATATTTTCGTTGACTCGGAATCCTAAATCCCTATCATCTTTACGAAGATAGTTGTTTCAATCTGTTCGATTCAAAGGAGGCAACGCTCAATGCCCTCTCTTCCGCCATCCACGAAGTATATTCTCCAGACTAAGCCGCCCTGGCTCGCTTCGCATTCGTTGCTTGGAAAAGGTTCTGAAAAATTGTCTAGCCAACGCATAATTGGCAAAGTGTTGCAAGCGCGGTTCGTTCACAAAAACATGTCGACGCAGAGATTGCTGAAATTTTAGTTGTTCCAAACAGCCCACCGCACCGGACATATGTGTGAGCTATACCGTCGAACTTCCCTAGGTTTAATGCAGAATTGGGTTATCAAATGAGACCAACCGCCAAATCATGCTCAATACTCTTAGGCTTTGCGATTTTATTTGTTGGATCGAACGCTTTGCGACTCAAAGGCCAAGACATCGAACCGGAAGAGCTCAAGAAACGTGTTCTAGCGAGCTTGCTCAAAGTCGAGAACTGTACCGGGGGAGTCTTCAAAGGAAGAATGATTCTTCGTGATACCCCCGGGCTCGATTCGAGAATCCAAGTTCAATTCCGCGGTAGCAAAGTGTATTACGAGGAATCGTTTCGAGAAGCTGCAGACGAGGAGAAACGCAAACAT
>JALOQS010000109.1 GCA_025459355.1 Pirellula sp.
TTTAAAAAAGGCGCCGCGAGGTTTAAAGGAGCCCGTCTTTTGAAAATTCTCAAGCTTGAGATAAACATTCGCACCCCAGCGTGCGGACAATGCTTGGGAGCGCACGAGTGGGGTTCTATGCACAAACGGGGAAATCTCGCGCTGGGCGCGACGGATTAAGTCAATGGGTATCATGTGATGTGAAGTGACGAGTGAATCGTGTGTGAAGGAAGGAATGCGGTTGTTCACGTTCCGCAAAACGTTTGATAAACCTGTTGCGTCGGGGCAGGTGGTGTTGCATAGTCCGCGTTGTGTTCCGTCGCTTCGTAGGGATTGCGAATGGCCTGGAGAAGTCGATGGAGCGGCTCTAAATCATTGCGATACGTTGCCGCGTCGAGTGCTTCTTCGACACGATGATTGCGGGGGATGACATAAGGGTTTGCATTCTTCATCGTTTCTTTAACGAGGGCATCCGATCGTCCTGAACGTTTCAACCGAGCTTGCCACGCTTCATACCAACGCACAAAACGAGCTTGTGCGAATGGCTCGATTGCCCCATCGAAGCCTCGCGTAAGCTGCGAAAAAATCGTGGTATAGTCGAGCAACTCGTCCGCCATCCATTGCAAAAGCTCATCCATGAGAGGTTTGTCAGATGAATCCGCGTCATCCAAGCCCAGTTTGCGACCCATCTGCTCGATCCAATGAGATTCGTAAAGTTCTGGATATCCCTCTAAAATCTCCGTAGCAATTCGAATCGCTTCACTCTCTTGCTCATGGATCAATGGCAAGAGAGTTTCGGCGAATCGAACTAAATTCCAATGGCAAATCGAGGGCTGATTGCCAAACGCATATCGGCCACCATGATCGATCGAACTAAACACCGTATTGGGATGATAACGATCCAAGAAAGCACACGGTCCAAAGTCGATACTCTCGCCCGAGATCGCCACGTTATCGGTATTCATCACCCCGTGCACGAATCCGACCCGCATCCATTGAGAAATCAACGATGCTTGCCGGTCAATCACCGTCTTTAACAAGTCGATGTACCTGTCTTGGCTTTCCATTAAATCGGGATAGTGCCGATTGATGGTGTAATCAGCAAGTGTTCGCAAGCCCAGGTCGTCACGAATAGCAGCAAAGTATTGAAACGTCCCGACTCTTATGTGGCTTGAAGCAACGCGAGTTAGCACAGCACCGGGCAATGCCTCATCGCGGTAGACAGGTTCACCCGTACTAACGACGGCTAAAGAACGCGTTGTTGGAATACCGAGAAAGTGCATGGCCTCGCTAATGATGTATTCTCGCAACATGGGGCCAACGGCAGCTCGTCCATCACCTCGTCGTGAGTACTTGGTCGGCCCGGAACCTTTGAGCTGAATGTCATAGAGCTTACCACTGGGGCTTCTTTGTTCGCCAATAAGAATTGCACGACCATCACCGAGCATGGTGAAGCCGCCGAATTGGTGCCCCGCGTACGCTTGGGCGATCGGTTTCGCTCCGACGGGTAGTTTGTTACCGGAGAAAATCGAAGCAGCTTCGTCGCGACTAATCGCTCTCCAATCTAATCCTAGTTCGCGACCTAGATCCTCATTGAGAATGACGACTTCAGGCCGTGCAACAGGTGTTGGGAGAACGGCCGAAAAAAAGGGGGACGGCAGTTCTGCATAGGTTGCTTCGAGATTCCAGCCCGCAACGTTTGCATCGGATAGATCTGACATTTCTTGTTTATTTTCGATAGGTCGTTCGTTTTTCCAGTAAATACGCCGCTCGTTCAGAGCGTTTGCTAATCTCTGACAACATACAAAGCGGAGTATGGTTGTAGGTGCGCGTCAGCGTACTTAGAATAGACCAAAAGGAATCGAGACATGCCATCCCTACCCACCTCTAACTTTTGGCATCCGAGTTTGTTTAACGCGGTTTCGATCGTCGTATGGACGGCTATTCTGCTGAGCGGCATGGATTGCATTTTCGGACAAGCGAACGCCGAAACATCGGACGATAAGTCAGCTCCAGGGAAAAGCCACGAGGCGGTGAAGCAGTTTGAGAATGAAATCCGCCCTGCGCTAATTGAACATTGCATCAAGTGTCATGGTGATGCCAAGCAGGAGGGAGGTCTTAGACTGGATTCTCGCGATGCGTTACTCACAGGAGGTGATTCTGGCCCGGCTATCCTACCGGGTGATGTTGAGCAAAGCTTGATTCTATCAGCGTTGAATCATCAAGACTTTGAAATGCCCCCTGGCAAGAAACTGGATGATCGAATCATTCAAGAGTTTACGACCTGGGTCGCCAATGGAGCCCTCTGGCCAGCCACCGATGTGGCGTTGCGGCGAGAGGCAATGAAGGTGACCGACGAAGATAAAAACTGGTGGGCGTACAAAACTATCCAGCCGATTGGCGTTCCTGTTGTGGAAGGGGATGTTTGGTCCAGAAATGAGATCGATCGATTTGTATGGAAGGATCTTAAGTCGAAAGGTATCGAACCCGCACCATCGGCAAATGCGCACGTCTTACTGCGACGATTGTATCTGCAGCTTATTGGAGTCCCCCCGACATTAGAGGAGCTGCGAGAGTTTACAAACGATCCATCTGATGAAGCGTACGAACGAACCGTTGATCGATTGTTGCAAGATCCACGTTTCGGAGAACACATGGCCCGCTTTTGGCTGGATCTAGTTCGATATTCGGAATCGGATGGATGGAATCAGGACGCTTATCGGCCCAACATTTTTCGATATCGCGATTTCGTGATCAACGCCTGGAACGAGGATATGCCTTTTGCCGAGTTTGTTCTAGCGCAACTAGCAGGTGATGAAATTGCTGGTGATGATCCACAAGGTAAAGTCGCTGCGGGTTTTCTAAGGCTCGGCATCTACGAATACAATCAACGCGATGCGAAGAGTCACTGGAACGACATCATGAATGAGCTTACCGATGTCGTAGGTGATACGTTTTTGGGATTATCGCTATCGTGCACTCGTTGTCATGATCACAAATTCGATGCTATTCCTCAGGCAGACTATTACAAACTGCGAGCCTTCGTAGAGCCGATCGTGTGGCGGGATGATCTAACCGCGAGCACTCTGGAGGAACAAAAGAGCTACTCCGAAAAGCTTGCTCAATGGGAGACGCAAACGAAGCCAATTCGAGAAAAGCTAGACCAACTCCTTAAACCTTACGAAACCAAAAAGTGGGAATCAACGGTCGAGAAATTCCCGCTCGATATCCAAGCCTGTTTTCATAAGCCTAAATCAGAGCGAACATCATGGGATGAGCAGATGGCTTATCTCGTCTCGCGTCAGTATTGGGAAGAAGGTGGTGGACCCTACAATGGAATGAAAAAGGAGGATCAAGAGCTACGAAAGCAATATCAAGAGGAACTGGCGAAATTTGACGAGATCAAACCAGCACCATTGCCGCCAATTATGTCGGTCAGTGATTGCGATGGTGTCATTTCTGAGACCAGTTATCTCACTGCAACCGGCGAGCAAAAGGTAACACCCGGATACCTGGAGGTTTTACCATCGCTTAGGTTGGAGACGATTCCTGAAACGAACGCCAATTCGACTGGCCGGCGAACGCAACTGGCTAGATGGATAAGCCATCCGGATAACCCACTAACCAACCGCGTTATGGCCAACCGAATATGGCAACAACTCTTTGGGGTCGGCTTAGTACAAACCTCAAGTGATTTTGGAACGCAAGGTACGCCGCCGTCGAATCCGGAATTGTTAGATTGGCTAACAACGTTTTTCATTGCGAACAACGGTCGCATCAAGCCACTTTGCAAACAGATTGTCATGTCAGCGACTTGGCGACAAAGCGCAACGCATCCGGACGCAGAATCGAATCTGGCAAAGGATCCTGAGGAGAATTCGTATTGGCGATTTGCCGTACGTAGACTGACAGCCGAACAGATTCGAGATTCCATACTATCAGCCAGTGGTGAACTCAAGTCCGAGTTAGGTGGTCCGAGTGTCGAAGAAACCGAACCACGTCGTTCCATTTATGTCAAAAGCCAACGTAATAGCACAAGCAATTTTTTGCACAGTTTCGACATGGCTAATGGATTACAAAGCATCTCGGTGCGAGATTCTACGACGACTCCTATGCAATCATTGACCTTGCTCAATAATCGATTCGTCCTGGATCGCGCCAAACGCATGGCGATTTCCGTTAGGGAGCAATCGAACTCCGTGGACGAGGCGATTGATCGGATGTTCTTATTGACTTGGGGCAGACCGCCAGATCCGAGCGAGCGTGACAACGTCTATGGATTTCTCAAGGTTAGCTTAGAAGAACCGGATGAATTGCCCGACGTCACCAAGCTCGAAGATTTATGCCACGTGTTATTCAACTCGAATCCCTTTTTGTACAAGGAGTAGACGGCGTGAGCAAAAATAGTTATTCGTTGAACAGGCGGGATTGGTTGCTAGGCTCTAGTGCTGGCTTAGGTGCAATTGCTTGTAATGCAATGTTGGCGGCGGATGGCTTAGGTGGCGAGCATCATGCGGCATTAGCCAAGCGAGTCATTTGGATCTTCTGCGAAGGGGGACCCAGTCACATCGATTTGCTCGACCCCAAGCCCGAGTTGAATAAGCTGGCTGGTTCACCACTACCGGCGAGTTTCAAGGAACCGATCACAGCCATGGGGGAAAAGGGGGCTCCTCTTTTGTCGGCCCCGCGAACCTGGACGGCCCATGGCGAAAGCGGTCTTATGGCGTCGGAGTGGATTCCCAACATCGGAAAATGCTTGGATGACATCGCGGTCATTCGATCCTGTTGGACGAACGGTATCAACCACTCGGGTGGCGTATGCCAAATGAACACCTGCATCAATGTCGCGGGTCGTCCGTCGTTGGGTGCCTGGGTGCAATATGGACTAGGATCTGCCAACGAGAATTTACCAACCTTTGTTGTCCTGTGCGACAATTCAGGGCGTCCCGTAAATGGACCACGAAATTGGGGAAGCGGTTTTATGCCTGCGTCTCATCAAGGGGTGCGGATACAAGGTTCTGAGAAAGAGTCAATCCCGAATTTGGCATCCCCAGCCGAGCTAACGCCATGCCGCAGAGAAGAAAAGATGCGATTGCTGGAGACGTTGAATCGATCGTACGCCAATCAGTATGCTCATCAAACGGAATTGGAGGCCCGGATCAAGAGTTACGAACTGGCGTTTCGACTGCAAGCGGAAGCCCCGGAGGCTATCGATCTAGCGAGCGAAACCGAAGAGACTAAAGAACTCTACGGACTCAACAAAAAGGAAACGCAAGCCTTTGGCAAGAACTGTTTAATGGCCCGAAGGCTCGTGGAGCGTGGCGTGCGATTTGTGCAACTCTATCATGGCACGGGAAGCAAATGGGATGCACACTCCGATATCGAGAAGAATCATTCGAGACTTTGTTTGGAGATGGATCAGCCCGTGGCCGGTTTGCTAACGGACCTAAAGCGTCGTGGGTTACTCCAGGATACCTTGGTCGTTTGGGGAGGAGAGTTTGGTCGAACTCCGATGAGTGAAAAGGGGAATGGCAGAGATCACAACCCGACTGGCTTTTCGATGTTTATGGCTGGCGGTGGAGTAAAAGGAGGGCAAGTCATCGGGGCAACCGACGAGTTAGGGCTCTATGCCATCGAAGACAAAATGCACGTTCACGATATCCATGCCTCGATACTGTGGCTGCTCGGGTTAGATCCTATGAAGCTGTCTTATAACAACCGAGGTCGATTGGAGCGTCCTACCATTAACGAAGGACGATTCGAACGCAAGCTGATTTCGTAAGCCCGCAAATCGAGCATCGAGCAAAGATCCAACAAACGCAAAGTCGTCCCACGTCGGCCTAGCTTAGATGCGTTAACTCATTAGAGGTTTGAGCTTGTCTATCCAACCAGGAATCGCTTCGAGCGGCGGTTCCTTTTCTTCGTATTCCAGCGCGACCCAACCCGAGTAATTCGCCTCGCGCAGAATGGTGACAACCTTTTGAAGATCGGTTGGCTCCGGTTTGCCTGACGGAGCGATACTCACTTTGATCTGCGCATTGACCGCGTGTGGGGCGATCGATTTAAGCTCGCCGTAGGGATCGCTTGTTGAGCGAAAGTTTCCTGAGTCAAAGTTCACGCCAAAGTTCTTGTTCGGAACGCGTTTCACGATATCGAGCAGACCAGTTGCACGAGCCGTCACTCCGCCATGATTTTCTAACGCGAGGAAGACTCCCTTTGGCTGCGCGTAGCGGCATACTTCCTCGCAGGCGGTGGCGCAGCGCGTTATGGTTGCTTCCCATGCCTCTTCTTTTGGTTGATCGCCAGCGAATATACGAATGGCGGGAGCACCCAAAATGGCGTAGTAGTCGATCCACTTTTTCGCGTGGGCAATATCATCGCGCAAGCGGTTTGGGTCAGCGGTGCAAAAGTCGTTTCGTATAGCACCACCCGAAATCGTTACACCTTGTCGATGGCAATGCTGCTTGAGATCGATCAAGTATTCTGGGGTGACTTCTTTGGGAAAGTAGTAGCTCGTGAGTTCTGCTCCAGCGACTCCGAGCTCTCGGCAATAATCCACAAATCGAAAAAGATCCCAACCGCTCTTGGGATCAGAGAGAAGATCGCGCACGGAATAAGCCGCTAAGCTTAGCCGAAGCATGCTTTTCGATTTGTTGTCGAGCGAGAGAGGCGAAGAAAAAGCGATTCGCGATGCCAGCCCGATTGAGGCAGCAGAGGATAGGGCGATCCAATGGCGACGAGACAGCGTACCCATGGAAACTCCTGCGACGGATGAGTGGTTAAAATGCAAAGTTGCTCACGAGTATAATGTTCCTCGCGAGCGTTGCCGAGATGGCGAGTCGATTTTATCCAGCTGCCTTGCGTTTCGTTTCCTTGAGCGTTTCCGTAAGTTCGTCGATCGAGCGTCCCTTGACTTCGTAAACGTATTTGAGAACTTCGGCTACGGCGGAGTACTCGGAGGTTGGGATCGGTTTGCCGATGTCGACTTGTTTAAACAAAGCCTGGGCGAGAGGTTTTCGTTCCACGATTGGGATACCGTTTTCCAAAGCGATGCGGCGAATCTTGGCGGCAACGAGATCGGCACCTTTCGCGAGAACGATTGGAGCTTTCATAGTCTTAGGATCGTACTTGAGCGCAACGGCGAGTTCGGTCGGGTTGGTTACGACCACATCAGCTTTGGGGACGTCCACTGCCAATCGCTGTTGTGCCAGTTCACGTTGCACTTGCCGTCGGCGAGACTTTGTGTGAGGGTCACCCTGGGTCATTTTGTATTCTTCGCGAAGCTCTTCGTCCGTCATTCGAAGATCTTCGTTGTATTTCCATCTTTGAAACGCCAAATCAACAACGGATAAGGCGACCAAGGCGATGGCGACATTCCGGCATAGCTCCATCATCGTTGCCCACAAGAACTTGCCGACCGTAGAAAGATCAGCAGAACTGAGCGCCAGGATTTCGTTCCATCGAAACCAAACTCCCAGCAAAAGAATCCCCGTGACGAGTGCGATTTTGATAAGCCCGAATCCGAGCCGGGCAACGTTCGCAATCGAAAGCAATCTCTGAAAGCCTTGGATAGGATCAATCCGTTGGATGTCAAACCCCAGCTTCTGCGGCAACCAAAGCGGCCCGACTTGAGCAAAGTGTACGACTAACGACGTGACGACCAGCCCGGCCATCAGCGGCAGGACCGAGACGCTCGCTTGGATGACCTGCCTGAGAATGACGGAGGTCTCATCGCGCGAGCTTGCTTTGGTTATGGAAACTGTTTCGTCGAGATCTTTGATCAATTGAAGCATGGCGGTTCCAATTTGACCACCATAGTTATCCAAGAGGATGACTCCTATAAGCAACAATACCGACGAGCCTAGATCCTGCGATCTCGGAACATTGCCTTCTTCTCTCGCTCTCCACCGACGATAATCGGTGGCTTCGTGTTTCTTTTCACCTGCACTCTCCGCCATCGAACTAAGCTCCCTTTACTTCTGGGAGTAAGTCCATCGTCTTTTCGACCCAGAGACCGAGTTCGTCTTGAAAGACCCAGCCGATACTCGTCACCGACAGAGTCAGAACGATGAGAAGAATGGTCACATTGAGGCTGAACCCAACCGCCATGATGTTGAGTTGAGGGAGCGTTCGTCCAATAAGTGCGGTAACCAAATTCGCCAAAAGCAACGTAATGGCAGCAGGTCCAGCAGCCCGCAAGCCTACCGACATACTGTGACCAATCAGGTCAAAGAGTTGACGCAGCCAAGCTTCATTGATGCTGACTCCACCGGCAGGGTAGTTCGTAAAGCTGTCGATGCAGACTCCGACAATGATGCGGTGTCCACCCAAAACAAGGAACAGCAACATGGCAATCCAAGTAAAGAGCTGGCTGATTACGGTCGTTGATTCTTGCGTGGTTGGATCAGCTGCCTGGGCAACATCGAGGCTGGCGAGAGTGCTAACGATTTGACCCCCGATTTGCAAAGTGCTGACAACGATCGTTGCCGAGGTACCGAATAGCAAACCTAACAGAAGTTCTTTAATAAGACCGAGAGTCAATTCAAAGAGAGACGACGGCAAAGGTGTTGAGAACTCAAGAATGATCGGCGTCAGAACAAAGGACACCATGAGCACAACCAGCGTTTTTATGCGCATGGGAATCGTCGTGCCCTGTAGTGGCGGCATCATAACGAGCAGCGGGCCGAGTCTGCACAAGACACAGAAAAAAGTCCACATCGGACCGTTGAGGAGGGCAGCGACTGATTGCAGACTATCCATGAAAAACAGCCCAGAATAGTGACTACCGCTTGGCCACGTGGATCGGAATATCCCGAATCAAATCTCGGGAATAGTCGATCATTCGATCCGTAAGCCATGGGAGGCACGCAATAATGGCGATCGTCATGGCTACCAGCTTAGGGACCGTGCTAACCGTTTGATCTTGGATTTGGGTCAAGGCTTGGATCAACCCGATCACCAGGCCCACGATCATGCCAATGACCAACAGTGGGGCACCGAGCAAAAGAGCCATCATGATGGCATCTCGCACTAGATCGACGGCTTCGCTTGCATTCATGGTTTAGGCTGTTGGTTGATGTTTGGTAGTTGGTGGTTGAGACGTGTTGACGGACAATAATCGATTTTCGTGCGGACGTTTGATCTACGCATTTCGTCACGTGTTGAGTGTTCCAAAACTTTGCAGCAGGATGTCCACGACCAAACGCCAACCGTCAACCAATACGAAAAGAAGCAGCTTAAAGGGTGTGGAAATCAGTGCGGGAGGGAGCATCATCATACCCATCGAAACCGTTACCGATGCGATCACGATGTCGAGGATGAGAAACGGCAGGTAGATTTTAAAGCCCATCAAAAACGCAACCTTGAGTTCGCTTAACATGTACGCAGGCAAAAGGACCTGCAAAGGAACTTCGTCGAATGTTGTGGGGCCCGTTGAGTTCGGTGCATAGCGGCTATAAAACAGGTGGACATCATCGTGATTATCCGCATGGGCGATTTGCGAAGCCATGAATTCTCGTATCGGCGCGATCCCGCGATCCCATGCTTCAGTGGAAGTCATTCGCGAACCTGCTTGCGTATAAGGTTCGATCGATTCGTCATAAACTCTTTTCCAAACGGGGCTCATCACAAAGAGAGTAATGAATAGCGAGATCGACGTGATCACTTGGCTGGGGGGAAGCTGCTGTGCCCCGAGCGCTTGTTTCAAAAGCCCAAAGACGACGATGACACGAACGTAGCAGGTGGTCATAAGCAGAATAGCCGGAGCCAAACTCAACACCGTAAGCAGCATCAAGATCTGAAGAGAACTCGACAATCCTTTCGGACTCAACCAAGCTTCCGGACCACCGGCCAATTGATTGGTTAGCGAATCGATGGCCGATTCACCTTGAGCGGCTGCGGTGCCTGTCACTTGAGCGTTGTTCTCGACTCCTCTTCTGGCTTCGGATTCCGCGCGAGTTTGCTGAGCCCGTTGCAAGATTTCCGCCACATCCTGGGCGTGCAGGTGAATGGAGCCCCACGATATCGGCAGGACCGCGACCAGGATCGCCGTGAGCTTGACTAGTTTTTGGAGAAGTGGTGCAGGGGCATTCATAGAACTGCCATGGATAAAATCTTTCGCGTTTTTTCGACTTTGATTCAAGTATCTGATTTCGGAAACGGCTGCTAGAGCAATATTGGGTTTGGTAGCATTGCATCAAGATCGAGAGCCGAGAGTGATTGCAAAATGCCCCGTCTTGGCGGTTAATGCCTGCACGAGGGGGCTCAGAATCGCGTGAGGGCCATTCAATCCAGCGCAGAATGAGTTAATCTAGTAAAGATGAATAGAAAGAAATCTCACAGAATATGGTGGCTAGCGGTCGTCTTTTTTTTGTTGCTAAACGTCGTCGTTTGGCAGAGAGAAAGGCTTGGTCGTTGGGTTGGCAAGACCGCGATCCGGCAGGCTAGCTTGGACAACCCGTCCACAGAGCGTTACATCCAGTGGGCAGAGTGGATTTATCAGGACGCACCGGAAGCGGCGTTCGCCAAGGCTCGATTGGCTCGCAGGTCCAACGACTTTGACCTCTTTGCGAAACAGCTCGCCATCTCCAAATACTTGGGTATGGATGAGGAGCGTTTAAAGCGCGAGCAATGGTACGCTTGGGCTCAGAGCGGCCAGATGCGATTAGTCAAAGATAAACTTGCTTCGCTCACAGATGAGCCTAATGGTGAAGAAGCCGAGATATGCGAGGCCTTTGCAGTCGGGTTTATTCGACTGCGAGATTTCCAGTCCGCGCTTTCCCTGCTAAATGCCTGGATGCTAGACTTTTCAAAAGATGCTAGGCCTCACGCGTGGATTGGTCAGATTTATGCTGAACTAAAAGACAACGAGAACGCCGAGCTTTCATTCCGTAAAGCGTTATCACTGGACCGAAACAACGCCTCGGCCGCGCTAGGTCTCGGCAATCTACTTCTCGATGTCAAGCGTCCTGATGAGGCCAAGCCCTATTTTCTTCAAGCGACACAAGACAAGAAACTAGGTGTATCCGCAACGGTGGGTTATGCCAATTCCCTGATGGCCTCCGGTAACACAGACAAAGCCTATTCTGCTTTAAAGGAAGCGGTCGCTGCTCATCCGAAGGACCATCAGTTATTGACCACCATGTCAACATTACTGGTGGAACGGGGCGATTACCAAGGTGCAGAGGAGTTGTTAAAGCCAATCGTCGAGGCTGGCTCATTACGACGTGAGTTGCGTTATGCTTACGCACTTGCTCTGCGAGGCCTCGGGCGAACCGAGGAAGCGAAAACTCACTTTGACTATGCCTCACGATCGGCCGAAGAGATTGCAAAAGCCAATCAGTTGATACCCGATGTGGCGGATAAATCAGACGATCCAGAATTGCGTTATAAAATTGGTGTCACTCATCTTCAGTATGGCAATATAGAGGACGGATTAATGTGGCTAGGAAGTGTATTGGAACTCAATCCCAAGCACGGCCCGACTCATGCTGCTCTCGCTGAACACTATCAGCGTTCAGTCAACGACGATCCTCGCGCCATCATTAAAGCACGGCAACATTCGATGGCTGCTGTCAACTCTAGGCAATTGGGCTCCTAGCTTGCACGACTGGCAGCCTAGGTGCAGCCACTTGTTAACAGCCCGAATACGCCTCCGAGTCTAACACAATTCGTGCTAAAGCAATCACGCGGAGGCTCGCGATCGCGATGGGAGCAAACGGTCGAACTCGTACTGAAGTTCTGTTGTCGCACCGAAAAACTTTTTGTTGCGACGCCCGTTCGACCGGTTTTCCGTCGGTTAGGCGTTTTGCAGTGGCGCCATCCTTCGTGGCAATTTGGGGCGATTGCGTAGCTTTTTCTGTCAATCCCTTATGAAAGCATTGAGAAAAGTGCCGTCCCAAGCCCCAGATACCCCCCCACAAGGGGTGGATGCCGCCTTATGGCCGGTTTAATGCGGTTTAATTTCACACAAAACATTGCATCCCCCAATTGGATTTGGTAGAACAAAAT
>JALOQS010000390.1 GCA_025459355.1 Pirellula sp.
CCGTTCGCTGAACATCTTTTGCTTCGCCTACTTCACTCGACCATGGATTGCTGGCGTGAACAACTCCAGTAAATCCGAATACTACGCAACTAAAAGCCAAGCCCAAAAAGCTGGCCCATGCACTGGTCTTCATTTCCGTTTCCTTTGTTTCTTAAAATCTCTCGACCTTACGGTCGTATCAACTGTGACGATGATTTAGATAACAAAGGCTGTGCCAATCGGTTCGTTTCTATGGAACGATGCGAAGAATGAGCAATGTGGCAGAGAATGTGCAGAGGACTGCAATGCACTCTCCAATGACAATGTCGTCGAATTGATTCGACGACATCGGAATGATGACAGGCGTAGCCTGTCTTTTGGAAGAGATCAGTCGGATCGGTCGGATCGGACTGATCTAAATGAAACCTAGCTGGCGGAGCCTGCTAGCTCTAGCTTGCCAGCCTGCGTGTCGATGTCGACGGTATCGCCAGCGATCCAACCACTCATGAGCACCATCGGCATGCCAGGGCCTGGGTGAGCTGCGCCACCGGCAAGGTACAAACCCTTGAGGTCTTTGGAACGGTTCGCAGGCTTGAACGCGCCGAGGTATTTCCCGTGACTGGCCAACCCATAAATCGCACCGTTGAGAACGCGATATCGTTTGTGGATGCCTTCAGGAGTAAGTGACGACTCGCATACGATTCGATCTCGAATGCCTTTCATGCCACCGGTTCGCTCGAGTTTGTCGAGAATGACCTCTCGATACTCCGGCAGCATCTTGGACCAGTCATGATCAGGTCGCAAATAAGGCGTGTGCACGAGAATGTAAAGAGCTTCTCCTCCAGGGGGTGCAACGGCGGGTTCGCTGATCGATGGGGCACAAACATAAGCTGTTGGGTCCGGAGCCGGTTTGCCTTGTCGATAGATGTAATCGAACTCTTCGTGCGGATCTTTCGAGAACACAAAGTTGTGGTGCAAAATGTGGTCATACTTTTTGTTCAGACCGAGGTAGAGAACCACTCCTGAGCAAGCAGGTTCGTACTTGCGACGCTTGTCGAATTTCTTTTGGGTGTCCGAACCGCTGAGCAATTCACGGTGTGTTCGAACGGCATCGCAATTGGATACCAATGCATCAAACGTAAACGATTGACCTTTCGTGGTTGTAAGGCCGGTAACACGCTTACCATTATTCTGAATCGATGCCACATCGGTCTCGGTGTGGATCTCAACACCTAGCTCTCGCGCGAGTTTCTCAAGCGCGACAGGCACAGCACGAGTACCACCGATTGGATACCAAACCCCCTCTTCGGTCTGCATGTGTGCAATACCGCAGAGAACGGCTGGTGATGCCTCGGGTGAGGAACCAACATACTGAGTGAAGTGATCAATCATCTGGGCCGCTCGTTCATCTGGTACGCACGACCGCACCAAACCAGCCACGGAACGCCCCATTCGCAAACTCAAAACATCCTTAAGCACCGAAGCAGAAAACGCTCCGCCGACCTCCATCGTGTCAGCAATACCACCCACGCTACGCCAAAAGAAGAACTTGTCCGAGACGCTATGCAATTGCTTGGAGATTTGCATAAAACGTTCGTACCCGGCACCGGCGTTTGGATTACCCGAGAACTTATCGAGGTTCTCTTTCATGGCCTTTATATTAGCCACTAAATCGAGAGCGCTGCCATCTTCAAAGAAGCATCGCCACTGTGGATCGAGGGGGACCAATTGCATGTAGTCCTCGATCTTCTTGCCAGCTTCGTTGAAAATTCTCTTTAGCACAGATGGCAATGTCAAAATCGTAGGGCCCATGTCGAAACGGTAACCGTCTTGTTCATGAACAGCCGCTTTGCCCCCCACCCATGCGTTCTTCTCAAACAGGGTGACTTTGTGGCCGCGAGCGGCGAGCGTACAGGCAGCCGCGAGTCCCGCCAACCCACCGCCGACGACACCTACCTGCAATGTTCGCGATGCTTGCTTAATCATGCTCGAAATCTTCCTTTTATTGGTCTTTTGGGCTAATTTTGGGGCTTCTTCCTCGAAGCCATGGCCGCTTGGATCGTTTGCTTTAGGCCGAGTAGCCGCTTTAGCAGGCTACCACTGTGGTTGAATTGTAGCAATCCGTCTAGAAGGGATTCATCCGCTGGCGACGGGGGCTGCAAATGGGGCAACCAACGGCCTCTCCTAATCGTGATTACTTTTGGCACAGTCATGGACAGAAGCCCCTCGTCCCCGCGAGTGACCCCAAAGCCACTTTCGCCCCGACCACCAAACGGTAACTGCGGATCGGCCGTGGGCACCAAAGCATCATTAATGGTAATGGTTCCCGCCGAAATGAACTTGGTCATCCGTAACGCATCTTCGAGCGGCCCATACACCGATGCCGTCAACGCATAGGGACACATTGAGTCGAATTGAAGCGCCTCAGCCCAATCCGCCACCGGGATAATCATCACGAGCGGAGCAAAAATATCGGCAGAACATAAACTCATCGTCGGCTTCATGTCGGTCAGGACCAAATGGCCGATGGAAACGCTTTTCGCCTGTTCTGAAGTCGCCGCTGCGTTGTTCAAACCAGCACTGTTCGACGTTGAAGTGGTCAACGTGATGTTGGCCTGCGGACTTTCAAAGACGCGAGCCCCGGATTGCACTGCCTCTTTGACTCCGCTTTGTAACTTTTGAAAAACGAAGTGCGGGATTTGCGTGCGCCACTCCCGTTGCGATTCGGCTGTTAGTCTTTGCGATAGAAGCCGATGAAAGACTTCGTAGGTCTTTTGAGGAACAAATACGCGGCGAGGTGCTAAACACGACGCTCCACCATTAAGCTTCAAGGTAAATGCGATCGTATCACATACGCGGTGCATATCCGCACCAGGCAACACATACATCGCATCACAACCACTCAACTCCATCGTGGCCGGAGTCAAGCTGTCTGCCAATTGCTTCAGAACGTTACGACCGGAGCGACTACTGCCCGTAAGCACGACTTTATCGACGCCAGCTTCGATTGCTTGTTGCGCGGCCTCGATCGAGCTGTCCAGCACCACGCACAGATCACCTGGCACTCCTGCTTCGATCAGCAAATCTACAAACCGCTGGGTCACCAACTCGGCACCGGGAGCAGGCTTTAAAGCTACGGCATTGCCAGCCGCCAACGCTTGTATCGTTTGAACGCCGGACAGATAAAGCGGATAATTGCCCGCACCAATGATTAGCACTAAACCATGAGGCACACGAACAATGCTCGACTCTAG
>JALOQS010000110.1 GCA_025459355.1 Pirellula sp.
GGCGACCTTTGAAGCTTGTCCGCTAACGATTTCATCCAATACGACAACGTCACTCTGATGACCGACCAGCTTTGGCAACTGGTTAATGATTAGGATCAGCCCGATGGCCGATAACAATCCTTTGATAACGCTGGACGGAACGAACGCCGAGATGAATCCGGCTCGCGAGAATCCCAATCCGATTTGGATTGTTCCTGCAATCATTACGGCAGCCAGAAACGATTCAAAGCTGCCTAGGGTCGCGATTTGTGCAGCGACGATAGCTGTGAGTCCCGCCGCTGGTCCGCTTACGCTGGTATGCGAACCCGAAAGCACTCCAACAATTACACCGCCGATTATGCCGCTAACGATTCCAGAAAACGGGTCCGCATTGGAGGCCACTGCGATACCTAAGCAAAGTGGCAAAGCCACCAAAAAGACCACAACCCCTGCCGTTAGATCTTTCGTGAGTTTGCTCAGCGTAGAACGACCTCCCTCGCTATTTCCCATTAGGAATCTCCTGCTAGATCCATGAACTCCATTTCCTTTTCGCGCTCCGGACTTGCCGCCAGATCAGTAATTACCGCCAGATCAGTCTCTCGCAGTATTGTGCCAAGTTTTCATTACTGACTGAAAGGCCGGTTTAGGTTTTCCTAGTCGGTCAAATAACAAGGGATGGTTGGTGCGATTCCATGGAAAATAGTTGAGCCAGCTTTCACCGTCATGAAGATTCCAAAACGAGACTCTGGCGATTACATCGGAATGCTTGTTAAAGAGTTCAAACAAACGTGCATACTGCTCAGCTTGTTTTTGTAAGATCTCCTCTGGGCAACCATCCTTGTAAGGATCCAGCTTGGCCATTTCCTCTCGGTACTTGCCACCATCGGCCCACCATCGCGATCGGGGAACGACATCGATATCGAGCTCCGAAATCACGACCTTGATTCCGTTAGATCGGCATGCATCGAGCAATGATTCTAAAGCATCATACTTAATCGAGTCGAGTTCAAAGTGCCCCTGGATTCCCAACGCATCCACGGGCGCACCCTGTTCACGCAGTGATTTGATCAAACGTAGAGTCTTTTCGAGTTTACCAGGAAACTCATTGTTGTAGTCGTTGTAGATCAGCAGGGCATCAGGATCCTTTGCTTTGGTCCACTGAAACGCCTTGACCATAAACTCTTCGCCGGTTGTCCGCGTCCAAATCGAATCGCGGAGATACTTATCGTTGCTATCGTCTAACGCTTCGTTGACCACATCCCACATCGTCACGTCATTGGCATAGCGTCCGACAACGGTATCGATATGCGTCTTGAGTCGCTCCAATAACTTCTCTTTGGTGGTTGGCTTATCGCCATCGGTCAACCACCACTGTGATGTTCGATCATCCTTAGCCCAAACCAGACAATGCCCGACAAGCTCCAGATTCTTGGACTTGGCAAATTGAACAAATTGATCGCACGTCTCAAAGCGAAACTCCCCTTCGCTCGGCTGAATGCTTTGCGGCTTCATCGAGTTCTCTGGCGTAACGATTTGAAATTGCGATGTGAGGAGCTCCCAATCCTCTTTACGGCTGGGAATATTGTCGCTGACCCCAACTCCGATTTTGTATCGATTGCCAACTGCGACTTTCATGGTCGTGCTGGTTGCCGTCGAATCGGCTCGGGCAGTCGATGCCGTCTCGGCCGATTGCGCCAACAGAGGAGAACTCTCCGTCAACAGACATGCGACGAGGAAAGCGAAAAAAATGGTCACGCTCGATAGCGGAAACCGACTCGCGAACGAACAAGGCATAACGAACACTCGCTGGATGAGAATTTGGCAAAGGATTTACAGGATAAACGGACCATATCTTTCGGTCCGCTGACGCCACAATCATACCAAGTATTTCGTCATTCGATATCGGTTATGACTTCTCCAGCCCCTCTGGTGCAAAGAGCCGCCATGACATCCAGCGATATATTCTGGTTCAAGAACTGGACATGTCCGTCTGCAAAAAGACAGTTGCTTCCGGACGTGTGGAAAGAATAAGGTTCGTTGTCGTTTCTTGCGTTCATAGCGGAAACGCAACCAGCGACACGTCCGCAACCTTCGAGAGCCCCGTTGGCACTCGCTCCGTCCAGACTGAAAGCTCCTTCGCTATCGGCCCAGCCAATTCCCTGATCGTTGGACAAATCAGCTCTGGCGGAACGCCCTCGGTAAACCGATGGTCTTCCACCCGCTTCGACGACCATCACCGTGTTTGATGTCCCGTCGGTGATGGAAGCGTGTGAATTAATCGAATTGCGATGCATGACCGAGAAACGATTCGAGGCGTTGTATAAAACTGGATTTACAGACTGTGGCTGCACTCCTTGGATGGCCTCATAATCGGTCCTACCTAGCGGAGTATTGAACGTCAGGGCGGGACGCGGAGATTTGGCAATCGCTGACATCACAGGAGGTTGATCTGGAACACTTGGACATACGAATCCAGGCAGCGGAATACTGGCCACCGCCAAATTGGTGTCCTCCCACCAATTCCTATCGAATCGATACAAATCTCGAACGTTGGAGTGCTCCAAATAAGGCAAGATACTCACCCGCCAACTTACAAATTTTCCCTGCGGGTTTGTTCTGGAGGCGACCGTCCAGCCTGACGCTGGAAAGTATCTGAAGGCGGATTCAAAGTTGAGCACTGCCAATCCCAATTGCTTTTGATTGTTCTGGCATTGCATACGTCGAGCTGCTTCACGGGCTGCTTGAACGGCAGGCAACAATAGACCGACCAAGATGCCGATAATGGCGATCACTACCAGGAGCTCAACAAGCGTGAAGCCGGATCGTTTAGTATTGCGTGACATTGTTTATAAGTTATTAAAATCGAGACGCAAAAGGTCGATCTGCACGGTTGTTTCGTGTTGAGAGGAGTTCTCCAGTCTGTTTGATCGATCCCCTTTCGGCAAGTCGGTTTGTTGTAATATTCAATGAATTCAGCCCTGGTTTCCAAGGAAAACCGAGCCGGTTAATCCCGACTGCTGCTTGATCCCTGCTCAGGCAGCGACCAGAATGTGAATTCTGGAATTCTCTCACCCAGATTCATGTTCCCTTTCTATGCGTTTCGAGCTCCTATTCTTGGATCGCAATTTTATTCACTCGGAGATCTCATCACGATGAATTGGCGAATGAACCGTCAAAGCGTTACGGCCATCATGTCGGCTGTATTCGCTTCGACCCCATTGTTCTTTGGTGCTATTGCATTCGGCCAGGAGAAAGCTGCCGAAAATCAAGCTAGCGCGGAAGACAGATACTCGAAGATCGAGAAACAGCTTCAAGAATTAACAAAGGCTATCACCGAACTAAAAACTCCACCTGCTTCCGCTACCAAAGAGGAACCGAAAGAGAATAAGGATGAAACCAAGAAAGCCACGGAAACAGAGGCTGAAAAAAAATCATGGACCGGCGAACTTTCGAAAGATTGGCTGAAAGGCATTCGCTGGAGAAACATCGGGCCCGCCAATATGGGTGGACGAATCGTTGACCTCTCCGTCTTCGAAGCCGAACCTAGCACATGGTGGGCCGCGACCGCATCCGGAGGCTTGCTCAAAACGACTAACAATGGAACCTCGTTCCAAATTCAATTCGATCGCGAAGCTACGATCTCCATCGGTGCGGTCGCTGTTGCACCAACCGATGCCAACATTGTTTGGGTGGGAACCGGTGAGAACAATCCTCGTAACTCGGTGAGCTACGGCGATGGGGTCTACAAGTCGACCGACGGCGGCAAGACTTGGAAAAACATGGGCTTAAAGGAAACGTTTCAAATCGGAGAAATCTTAGTCCATCCTAAAGATCCCAACATCGTCTACGTCGGTGCGCTAGGTCGCTTGTACGGAAATAACGAAGCCCGAGGAGTTTATAAAACCACCGACGGCGGGACGACTTGGGAGCGGGTCTTCTACATCGATGATCGCACTGGTGTGTTGGAAATGCAGTTCCATCCCAATGATCCTGAGACGCTGATGATTACCGCTTGGGAGCGTCTGCGAGATGGTTTCGATAGTTGGCCTGGTACCGAAGTCCCCCTGCCAGATGGATATGATGGATACGATCCGATTCGTAAGTGGGGCCCAGGTAGCGGAATCTACAAAACCGTCGATGGTGGTAAGAATTGGAAGAAACTCACTAAGGGACTTCCAACAAGCCAAATGGGGCGTATCGGTATCGACTGGTACCGCAAAGATCCTAATATCCTCTACGCTATTGTCGACTGCGAAAACATTGGAAAAGGTCCCGCACGACTCAATGTTCTATGGGGAGCTGTCGGGGCTGACGTAGACGGCAAAGTTGTTGTGACACAAATCTATCCAAAGAGCCCAGCCGAAAAAGGCGGATTGCTCGTTGGCGATGTTTTGGAATCAATCGGGGAGGTTCCACTTGCGAGCTTCGACGATATCTTGGCCAAAATGAAGTCGATGAAGGCTGGAGATAAACTTGCTGTAAAAATCAAGCGAGGAGAGGAATCGAAAGACCTGGAGTTTACTCTTTCGTCGAGATCAGCAGGCGCGAGTGCTCAAGCGACCAACACAGTTTGGTTTGGTGGCCTGGGCGAAGATGACGAAAAGGGAGTCAAGATAAGTCGCGTTACACCAGAGGGACCGGCCGCCAAGGCAGGCCTTCAATCGAACGATATCGTGACCAGTTTCGACGGGCTTAAACCGGAATCTTGGGATGGCTTGGTGTCCGCTGTTGCCGCGAAAAAAGCCGGTGACAAGGTCAAGGTCAAGTTCGAACGTGATGAGGAAGAAAAGGAAGTTGAGATGACCATGGAGGTCCGCGAGATTCCTGAAGGTGCTCGTCGTCAACAACCAGAGACGCAATCGAATGTCTATGTTGGCGTCCAAGGCCAAAACGCGACAGGCGGCGGAGCTGCTGTCACCGAGGTCACCAAGGGTGGCCCAGCGGAAAAGGCAGGCTTAATGGCAGGCGATGTGATCAAATCCATCAACGGCAAAGCTGTGGAATCGTATCGGTCCTTTACTGAGTCGCTTCGGGATCTAAAAGTCGGCGACGTGCTCAAGTTTAGCGTTGCTCGCGCCACCGAAGTTAAAGAAATCGACGTTACGGTCGCAGAACGACCAGGTCCAACTCGACCCTACACGGCTGAACTCGGCGGACAAGCACCCAATGTACAGGACTTGCAAGGTGCGAAAGGCTTTGAATACGGCGGCGTTTACAAGTCGGTCGATGGTGGCGAATCGTGGACGCGAGTCAACAGTATTCATGCTCGGCCAATGTACTTTAGTGTCGTGCGTATCGATCCAAACGATGAACAGCGTGTGTATCTGTTGGGAGTATCTCAGTACCAATCCTCAAACGGTGGATTGACCTTTGAAGCGAATTTGGGTCGCGGCGTGCATGCCGACGGGCACTCGCTCTGGATCGATCCCAAAGATGGCAAGCACATGATTATCGGCGTCGACGGTGGGGTTTACACGACCTATGACCGAGGCGGTCGCTGGGATCATCTCAATACACTGGCTCTCGGGCAGTTTTATCATGTGGCGATTTCACCGAAGTATCCATACTACGTTTATGGCGGTCTTCAAGACAACGGAACTTGGGGTGGCCCTGCCATGTCCCTCAGTGGCTCAGGTCCCGTTAACGAAGATTGGCTAAGCGTCGGAGGAGGTGACGGCTTCATGTGTCGTGTCGATCCAAACGATCCAGACTTGGTTTACTCAACTAGTCAAGGCGGCGCGATGCGTCGCAGAAACATGAAGACCGGTGAACAAGCGTCGATTCGTCCCGCACGAGTCGAGGGAGCACCAGCGGTCCGTTTCAATTGGAACACTCCTTTTATTCTTTCTAATGCAAACTCGCGAGTTTTCTACGCTGGTGGGAACTATGTTCTCAAATCGATGGACAGGGGTAACGATCTTCAGATTATCTCGCCTGAAATCACTTTGACAAAGCGTGGATCAGCGACTGCATTGGCAGAGTCACCTCGAAACCCAAGTGTTCTGTACGTCGGAACCGACGATGGAGCGCTGTGGATGACGAAGAATGGTGGCAAGGATTGGATCGATATTCGAGCCGGCCTTAACATTCCAGCACCACGTTGGATTGCGACGATCGAAGCCTCGAAGTACGCCGAAGGTCGAGTCTACGTCTGCTTGGACGGTCACCGTTCCAACGATGATGATCCGTATGTTTTTGTTTCAGAGGATTTCGGCAAGACATGGACATCGATTCGAGGCAACCTGCCATGGGGTTCGACTCGTTGCTTGCGAGAAAGTCCATTCAACGAAAATGTTCTGTTTGTCGGAACCGAATTCGCGTCCTTTGTGAGCGTGAATCGAGGTGGTCACTGGAATTCACTCAACACGAACTTGCCAACGGTGGCTGTTCATGATTTCGCGTTTCATCCCAACAATGGCGAAGTGGTAGCGGCCACGCACGGTCGGAGCCTTTGGATCGCTGACGTATCGGCCATCCATCAATTTGCGGAAAAGCAGCTTCAAAGCCCCACGCTTTATAAGCCGAACACCGCTATTCGCTGGAGACGAGAGCCTTCGCGAGGTGGCACGAATCGAGCGTTTGTTGGAGAAAACCCTGCCAGCGGTGCGTCGATCTACTATTCGCTGCCAGAAAAAGCCAAGGAAGTTTCGGTAAAAATCTCCAACGCTTTGGGACAGACCGTTCGTGAAATTCGGTCTCCCGCCGACGCCGGTTTGCACCGAGTCGCCTGGGATTTGACGATCGTTCTACCGCGTGAACGTGGTGCAGGTGGTCCCGGCGGTTCAAATGCTCCAGGTGCCAGTGGTGCTCCAGGTGCCGGAGGCGGCCAACGTGGCGGCGGTGCTGGCGGCGGTGGCTTTGGTGGCGGGTTCAATCGCGCTGCCGTGGCCTCGGCTGGTACTTACAAAGTGACCCTCAACGTTGACGGCAAGGAGTTCGCACATGAGCTCAAGCTTGTCAATGATCCAAACGTCACCTCGATTTCGGAACTCAGCGCTGAAGCCGATGTTGAGTACGAAGTATGGATGGGTGATGTCGAAGAAAAAGAGGAAGAAGAGTACGAAGAATCACAGGACGAACAATCAGCAATCATTAACATTGATTGATAGATTCGGTTGGGATAACTGATTCGAAAACCTTGAACTCGGCGTCATGTTCCTGACGCCGAGTTTTTTATTGGTTTCCTTCAAAGAAGCACAAAAAAACGCCGGGCAACGTCTTGTTGCCCAGCGTTAAGATTGGAATGTCGTTCGTGATCAGCATCGTTACGCAGTTCGTGAAGGAACTGTGTTACTACGCTTTCGGAGCGATCTTAGTATCGGTAGTTATCCGACTTGTAAGGACCCTTGACATCGACCGAGATATAGTCTGCTTGCGCTTTGGTAAGAGTTGTCAATTTGACTCCCAGCTTGGCGAGGTGCAGACGAGCTACTTCTTCGTCGAGGTGCTTTGGAAGGGTGTAAACTTCCTTCTTGAAGGTGCCGTTGTTTCGTTCCTTCCAAATCTCTAGTTGAGCTAGAACTTGGTTGGTGAAGCTGGTGCTCATAACAAAGCTTGGGTGACCTGTCGCACAGCCCAGGTTCATCAATCGGCCTTCTGCCAAGACGAGAATGCTTCGCTTGGTTTCGTGGAAGTACCATTGGTCGAACTGAGCCTTGATGTTACGTCGCTCGGCTTTGCCCTTGGCTTGCAGCTTTTCAAGGCTTGCCATGTCGATTTCGTTATCAAAGTGACCGATGTTGCAAACGATCGCCTTGTCCTTCATTCGGACCATGTGTTCAGCAGTGATGATGTCGTAATTGCCTGTGGCGGTTACGAAAATATCTGCTGTCTCGATAAAGTCTTCTAGCGTCTTGACTTCGTAGCCTTCCATTACAGCTTGCAAAGCACAGATCGGATCGATCTCGGTGACGATAACTCGGCAACCTTGACCGCGTAGCGATTGGCAGCATCCCTTGCCCACGTCACCGAAACCGCAAACGACTGCGACCTTGCCGGCCAACATAACGTCGGCAGCACGGTTGAGTCCGTCGATGAGAGAGTGGCGGCAACCGTATAGGTTATCGAACTTGCTCTTGGTAACAGAGTCGTTGACATTGATTGCTGGGAACAATAGTTCGCCGGACTTTGCCATTCCGTACAGACGCTTGACTCCTGTGGTGGTTTCTTCCGAAACACCGATACAATTCTTGCCCATGGCGGTGTAACGGCCAGGATTGACGACCAACTCTTTGCGAAGGGTATCGAGGATCACACCCCATTCGGCTGGTTCGGTCTCTGGATTGAAATCGGGAACCACGCCGGTTGCCTCGTACTTGGTGCCGAGGTGAATTAGCATGGTCGCATCACCACCGTCGTCGACGATCATGTCTGGGCCTGATCCATCTGGCCATACCAATGCCTCGACCGTGCACCACCAATATTCAGGCAACGTTTCACCCTTCCAAGCGTACACAGGAGTGCCGATTGGATTGTCTAGCGAGCCGCCACGACCTACGACGACTGCGGCTGCCGCGGTGTCTTGGGTGGAGAAAATGTTGCAACTAACCCAACGAACATCAGCGCCGAGGTCGACAAGAGTTTCAATCAGAACCGCTGTTTGAACGGTCATGTGAAGAGAACCCATGATCTTGGCACCTGCCAATGGCTTGCTGGAGCCATAGCGTTCACGAAGAGCCATAAGACCTGGCATTTCGTCTTCTGCAAGCTGGATTTCTTTTCGACCCAAATCCGCGAGCTCTTGGGCTTCGCTGCGATTTCCTGCAGCGAGGAGATCGAATGCCTTCACCTTGAATGGCACTCGATTAGGATCCAAAGAAAACGCTCCAGCCTTGGCTGGTTTAGCAACCGTACTCATCACTCTACTCCTAGGTAAAAACCAACTTTAAATTTGTCTCGCAAGCTCCCCGCTAGCCCCGAATGGCCGAAGCGACAAATAAGCCTGTCCCTTTGGCATCTGGTTCAGGGGGAACCAACTCGTACTTTACTTTTTTCCAATTCGCTTTTTCAAGCCACTCTCGTATCTGAGACTCCGAGAACCCTTGCCACAAGTGCCCCATCGACTCGCGATACTCTGCCCGATCGTGCGAAACCATGTCGAGCAAAATGACTCGACCACCTTTTCGCGTGACTCGGTATGCTTCTTCTAGTACGTCTTCAGGAGATCGCACATACGGAAGCACCAATGACATCATGCCTACATGCAACGTCTCGTCTTCGATGGGTAGACTCGTAAGCTCACCCTTTCGCACCTCGACGTTGGCTTTATCCTTTAAACGTTTTCGAGCGGCCTGAATCATCGCCGAGGACGAATCAACCGCAATAACCTTGCTAACCCACGGTGAAACGGTTTGTGACAGGATACCTGTTCCGCAGCCCAAATCCCCTATGATTAACTCTGGATTCAAGGCTGCTCCAAGCATCCACGTATCCAACCGGCAACCGAACAACTCATTCCGAAGCCGATCCCATTTTTCCGCCGTTGTGGAGAAAAACGCTTCGGAACGACTACGCCTCGTTTCAAGCACCTGCTCCAAACGAGCCTCATCCTGATCGGCCGTAGTTTGGTGAACACACTGGCCTTTCACAACATCCCACAGCTTTCGCTGAGCCGCTGCAACCTCACGATTTCTCATGCGGTAAAAATTGCTACTGCCATCCCGCCGGGCTGATACCCAATCCTCATCACCCAAAACTTTCAAGTGACGACTGACCGTGCTCTGAGGCAACTGCAAAATCGTACAGAGCTCTGCGACTGTCAGTTCCGTCCGATCCAGGATGCGAAGCAACCTGGCCCGAATCGGGTCGGATAAACTCTGCATCCATGTAATCATCTGGGGTGCCTGAACCATTGCATGATTGTATCATCCGCTTATCCGGATGGAAAGATAACAGCTCGGTCTATTTTTTAGGATTTTTGACCCTAGCTGGGAGGGAGTTCTAGGCGAGCGGTTCGAAATGGTTCAGGTCCGCCCTGATCGTGCGACGTGGTAGGAGCCGCAAAGACAACGCGAACTCAAGGGTAGCGTGCTCGATTGGCACGGTAGTGTGACACGGAACTGTGTCAAATCTCACCTCTGTTGAGACATATTGCGCCTGGTAACAAACATCACTCGGATCGATGGTTTTCCTTTGAAATCCTTGGTAAATCATTACCTTTGCCATGGCTGCGAATGTTAAGGCTCGCGGTCTAGGTTGACTTTGTCGGCAAAGCCCGCATCTCAGGAACTCGATCTGGTTTGAAAAGGTAGAAAAAACTTAATTGAGGGATTGAAATTTTTTTCGTGCGAAATTGTGCATTACGTTGTCACTGTAGGCAAAGCGATTTGAACCGACCACTGTTAACAGTCTTGCCCCTGAGGTTCATTTGCTGACTACACGAGCCCATTCAGACTCATTAACTGGAGTTTATAAATGTTGGGAAACATTGCAGACAGCGATGCGACCCGATCGACGAGGCTTGAAGAAATTGGCGGTGGGCAAGATATTCGAAATGCGGTAACTCTGCATCGAGATTTGCTTCGGTTCAGCTCTGAATCTACTCCTATTCTTCTTGAGTGTTCTGAGATCGAGTGCATTGATGCATCGACCATACAGTTGTTTCTAGCCATCAAAACAGAGATGGGCGATTTGGTTCGTCTCGTAGCTGACAGTTCAAGTGAAATAAGGTCTTGGCTGAGGATTGCCGGGGCGGAATCCATTTTGGAAGCTGCGGAGTAATTGACGCAGCGCCGTTCTTTCTCATCGCTCATTCGTACAAGGGATACTTAACGTGGCTAAAACAGCTTTGGTTGTCGACGACTCTGCATCGATGCGACAAATGGTAACGTTCACACTTCAGTCCGCAGGATTTGAGACGATCGAAGGCACAAACGGTGCGGAGGCGTTAAAGGCAAGCGAAAACAAATCGGTCGACTTAGTGGTAACCGACTTGAACATGCCGATCATGGATGGCATTACGTTGGTCAAAGAATTGCGGGCGCGTCCTGCATTCAAGTTCACCCCGATCCTGCTTCTAACTACAGAATCGCAAGAGAGTAAAAAGCAAGAAGGCAAACTTGCTGGCGCAACTGGTTGGATGGTCAAGCCGTTCAATCCTGATCAGCTTCTAACAGTGGTTAAGAAAGTCGTTCGTTAGTTCGAACTCGATCGCAAACTTGGATTTCTTGGGGATTGTCATGCAAATCGATCTTAGCCGCTTTCGCGCTGCGTTTTACGTTGAAGCTGAAGAGCATCTTCAGCACATGGAGGGAGCGCTGCTACAACTGGAAAGCCAACCAGGTGACACAGAGTTACTAAATACGGTGTTCAGGGCCGCTCACAGCATAAAAGGAGCCAGCACGACGTTTGGCATCGATGAGGTAGGTAAGTTTACGCACGTTCTTGAGAATCTTCTTGAGAAAGCCCGCGATGGCGAGCTTCATACAACACCCGATCTGATCGAGCTACTATTAACGAGCGTCGATGTCATTTACGGTCTCGTTGCCAACGCCAAAGATGGCGCCCCTTTACCCATCAACTTGGCCGAAGTTTTTACTGAGCTACAAAGAGTGAATGGAATCCCTGCAGAGCAAGCAACCGAGGCATCAACACCGGCAAACCACCCCAAACAGTCTCCGAATGCACTCACACACTTTCGAATAACGCTTAATCCGAGCCGTGAGTTCTTTCACTTCGGACAAGATCCGCTGCTTCTGCTTCGTGAACTATCGGAATTAAGTGAGGTCTGTAAAGTTCAGCTCGATCAATCTCAACTCCCAAGCCTTGCGGAGATCGATCCAGAACTTTGTTATCTAAGCTGGATTGTCGATTTGCAAACGAGTGCTACCGAAGAACAGCTTCACGACGTATTCATGTTCCTCGATTCGGACAGTACCTACAAGATCGAAGTAACGGGCAACTTCGCGACGTATTCATGTTCCTCGATTCGGACAGTACCTACAAGATCGAAGTAACGGGGAGTGCACTCAATGCCGATTCCAGCAATTCTACACCCGCAATACTGCCAGGCGAAGAATCAGGTGAGTTGGAAACAACCTGCGATAAAGTTTCAACGGCCAATTCGTCTCTTCGAATAGAAGCACCTAAAAACGACGCCGTGCGATCGGATACGAAGACCGGAGGCTCTCGT